>DATHKX010000192.1:0-6253 GCA_035488835.1 Gemmatimonadales bacterium
GACCGGAGCTTCCGTTCGCTGATAGCGTATGTGCCCCAGGCAAACGTGAGCTTCTATGGCGACGGCGTGAACATTGGAGGCTCGACCGGACTGGAGAATGCGTTTTTCGTCGATGGGATGGACGTCACGGTGGGGGCCGGCACCAGCGTCGACCTTCCCTTCAACTTCGTGCGGGAAATACAAGTCACAACGGGCGGCTACGAGGCCGAGTATGGCCGGGCGTTGAGCGCGGTCGTCAACGTGGTGACCCCTTCAGGGAGTAACGAGTTTCACGGACAGCTGCTGGGATTCTATACCGGCGACCGGCTGCGGACGGGTCCCAGAGTCGGGATATACGAGCAGGACGTAGCCAACTTCAACAGCTACGACCTGGGCGTGAGTCTCAGTGGTCCGGTGCGCCGCGACCGCCTCTGGTACTCCGTCGCCTACAACCCGACGTTCGCCCGGCGACGGGAGTCGACTGGATTGCTTCCCGCCCGGTGGGACGGCGAGGTGCACCACCTCTTCGCGGGCAAACTCACCTGGAGTGCTCGACCCGGAACCGACGTGGCGCTGACCCTGCTCGGCGATCCCAGCCATCGCACCGGCCTAGAGTCTGTCTTGCCGTTTACGACCGACTCCCTGACTGCCCTGTCGAAGGCGAGCACTGGTTCCGAGGCCATTGGGCTGGCCGTCCGGCACCAGATCGGACGTCGCGCCGAGCTCCATCTGGCCGTGTCGCGGCTGCGGCGAGAGGACGAGTGGTACCCGCGGTCGGGCTCTACCGACTTCCGGTCCAACATCAGAGTCGAGGACTACGTCACCAATGCTTCCTCTGGAGGCGTCTTCGGGTACAGCAACTACCTTGAGACTCGCACAGCGGTTCGGACCGGCGTCACCCTGCTCGGCACCCAGCACACCATCAAGATGGGGGCCGAGTACGAAGTGAACGCCTACGTCGGCAGCAGCCATGGGGGTCTGGTGGCTCGCGAGGCGGACAGTTTGTACGAATGGTTCGAAGGCTACCTGCTAACGAACGTCCGAAACCGCGTCCCTACCTTGTATGTCCAGGACTCCTGGGAAGTGACCCCGCGCCTTCGGCTCAACGCCGGACGCCGCTGGGAATCACAACACATTTCAGGCACGGGACCCGCCCGCACCGTGCCCGGGGAGCTCGCCCCGCGCCTGGGCGTCGTGTTTCAGCCCGCCGAGCCCGGCGCCGAACGGCTATTCGCCAGCGCGGGGAGGTTCTATGAACAGGTGCCACCGCTCAGCGCGGAGTGGTGGAACAGCACAGGCTTCTCCCAGGACCGGGTCTTCCCGCAGAACCCCCTCGTAGACTCCAGCAACGAAGTAGTGCTGCAACGGGCCTCTACGCCTGTCGTCGCCAATCCCGATCTCCTTGGCCAGGCCTACGACCAGTTCGGCATCGGTTTCGAGCGACGGCTTGGGACTGATTACAAGCTTGGCGCGCGCGGCACCTACCGCATTCTTCGCTGGGTCATCGAAGATGGAATATTGCCGGGAGACACGTTCTACCGCATGGGCAACCCCGGACGATCGCTGCTCGCGGCGATGCCGCGGGCGCGGCAACGCTATGCCGCCTTAGAGCTGAGCCTCGAACGTACGACCGCCGGCCCGCTCTACCTGCTCGGTTCCTACGTTCTCTCACGCAACGTCGGCAATTACACCGGCATGTATGCGAGCGACATGATGCTCGTGTTACCGAACTCGGGGCCCCAGTACGACGTCCCCGACGCCATGACCAACGCCTACGGTCTCTTGCCGAATGACCGAACGCATGTCTTCAAACTTGCCGCGAGCTATCGCTTCAGATCCAATGTGACGCTCGGAGGCTTCTTGACGATCGCGTCGGGAACGCCACGCAGCGAGGGGGGCCAATCGGCCTACGGCAATTACTGGACCTTCATCAGCCCGCGGGGTTCCGCCGGCCGCACGCCCGCGATCTGGTCGCTCGACTTGCACGGCGCCTTCGAACTACCCGTTTCACAGATGCAACGAGTTCGCCCCAGACTCCTGATCGATGTCTTCAACGTGGGCAGCCCGCGCAAGCCGGTGCTGTACGATCAGAAACACTATCTGACTCCCGACCGCACCGGGGTAAACTCGAACTATGGGGCAGTCATTGGCTATCAGCCTCCGACAAGCGCTCGCGTCGGCATGGTCGTCGACTTTTAGGCCGCAAGGCCAGATCCCTCGTGCCACCCGGCGCAGCCACTCGTGCTGGAGGAGGGAGTTACGGCGTGGCCGCTGATGCTCGCCTGAAGGGCTCCTCCGGGAACCGCATCCTGCCAAGCAGCGCTTGAAACCGCGGCTCGCCCCGCAGCGGGTCGAGAATCGGCCACACTTTGAGCAGTACCATGTCTCCATCACGACTGGCATAACCTCGATCCAGCCACTGGATCGCGTCCTCCCGGCGATCCAGTCCCAGGTACAGGATCGCAATCGACGTTGGTGGGACGTACGTCCGCTGTTCGACGACCAGCAGCTCGTTCAGGATCTTGCGGGCGTCTGTCGTTCTTCCCGCCCGCGCGTACATGTACCCGAGAAACCCCTTTTGCCTGACGTACCCCGGGGCGAGGTGCACCGACCTCTCAAATGCCGCGACGGCCTCCGGATACTTGCCCTGGCCGGCGTAAGCGAACCCGAGACGCAAATACGCGACGAAGAAGGTCGAATCCATCTCGATGGCGCGGCGCGCCTGCACAACCGCCTCGTCAAAGCGACGAGCGTCGTACAGGACCACGGCCACGTTTTGGGCGACGCTGGGGACCAACGGCTCCAGCTGATCAGCTCGGCGGGCCTCGACGATGGCCTCCTCCTGCATGCCCAACCAGGATAAAAAGAAGGCGTATGTGGCATGTCCCGCGCCCGAGTGGGGCTCGAGCTCCAGACCCCGCCTAAACTCGCGCTCCGCGGTGGACCAGTCCCATTCATTGGTCGCCAAGGCCCAGCCCAGCGCGATGTGGGCCTCTGCGACCGTTTCGTCGAGCTCGAGCGCTTTTCTAGCCGCCAGCTTCGCCTGTCCGAAGGAGGGGCCGGGAGCCGCAGTCGCATAGTACGTGATGAGGTCGTAGCACCTAGCCTTGATGGCGTAGGCACGAGCGTAGGCGGGTTCGATGGCGATCGCCTGATCGGCATATCGAATGCACGCGTAGAGATCCGGCCCGGTGCGCCGGGTGAGACGAAACTCCGCTCTCAGCAGCGCCTCATACGCGGCGGGGTTGACAGGCGGTGCATCTCCAAGACGCGCCACCTCGCCGGGTGTCAGGACGGCGTGGACGTGCTCGGCGATCGCCCGCGTCACGTCGGCATACAGCGCCAGCACGTGTCGCCGGCTCTTCACGAACGTGTCGGCCCAGAGGTGTCGGTCCGCTCGCCCCGCGATCAGCTGGGCCGTAATGTGCACGCTGTCGCCTTCCAGGATCACCGAGCCTTCCACCACGGCATCGACGTGCAGCTCGCGGGCGATCTGGGGAACCGTCTTCGTCGTGTGGCGATAGCCGAGCACGGAGGTACGCGAGATCACGCTCAACGCACTGATTTTCGCCAGCTCCGTCACCAGCGCGTCGTGCATTCCCTCGACGAAATAATCCTGGGCGGTGTCGCCCGTCAGATTCTCGAGTGGCAACACTGCGATGCGCCGAAACGTGGCCGCCGCTGCGCCGCGCCGCCGCACCAGCACGCCAAAACCGAGCGCTGTCAGCAGGGCGGCGAGAAGGAGCATGGGGACGAGCGGGCGCGACCGTCGCGCGCCACGCTCCTCGGGGCCCAGTGCCGGGCCGCCTACCGGTGACGGATCGACCGGCGCTGGTGCGGCCGCGGTGGGCTGCTCACGCCGCATGGCCTCCGCGAACGCCCGCGTCTCAGCCGATGGCTCGAGCTCGTATTCCTGGGTGAGCCGAAACGCGAACGCCTCATACGCTCGCAGGGCGGCGGCGCGGTCACCCAGTCTCGAGAGGAAGGTCATCAACCGGCGGATCACCGCCTCGTCCGCGGACGCGAGGGTGGCGGCCCAGCGCGCCCAGCGCACCGCCTGCGCCGTGTCCCCCGCGGCGGCGCACGCCTCGGCCCACGTCCACGCGGCGTCCGCCGCGCGTCCCCGCAGCCGCTCCCGCTCGCGCTCCACCCAACGCTCGAACTCCGGCGCCTCGCTCAGGAAGAAGCCGGTGAGTAACTCGCCCCGGTAAAGCGCCAGCGCATCATCCGGGCGATCCGCGTCGAGCGCCGCCTCGAATGCCTGCGCGTCGCACCACACGACGTCGCGGGAGACGCCGACCTCGTCGTCGCCGTGCGTGACGATGGCCTGCTCGCCCAGCGCGTTGCGCAGGCTGTAGAGGGTCTGGCTCAGCGAGGCGCGGGCCTTGATCGCCGAGACTTCGGGCCAGAACAGCGCCAGGAGGGTGTCACGCCGCTGCAGGCCGTGCGGGTTGGCCGCCGCGAGATAGGCGAGGAGGGCCATGCGTTTGGGCTGGCGGTCGAGACCCGAAAGGTCCCGCCCGTCCGACGCGCTCAACCGCAAGGCCCCGAGTACTCGAAGCTCGATCACCATGCCTCATCTGCGAATGAGAGTCACCTCAGAACGGCGTGAGGGTGGCTCGCGATACTGGTAAAGGTACGGGCGGGGTTATTCGGCTCAAGCGGCTCGGTCCCCCCGCGACCCAGCTCGTCCCTCACCCAGGAGGTCTTGTATGCGAGCCTTGCCCCTCACGCTGCTCCCGCTGTTCCTCGTCGCCTGCGAGCGGCAGCCGGTCGCGACGGATGCCCCGCTACTACCGGCTTTCTCGGCCACATCAGACTGGACCGACCAGGTCGTGAACCTGCCACCTGGGGACGTCAAATACTACGCGCCCTGCGTTGACGACTGGTTCGACGAGGTTGGCCCTATTCTCCAGAGGTGGCATATAGTCACCACGGGCAACGGATCGCTTGTCTACGTTAAGGTCCGATTTCTCGACGGGTACCATAATGTTGGTGACAAGACGGGGATCTGGAATCCGGCTGTGCCGGGTCAAGAAGCGACATACACTGAGCGGATTCCCGCCGGGGAAACCGGCAGCTACAGTTTTCATTACAACCTCACTCCTTTCATCATGGTAAGCGAGGTGAGTGGCACCAAGATCGATTGGACGCTGCTCGTAAAGGTCACCATCAATGCGAATGGGGAGGTCACAGTCAATCGGGATTTCGAGCCCTGCCATATCCTAGGCAAGCAGTGAATTGAGCGGATTCGACGCCCCGCCCGGCCCCGCGCCGGGCGGTGGCGCTTGTGGCCGTGAACGCCAAGGGCACGGTTACGGCGAGCAGAGACTGGGTGTGGTGCTCGGGATCCTTACGACGGGATCCCGAGCTCGAGCAGCAACGCTTTGAACCGCGGATCCGACCGCAGCGGATCGAGCATCGGGTGGCCCTTGAGGAACACCAGGAACTGGGAACGCTCCCGGACCGCCCGGCGCAGCCATTCCATGGCGTGATCCCGGTCCCCGAGGCCAAGGTACACCCAGCAGGCACCCATGACGTCGGGCCCTCTCTCGTGCGAGGGCGAAGTCAGGCGCCGGAGAATCTCTAAAGCCTTCTGTCTCTGCCCGGCCCTCCCGTATACCCACCCGCAGTCACCAAGGTCGTTGGGGTCAGCCCTCGCGATGATCGAGTCACACTGCGAGACGGCTGCCTCATGCATCCCTTTCGCCGAATAGTTCAAGCTGAGAAAGTCGAGCGCGAGCCAATAGCCGGGTTCCACCCGCAGCGTGCGCTGCACTTGGGCGATGGCCTCGTCGTAGCGACGCGCCATGAAGTAGTCCCAGCCGAGACCGGCGCTCGTACTCACGTCGAGCGGATCGAGATCGATGGCCAGCCGCCGCTGGCGTAGGGCCTCGTCGACCCGGCCCGCGAATGTGAGGTAGTCCGCGTACCAACTGCGGATCCACGAGCTTCCGGGGGACAGCTCGAGTGCGCGACGGAAGTCCCGGTCTGGGCCATCGAAGTCGAGGTCCGTGATGAGACGGATATACCCCAGCGTCACATAAGGCATACCGAGCGTCGAGTCGAGCTCGAGAGCGCGCATGGCCGTTGCTTTTGCGAGCGGGTTCGTCTCCAGGGTCGACGCGTACCCCATGGAGATCTGAGCGGCGTAGCACGTCGAGAGCCAGGCGTAGGCCAGGGCGAACGTGGGATCCTGGTCGATCGCTTGCCGAAAGAACGCGATCCCGCGGCTGAAGCCGTCCGAGGTGAATTGTTGGCAGTAATAGCGGCC
>DATHKX010000193.1:0-2540 GCA_035488835.1 Gemmatimonadales bacterium
TTCGATACGGAGAGCGGGCAATTGACGCACCGTATCAAAGTGGGGCGGGAGCCGCACGGACTCTGCGTATGGCCACAACCCGGCCGTTTCTCCCTCGGGCACACCGGAAACATGCGATGACGGAGCGTATGAACAGGATCAAGGGGAAACTGATTCTCGTCACCGGGGCGAGCTCGGGGATCGGCGAGGCGTGTGCCCGGCGGTTCGCGGCCGAAGGGGCGGACCTGGTACTCTGGGCGCGGCGAGCCGACCGCCTGGAGCAGCTGGCGGCCGAGCTCGGCACGGAGCACCGGGTCTCTCTTTCGCTCGCGGTGGTCGACGTGCGGGACCGCGCTGCGGTCAACCGGACCGCGGAGGCCCTGGTGCGCGCCGGTCGCGTGCCGGACGTCCTGATCAACAACGCCGGGCTCGCGAGCGGGCTGGCGAAGATTCACGAAGGCGATCCCGAGGACTGGGATCGGATGATCGACACCAACCTGAAGGGGCTGCTCTACGTGAGCCGGGCGATCATGCCGCACATGGTCGCCCGGCGCCGCGGCCACGTCGTGAACATCGGCTCGACCGCCGGCCATCAGACGTACCCGATGGGAAACGTGTACAACGCGACCAAGTTCGGCGTACGTGCACTCACCGAGGGCATGAATCTCGACGTCGCGGGCACGCCGATCCGTGTCTCGGCGGTGGACCCGGGGTTCGTCGAGACGGAGTTCTCCGAAGTCCGCTTCCACGGCGACAAGGAGCGTGCTGCGGGGGTGTACCAGGGGTTCAAGCCGCTCAGCGCGGACGACGTCGCGGACGCGATCGCCTACGTGGTGAGCCTGCCCGAGCACGTGAACATCCTCGACCTGATCATCGTGCCGACGGCACAACGCAACGTATACGTCGTCGATCGGGGGTCATGAGCGCGCGCAGCTGGCTGCTGGCGGCCGCGGCCGCCGGCCTGGCGGGCTGCAGCGACGGCAGTGGTCCAGCGCTGCCTCAGGCATCGACGCTTCGCGTGCTGCACGCGATTCGCGGGGGGCCCTCGCTCACCGTGTTTGTGGACGGGGCAAGGGGGAGCACCCTGGCTTTCGGCCAGCTGGGTCGTGCCACGTTCCTCTCGCCGGGCGTGCACGAGCTGGTGCTCGTGCCGTCGGATACGACCCACAGCCTGATTGTCGATTTCGCGGCGACGGAGAGTGTGGGCTACAGCGTGTTCGCGATCGACTCGACGGCGGGGGCGACGCATACCGTTGAGCCCGTGATCGTGGCCGACACTGGGTCGTTGACGGCGGCTGGGCACAGCCGGCTGCGGATCGCCAGCTACGCGGCGGCGGCGCCGGCGATCGACGCCTGGCGTACCCAGCCCGACAGCTCCGGCCTGGTGGTGAGCGCGCAGCCTCTCAATTTCCGCGCCGTGACGCGCTTTTTCGAGGGCGCGCCGGGCACCTGGAGCGTCGTGATCTCGCACGCCGGCATGACCGACACGCTGATCGCAACGGGGCCCATCGCGCTGGCGGATGGGCAGGCGCAGACGCTCGTCGTCCTCGATTCGATCCCCGGTCGCGTCACCTGGCGGCTGGTGCCGAACCGGAACTAGCCGCCCGCGCCGCCGTCGCGAACCGCCGCACGATCTCTCCTGCGGGCTCGACGCTCGTGATGCCGCTCACGCTCTTCCCCGCCTGCCAGTAGTCCCGCGAGGACGGTCCCGCGACGTGGCTGCGCTTCAGGCGCCACGCCGAATTGAGCGCGTACACGGTGCGCATGAAATGCTTGGTCCGGCGGTGCCGCAAGAGCCAGCGGGCGATGGGGCCGGCCTTGGTGCCCACGCGCTCCACGTAGGGGGTACGGATCACCGCGAGCGGCACGCCGGTGACGCGCTCAGTGAGCACGATGTCGTCCTCGTCGGCCTCCACGATCGCGCGCTTGTAGTCGGGGTGCGCCGTGCATTCTGTGGTAGCGATGAAGCGGGTGCCGAGCTGCGCGCCCGCGTAGCCCATGCGGAGCGCCGCGACGAACCCGGCGTCGTCGCCGATCCCGCCGGCGCACACGAGGGGAACGCCCAGATCACCCAGCTCATCCACCAGCTGCTCGGCGCTTTTCGGTCCCGCATGTCCGCCGGCGCGGCGGTTTACCGCGATCAGACCGCGCACGCCCGAGTCGAGCCCCTTCAGCGCCCACTTCCGCTCGGTCACGTCGTGGTACACCAGGCCGCCGACCTGGGCAACGCGATCCACCACCCAGCGCGGTTTCCCCAGCGACGTGACGAAGAACCGCACGCCCTGCTCGATGGCCACGTCCACCCAGCGCTCCATGCGTTCGAGGTACAGCCGGGAGGACTGCTCGATCAGCACATTCATGCCGATCGGCTTCGTGGTGAGCCGGCGAATGAGCTGCAGTCCCTCCCGCAACCCATGGCCGTGGACGTACACCATAGACAATGGTTGGACGATGCCGATGCCACCGCCCTCGGACACTGCGGCGACGAGCTCCGGGTTCGAGCATGGGAACATGGCGCCGCCGATGAGCGGCACCGCGACACGCGCGTCGCGGGTGAGGGC
>DATHKX010000194.1:0-19621 GCA_035488835.1 Gemmatimonadales bacterium
CCCACGTGGCCGCCGGGCAGCATCTGTCGCACCTGGGGAACGAAGCTGCCACGCCTGAGGCGCTGGCGCGCCAGCGTCGTCGGAAGATTCGCGCAGGCCAGCTAGCTCTTGACCTGGTGCGGAATTGCATAACCCGCCGGGTTGGGTCGCCATACGTAGCGACAGGGGTCCGGAAGTTGCGCGGCCCAGACGCCGCTTATGGCCTCACACACCGGGCAGGTGCTGTCCCGCTCCGGACCGGTCCTGGTACCCCTCGTGGCCGCGCTTCTCCTGCTGTTGGCCTCCTGCGCGCTGCGGGACACGGTTGCGCCCACAGACACCGCGGGAACCCGGGGTATAAGCGCCAACCTCTCCGCCGACCGGGCGCCGGCCTTTTACGTATCGCCGATCGGCTCTCCGTCCGGCGATGGATCGTTCACCGAGCCGTGGGACTTAGCGACGGCCCTGGCCGGCCCGGCTGCCGTGACGCCCGGTAGCACGATCTGGTTGCGCGGCGGAACTTATACGAACGCCGTAGACCCGAGGGGCTTCGCGAGCACGCTGATGGGCACGGCTGACGCTCCCATCGTGGTGCGCCAGTATCCCGGTGAGCGTGCGACGGTGACGAACATCCTCTTCGTGACTGGGGCGTACACCTGGTTTTGGGGTTTTGAAGTCACGCACCCCGCTCCCCAGCAGAGCGTTCTCCACGGCGTCCACCTCAAAGGAGCCGGGACCAAGCTCATCAATTTGGTCGTTCATGACGCGACCGATGCCGGGATCTTCATCGACCCCGAGGCAATCGGGGCCGAGGTCAACGGCTCCATCATCTACAACAACGGACGCACCGACAATCTGACGCACGGGATCTATTGTAAGAGTCAGACCGGCACGTTGCTGTTGAAAGACAACATCGTCTTCGACAATTGGGCGTACGGCTTTCACTGCTACGCCAACGACGCACCGCATCATATCCAGAACATTGATCTCGAAGGCAACGTCGCGTTCAACAACTACGTCTGGGGCGTACCGTGGGATGCCGACATTCTCGTTGGTGGCAATTTTCCCGCGTCGGGAATCACCGTCAATGAGAATTACACCTACCGGACCAACTACACCAATACGATGACCGCCGACATCGGCAACAACGCCGTTACGAACCAAGACGTCGTCTGCACCAACAATTATTTCGTCGGCGGGTGGTGGCGGATGGGCGCTTGGGCCACGGCTACCGTGAGGGGGAACACGCTATACAACTTCACCGCTGGCGGCATGGTGTGGAACCTTGGCACAACTAGCGACCAGAGGTGGAGCGACAATACGCTCTTCGGCGACCCCGCAGCCGTGGTGTGGCGCCACGATACCACTGATGTCACCACCTTCGACGGCTGGCGGACGGAGACTGGGTTCGCCGATCCGGGCACGTATGCAGGCAGCGCACCCACAGGGGTCAAGATCGTCGTGCGCCCGAACCAGTATGAGCCCGGTCGGGCCAACATCATCGTCTACAATTGGGCGCAGCAGAGTGCGGTCAGCGTGGACGTCTCGGGGATCCTCAAGAGGGGAGACCGCTACGTGGTGCAGAATGCCCAGGACTTCTACGGCTCCCCGATTGTCAGCGGCATATACACCGGCCGCCCGCTCGAGCTGCCCATGGTCAGCATCACGCCCCCGAGCCCGGTGGGCATCGCCACCGCTCAGGCGGCGCCCGTCACGGGACCGACTTTCAACGTGTTCGTCCTGATGAAGACACAGCGAGGGCGCTGCGATCCACGTCAGCGCGGAGGTCCACGACGCTGTGGGCCTCGCGATTGAAGGACCTGGTCGACCAGGGGAGCGATCGCCTCGTACGTGATCGGCACGGGGCACGATCGCTCTCGCGAGCCGTCCCGCCAGAGCCGCTCGAGTACGCACGCAATTCCCTCGACATCGGCGGCATCGCGAACCACGGCTCCGACGCGCTCTCCCTCGACCCCCGCGGCGCTGTCCGCCGGCGCCACAACCAGCGTGGGTATGCCCATCGCGACCGACTCATAGAGCTTGGCTGGGATCTGGAGCTCCTGCTGTTGCGCTAGGACTACGGCCAGGCGAGAACGGGATACCATGTTGAGAGCCTCGGCGCGAGGGAGCGGGCCCAGCACTTCTACGTACTGCTCCATCCCGGCCGCGGCGACGGCGCGGTAGAACGCCCGAGCGTGACCGGCGTCCGCCTGACCGGCCACGCGCAGTTTGGCACCGGCCCGAGCTGCTTCCGGGTGGCGTTCCAAGAAGACCCGTAGCGCCTGCACCACCGGCCCGAGGTCGCGGCCGGTGTACAGCCAGCCGGCGTAAGCGATTCCCAAGCCGGGATACCGATCACGAGCCGGTGGGGGCAGGCATTCCGTGTCGACGCCGTTGGGAACGCACACCACGGGCATGTGGGGATACCGCCCCGCGAGCGCGTCGGCAAGCTGATGAGTGTTGGTAATGATCCCCTGGGCGGGCCGGAAGGCGAGGCGTTCGAGACGCGGGGCGACGACGCGAAACAGTCCGCTTCCCAGCATTCGATCCGACTCCCAGATCTTCGAGAGCGGTCCCGCCCAGGGATCGCGCAAGTCAATCCACCACGGCACCGCGCTCCCGATCGTAGCGAGTCTTGCCACGAGATGGGCGGCGTGCGGCGGGCCACTGCTCACCACGACCTGCGGCTGGAGTCGCCGCATCACGGCGCGCGTGCGCAGCGCGGCGCGGAGCATCCAGCCCCGACTCTCGTCCGGAAAGGTCAAGAACGCCCCGACCTCACGACCCAGTTGGCGCAGCAGACCTGGCGGCGGCGACAGATTCCCGACCCGCGACGCTTTCGGGAACCCCCCGAGCGAAGGCCCAAAGGCCAGTCGCCGAAGCAGCCGCCAGCCGTCGCTGAATGTCCAGAGGCGCGGACACGACTCCACGTCGGGACCGATGGGCGCGTCATTCACGATTGGAGGAACGCCGGTGACGACGGAAATCCTCCAGCCGAGGCGGGCGAGGTATTTCGCGATCCCCAACCAGCGCAGGCCGCCGACGGGGCCATCGAGACCGAAGTAATACGTGATGATGAGCAGCCGGCGGGTGTTCACCGGCGTCCCTCCGTTTCTCGGCGGCCGGCTATGACGAGGCCGCGAAATGCCTCGAACCGCTCCCGGTGCAGGATCACACAAGCAAGCCCGTAGGTGAGCACGCCCACGCCGATTTGGGTAGCCAACCGAAGCCCGGGGGTCCACTCGCTGTCTCCGAATACCCCGACGGCGAGGACCGCCGCTGCCATCAGGGCCGAGCCGCTCAGAGCAGGCCACAGCGCGCCGAGGTATGCCCTGGGGGTCAGCTCGATCTTGGAGAAGGTTCGCCAGTACAGCGCGAAGGCGAAGAGCGGATCCACCAGCACCCATGCCAGCGCGAGGCCGACCGTCCCCCATCGCTGCCCGCAGAGGTAGAAGCTCGTGGGCATGACAACCGCAGCGGCGACCATGTTCCACATCTCGAACCTGGTATCCCTGATGGTGTGGAGCACTTGAGGCAAGAGTGGGACGATCGAGCGGAACGCCGCATAGGCGGCAAGGACCCGCAGGGGTGCGATACTGGCGCTCCACTTAGGGCCAAGGACCACGAGGACGAAATCGTGAGCCACCAGGGCGAGGCCGAGGCCGAGGGGGAACGTGATCAAGGCGATGCCTTCCGTAATTCGGAGGAGGTACCGCCGGAGCGCCGCCAGGTCCGTCTGCACCGCCGAAAGAAAGGCGGGCGTCACCTGCCCGACCAGCGCCGTGACCTTGTCCACCGGGACGTTGGACAGCGTCCAGCCCACGTTGTAGAAGCCAAGAGCGGCCTTCCCCAGGATCCGCCCGGCTACCAGAAAGTCCGCGTTCGCCGAGGCGTACCAGCATAGCCGGGAGATGAGGACGTTCGAACTCAGCGTGATCGCGGGCTTCAGGGATTTCCACCGCGGCCACGCGAACCGTACGTGCCGCAGCCTGAGAATCGCTCCTGTCGAAATCAGCGCGCTCAGCACTCCGCCGCACACGAGGGTCCAGTACCGAAACCCGGCGACGGCAAGACCGACCATGCTGATGGCTAGCACCAGCGCCTGGCTCAGGTCGATGAACGCGAGCGCCTTGAAGCGCAGGTCGCGCTGCAGCAGCGCGAGCGGGACGGTCCTGAACGAAGCGATGACGAAGGTCGTACTCATGGCCACAACGACGAGCGGCAGTTGGGGAGCGTGGAAGAAACGCCCCAACGGAATCGCCACGATGCAGGACGCGAGCAGGCTGGCCAGCCCCAAGAGTACCGCCAGCCCGTTCAGCTGGTTGAGCTGCTCGACACTGAGCTCGCGGACGGCCAGCACGGCGGTGCCCAGGCCAAATTCGGAGAGGAGCGTGATGAGCCCGAGGTAGATCGCGGCCATGCCCACGAGGCCGTAGTCCTCCGGGGTGAGCAAACGGGCGACGATCAGCCAGGATACCCAGGCGAGCCCCTGGCTGGCCCACTTGGCTGCCGCCGTCCAGGCGACGCCGCGAAGCAGCGAGCGATCCAGCGCTCGAGCCTTGGCGTGGCTGCGGGACTCTGCGGTTTCGGATAACGACGCTACTTCGCCCACGGCTGAGCACCGGGGGCAAGAGCCGGACCACCCCGAGGGGCCGCCGGGCTCCTCGCCCAGCCCGCCTGTCCGCGCCCCTGGCGTCGCGCTCGCGCAACACTGCAAAAGGGGGTCGAGGCCATGGTGTCAGAAGTCGCCCCATGTGGGCTGGCACCAGGCTTGCAATGCTGCCTGGGCGCTATGACGAAGCTCATGCGCCCCAACCTCCCGTGTTTCCGTGGCGCATCTGCTCGTCCCCGCTATCAGTCGGACGCGTGGAGACGTTGTCGAGAGGCATGCGTGTCATGACAAGCTGGAAACACCAAGTGAAGAACCGCTTTAGCGAGCAAGCGCCGGAGTGGGCGGCTTGTTACACCAATCCCGAGCCGACGTTGAGCAGTCAGCATCTGATCTCGCGCCAGCGGTTCGCACTGGAGATGGTGGAGGCCGCGATTCCACCATCCTCGAGGATCCTTGAGGCCGGTTGCGGCGCGGGCGTGATGGCTGCGAAGCTCATCAAACGCGGGTACGCGGTGTGGGGCATTGACCTCGCTGAGCCCATGATCCGTCAGGCGCGACAACTCTGCGAATCCGAGCCATTCGGAGTCGGGGACATCGAACACATCCCATTTCCGGATAACACGTTTGACGTGGTGGTGTCGCTTGGGGTCTTAGAGTACCTGGAGTCCGACGAGCAAGCACTGCGCGAAGTGTGGAGGGTACTGAGACCCGGAGGTCGAGCGGTGATCGCGATCCCCAACGGACGCTCCCCCCTCCGGCGTTTGGATGGCGTCGTTCCCAGGGTGGTCGCGGTGTTGCGGCCGGCGTACCACCTCGTGAAGTACCGGTTTCGCGCGAGACCAGCCCCTTCTTCTGAGACTTTCGCTGGAACTGTTCACCACGCACCTTACCGTAGGTTCTACCGCAGCACATGGCTGCGGCTTCTGCGTGGCCTGAACTTCGAACCGGAGGCATGGATTTGCCACGGCTGGGGATGGCTCAGCAGCCCGCTTGACCTTCTTGTCCACTCTCTGTCCATGAAACAAACCGTCGTCCGGCGCGGCATTGAGCGATTGGTGGGACGGGCGCTTCTCTCTCGAGCGAGTGCGACGTTCGTTCGAAACCGGGCACTCAATTGGCTTGCCGCGGAGCACGTTTTTCGGGTACGCGCAATCAAGTGAAGCATGGCAGCTCGGCCGTGGTGAGATCCGACGCTCTAGTGCTCGACGCGTCGCTCCGGCAGTCGCTCGTGGCCGTGCGGTCCCTCGGTCGGCGGGGGCTCGGGGTCGCCGCGGCAGAAACGCACGATCACGCCCCCGCCTTTGCGTCGCGCTGGTGTCAGCGAGGGTTGGTGTTTCCGGCCAAGGAAGGGACGGACGCCTACGAGGGCATCCTCGAGCATTGGCTGGAGCGCACCGGTGCGCGAGTGCTCATCGCCTCAAACGACGCCACGATCGCACTGCTGCGACGGCATCGCGCGCGACTCGAGCCACGCGTTCGCTTGGCGCTTGGGGACGAACCGGCGCTGGCGATCGCGGTCAACAAAGAGCGCACACTCGCGGTCGCGCGACGCCTCGGCCTGCACGTCCCACGCGAGATGGTCGTTCGCGAGGTCGACGAGGTGCCGGCGGCCCTGAAGGAAATTGGGCTCCCGGCTGTGATCAAGCCGGGCGAGTCCTGGTTGTGGAACGGACGGGAGGGAGTACGGCTCGGTGCCGAACTCGTTGTCACTCCTGCGGAGGCACGTCGCGCGGTCGAGGCGGTGACGCGCTTCGGGGAGGCCGCGCTTGTCCAGCAACTGCTCACCGGAAGGCGCGAAGCGGTGAGTTTCCTGCACGCGGATGGCGAGGTGTACGCGCGCTTCGCCCAATGGGCAAGGCGGACCAGTACGCCACTCGGCGGGGACTCGGTCCTGCGCCAGAGCATTGTCATTCCACCCGATATTGGTAGCCATGCCGAAGCGCTCGTACGCGAAATCAACCTCGAGGGCTACTCCGAGGTCGAGTTCCGCCGTGGCGCCGACGGCATCCCGTACCTAATGGAGATCAACCCCCGGCTCTCCGCGTCGGTCGAGGTCGCGGTGCGGGCCGGCGTCGACTTCCCGTATCTCCTCTACCAATGGGCGAGCGGCGGCCCAATCGAGCGGCTCGCGGGCTATCGGATCGGCGGCTGGATTCGCCATCTGGGCGGAGACATCGCCACTACGATCGCCGCCCTCCGGCAGCGCGGCAGGCCCGGAGTCCCCTCTCCGGTCCGGACGCTTCTGCAGTTCGGCCTCTCGTTCCTGAAACCCATGGCCTACGACTATCTGTCCTGGAGGGATCCCCTTCCCGCGGTCAAGGCCACGACGACCTTCACGCGCGGCGCCATTAAGGGGTTGGCATCCCGCATGAGAAAGAACGGCGCATGAGCCCTGTCTTTGACGTTGTGGTGGTCGGCGCGGGTCCCTACGGCCTGTCCACCGCGGCGCATCTCCTCGGTCGAGGACTGCGAGTCGCCGTCTTCGGCAGGACGTTGGAGATGTGGCGCGAGCATATGCCGAAAGGCATGCTGCTCCGATCGCACTGGTGGGCGACCAACCTCTCCGATCCTCGTCGGGACTACGGGTTTGAGCAGTTCGCCAGGGACTCGGGCCATTCGCGTGGCTATCCCCTGCCGATTCAGACGTTCATCGATTATGGACTCTGGTTCCAGCAACGGGCGGTCCCTGACGTCGATGAAACGTACGTCGCATCGATCGAGCGTCAGGACGGCCGGTTCCTCATTACCCTGGAGGATGGGCGCGAGGTAGAAAGCCGGGCGGTCGTGATGGCGATCGGCGTCTCTTACTATGCCAACCGACCCGAACAGTTCACCGGACTGCCGGCAGACCTGGTCTCGCATTCCTCCGAGCACCGGGACTTCGCTCGTTTCAAGGGACGGGACGTCGTCGTGATCGGTGGCGGACAGAGCGCGATCGAGTATGCCGCGTTGCTCCACGAAGCTGGTGCCGCTGTCCAGGTCGTGTCGCGGCGCCCCATCCAGTGGCTGAGGCCCGATCGCTGGAACACGCGCAACACGCTCGAGCGGATCCTGGCGCCGGACGCGAGCATTGCGCCCGGCTGGCACAATTGGGTATTGGACCACATGCCCTATCTCTTCTACCGTTTTCCCCGAGAGCGGAAGGACGCCTATAACGCCAAGTACTACTCCGGGGCGACCGACTGGTTGAGAAACAGAGTCATCGGCAAGGTCACATTACGCGAGGGCCACACGGTCGCGAACGTGAAGGCGTCGGACGGAAGAGTTGCGGCCACCCTCTCGGACGGCGCACGGCTCAGCGCTGATCACATCCTACTGGCTACGGGATACGGCGTGGACATCAACAAGTTAACGATGATTCATCCGTCGCTCCGGGCCGAAATCGAGACGAACAGGGCGATTCCGGGCCTGAGCCACTGGTTCGAAAGCAGTGTCCCGGGGCTCTACTTTGTCGGACTCACCTCCATGCGAGCCTTCGGTCCGCTGTACCGGTTTGTCGCCGGATGCGGAGCCGCGGCCCGGCGCGTGGCCGACGGTGTCGTCCAAGCCCGCAGTAGACGGTCACGGGCGCTGCCGATGCGCGATGGCGCCGCCACCGTTCGCACCGAGTCGCCCGCGGGCCAGTATGACTAGACGCGGTAGGCGTCTGTTGGCAGTCGGTGCGCTGGTGGCGGTAGCGGGCGCGATGATGATCTCCGAACATGTCCGATGGCGCGCCCAGGTGGTCCTGTTGTACCTCACCGGCCAGATCCCGGACATCGGGTTGAAGCCGTTGCTGGTCTACATGATGCCCGGCTCCGATCAGTACCTGAGGCCTCTGGTCGAGACCCACAATCCGTACGCGGCGATCCACAACGCCAAAACCACTCCGGCTGACATTCGGGCGGGGGCGCAGCTGTTTCGCAGTCAGTGTGCTTCCTGTCACGCGCCAGACGGGAGCGGCGGCGGTGGCGGTCCAGCATTGATCCGTCGAACCTTCAAGCATGGCGAAAGCGATTGGGCGGTATACAGAGTCGTTCGCTTCGGCGTTCCCAACACCCTAATGAGACCCCATCCCTTGCCCGAGACAGAGTTGTGGCAAGTCGTGGCGTTCGTCCGCTCTATCAATGCTTCTGACAGTACGTCGGGAGCGGTCGGGCGCGGTGCCAGTCGATCCGTCAGCGTGAATGTGCCATACGACGAGCTAGCGGCGACACGCCAGCCGGCCGAGGACTGGCTGACCTACTCCGGCTCGTATGGGTCTTCCCGCCACAGCGCGCTGCGTCAGATCAACCGTGACAATGTGGGTCAACTCACCCTCAGATGGATTCACGAGTTCGCAGGCCAGCCCGCGACCTTCGAGGTCTCGCCGATTGTGCGGCACGGGATCATGTTCGTGACCGAACCGCCCGGCCGAGTCACGGCGTTGGACGCCACCACTGGGCAACAGATTTGGGCGTATGAGCACACCGTATCGCGCGAGACCCTCGGTGGCGAATTCGGCGCCGCGGCGAATCGCGGTGTCGCAATCCTCGACGACAAGGTCTTCTTTGGAACGGTGGACGCACGACTCGTCGCGCTCTCGGCCGCGACGGGCACGCTGCAATGGGAGGTGACCGTTGCTCCAGACCCGAAGCGGTACGCCATCAGCGCCGCGCCACTGGCCTATCGCGATCTCGTCGTGACTGGCGTGGCCACGCCGGACCTGATCAGGGGCGGGCAGGGCTTCATCGCGGCCTACGATGCCAATAGCGGCAAGGAGCGATGGCGCTTCATGACGATCCCCAAGCCGGGCGAGCCTGGCAGCGAGACGTGGGCGGGTCACTCCGGGCGCGAGGGAGGCGCGCCCACCTGGTTGACGGGGTCGTACGATCCGGAGCTTGACCTTCTGATTTGGGGCGTCGGCAATCCGAAGCCTGTCTTCGACGCAGCGGCTCGAAGAGGCGACAACCTGTATACGAACTCGGCCGTGGCACTGCGTGGATCCACCGGAGCACTCGTCTGGTACTTTCAGTTCACGCCCGCCGACGATCACGATTGGGACGCGAACCAGATTCCGGTGCTGGCGGATCAAACAACACCGCGGGGCACCGAGAAGCGTGTCCTGTGGGCGAATCGCAACGGCTTCTACTACGTATTGGATCGCGTGTCCGGGAAGTATCTCAATGCCGCGCCGTTTGTGCATCAGACCTGGACCGATGGCCTCGATCCGCAGGGACGCCCCAAGCCTCCGTCCGATTCATCGCGAACTCGCGAAGGGTTCATCCTGTACCCGGGCAGCGTCGGTGCGACAAATTGGTGGTCGCCCAGTTTTGATCCCGCGCTGAACCTGATGTTTGTCCCCGTGCTCGAACAGGGAATGGTTTACTTCACGTCCGCCTCGAGTCCGCCAGGGCCAATCGGTGGCCGACCATTCTATACGGCGGTTCGCGCGCTGGACGCGTTCACGGGAAAGCAGACATGGGAGTATCGCCGAGACCCGCGACTGGTCAACAACGTCATGGGCGGGGTCCTCTCCACGACGGGGGGGATCGTGTTCGGCGGCGACCAGAGCACCTTCTTTGCGCTCGACTCGCGGACCGGCCGGCCGCTCTGGTCTGTGGAGACCGGCGGCGCAATCCGTGCCGCTCCCGAGACTTTTCTAGCGGGCGGAGAACAGCTCGTCGCAATTGCAGCTGGACGAAATCTGTTGGCGTTCGCCTTGCCAAAGGCCCGACACACGGGTGGCGTCGCCCCTTGAGTCTCCTCCGCGCGACTGCCTCGGCCGTGCTGCCGTCTCGGACCAAGCGGTGGCTGAAGCGCCTCGTGAGAAGCTACCACCGAGTGTTTCGCGCGTTCACGCCGGCGGATCTGAAGAGCGCGCTGCTCGAGCTCGGCGTCGTCCCGGGTGACGTGGTGATGGTGCACAGCGCGTTCGACAGCTTCTTGGGCTTCCAGGGCGGCCCGGTCGACGCCATTCGCACGCTGCAGGAGGTCGTCGGGGCGCGCGGGACGCTGATGATGCCGACGATTCCGTTCCGGGGCACCGCCGTCGAGTACGCGCTCGGCGACCCGGTCTTCGACGTGCGGCAAACGGTGTCGCGGATGGGACTCCTCACCGAGCTGTTCCGCCGGTCTGCGGGAGTCGTTCGCAGCATCCACCCCACTCACTCGGTGGCCGTGTGGGGGAATCGGGCGGACGCGATCATCGCCGGGCACGAGCGGGCCGAAACCCCGTGCGGTCGGCTCACCCCCTATGAGAAGCTGCTGCAGCACGACGGCAAGATTCTGCTCGCCGGAGTGCCCGCGGACACCATGACGTTCTGCTATTTCGTCGCGGCGGAGCTCGAGCCGCAGCTCGCGATCCCGGTGTTCACTCGCGAAAAGTATCCGATGCGCTGGCGGGATGGGGACGGGACGGTGCGGGTCTCCCACCTGCGGCTGTTTTCGCTGCGCCTCGATCACGATCTGCGCCCGCTCGTCAGCGAGTTGAAGCGACGCCACCAGTGGCGGGAGCGGCGAGTGGGGAGTTTACGCCTCATGCTCCTCCGGGCGCGCGAGGTCTATGACGCCGCTGTGGCATTGGCGGACCGAGGGATGTTCCTGCGTGAACGGCCGGTGCGTTGAGGCGAGGCGCCACCGCCTGTAGCGCCGACGCAGCACTCCTGTTCCGATGTGGGCTCCAGGCCCGCTGCCCAGCAAGCCTTCCCACCCGCTCCGCGGACGCAGCCGGCCGGTCTGGTGGCACCGCCCATGCATTGCACCGCACGGGGAACGGGGTCCCAACGCGTGCCCCAATAGCGTCGGCGCGTTCCTTCGATTGCACCGTGAGGCAGAAAGGAGCGAGCAGAGCATGATCAATGGCGTGGATGGCCCCACCGACGTGGGTCTCGAAGTGTTTTCGACCTGCCCGCAGTCCAGCGATGGAAACCAGGAGGCCTACGCCCAGCGGGTGGCCGACGTGGCGCGCTGGAGTGAGCAAGCCGGGTGCAAGGGGATACTCGTCTATTCCGACAACCGGCTCGTGGATGCGTGGCTGGTTTCTCACATCATCGTCCAAAACACGACCCGTCTCTGTCCCCTGGTCGCGGTCCAGCCCGTGTACATGCATCCCTACGCCGTAGCGAAGCTGGTGGCGTCCTTCGGCCATCTGTACGGACGCCGGATCTATCTGAACATGGTGGCCGGCGGCTTCAAGAACGACCTGACGGCGCTGAACGACACGACGCCCCACGACAAGCGGTACGATCGGCTGATCGAGTACACGCGCATCATCCGAGATCTCTTGGCCGCCTCCTTGCCCGTCTCCCACGACGGTGACTATTACACGGTCAAGAATCTGAAGCTGACACCGCCCTTGGCGCCGGAGCTGTTTCCGGGAATCTTCGTGTCCGGCTCGTCGGATGCCGGGTTGGCGGCGGCGAAGGCGATCGGCGCGGTGGCCGTCAAGTACCCGAAGGCGCCCGGGGAGGAGGTCGCCCCGAACGAGGGAGTCGGTGCTGGCGTGCGAGTCGGGATCGTCGCCCGCGAGGATGGCGATGAGGCATGGCGCATCGCGCGCGAGCGCTTTCCCGAGGACCGCAGGGGCCAGCTCACCCACCAGTTGGCGATGAAGGTCTCGGACTCCGTCTGGCATGGACAACTGTCGGACTTGGCCGACGCCACGGCCGCGGGCGACAGTCCGTACTGGCTCGTGCCGTTCCAGAACTACAAGACCATGTGCCCATACCTGGTGGGCAGCTACGAGCGGGTCGGCGACGAGCTGGCGCGCTACATCGCGGTGGGGTATCGCTCGTTCATCCTCGACATCCCCCCTACGGAGGAGGAATTGCACCACACGAACCAGGCCTTCCGCCGGGCCGTGTCCCTGGTGACTCGATGACCGCTTTGCTCCAGCAGTGGGTCACCGAGCAGGCGGAGCGCCGGCCGGACGCCACCGCGGTCGTGATGCACGGCGCCCGGCTGACTTACGAGGAGCTCGACGCCTCGAGCAACCGGCTGGCCCGCACCTTGAAAGCCGCCGGGTGCGGGCAGGGCGACCGGGTCGGCCTGCTGCTGGCGAAGTCTCCCCTGGCGATTGTGAGCATGCTGGGGACCCTCAAGGCTGACTGTACGTACGTCCCGCTCGACCCGTCGAGCCCCGCTCCGCGAGTCGCGAAGATCGTCCAATCGGCAGAGCCCCGTATGATCCTGGCCGAAGCGCGCGCAGCCTCGGTCCTGAGCACGCTGTTGTCGAACGCGCGGCTGCGCCGGTCAGTTGCGGTGGGATGGATGGACGGGGACCGAACCCGGGGGGAACCGTTCGACCCGACCTTCTCGCTCGAGGATGTGGCGCGGGCGCCGAGCGATCCGTTGGACTGCCGCAATTCCGCGGCGCATCCTGCCCACATTCTCTTCACCTCGGGATCGACGGGCACGCCGAAGGGGGTCGTCATTGCGCACCGCAACGTGATCCACTTTGTCGAGTGGGCGAGGCGGTATTTCAACCTCGGACCCACCGATCGCGTCTCCGGCCATCCGCCGCTGCACTTCGATCTCTCCACGTTCGATGTGTTCGGCACGTTCGCCTGCGGCGCCCAACTGCACCTCGTGCCACCCGAGATCAACCTGTCGCCGAAGGCCCTCGCCGAGTTCATCCGGCACGCGGAGCTGACGCAATGGTTCTCGGTGCCGTCGCTGCTCAGTTACATGGCCAAGTTCGATGTAGTGCAGTTCAATGACTTTCCGACTCTGCGGCGGCTCTTGTGGTGTGGAGAGGTCTTTCCCACCCCGGCCCTGAGGTATTGGATGGCGCGGTTGCCGCACGCGACCTTCACGAACCTGTACGGCCCTACTGAGACGACGATCGCGAGCAGCTATTACACGGTTCCGACCCCTCCGGAGGATGACGGCGTGGCGATTCCGATCGGGATACCGTGTGAGGGCGAAGAGCTCCTGGTGCTCTCCGAGACGCTGCGGCCCGTGTCACCGGGGGAGGTCGGGGACCTCTACATCCGCGGCGTGGGCCTCAGCCCGGGTTACTGGCGCGATCCGGAAAAGACGGGCGCGGCGTTCGTCCCGAACCCGCTGTCGCCCGATCCCGCCGATCGCCTCTACCGGACCGGCGACCTCGCCAAGATCGGCGCCGACGGTCTCGTGTATTTTCTCGGCCGCGCTGACTCGCAGATCAAGAGCCGGGGCTATCGGATCGAGCTCGGCGAGATCGAGACGGCGTTGAACGCCATGAGTTTCATACAGGAATGTGCCGTCGTGGCGATTCCCACGAACGGCTTCGAGGGAACGGCGATCTGTTGCGCCTATGTGCCCCGCCCAGCGCTCTCGGTGACCCCGGCGGACGTCCGGAGAGAGCTGGCCAAGGTCTTGCCCTCTCCTATGCTCCCGTCGCACTGGCTGGCTTTCGAGCGGCTGCCCCGGAATGCCAACGGTAAGTTCGACCGGCGCCAGTTGCAGGAGGCGTTCGCAAACGATGAAACTGTTGCCGCTGGACAGCGCTGAGCTACTGGAACTGGTGGCCGGCTGGCTGGGAAAACCCGAGAATTACAAATGGCTGGACTTCGGCAACGGCGTCCAGATGGTGAGCCCAATAACGCTCAGGATCATGACCCAACGGGACATCCACGTGTTCCGGGCCTACACGGCGGACCATGGGGATGTGCCAGCCGGCGTCGTAGGGCTGACCAACGTCGATCGGCACTTCAAGACAGCGTCGGTCTGGGCGGTGCTGGGGAATAAGCGATATGGCGGCTGCACGAAAGAAGCGGTGTCGAGGATGCTCAGGTTTGGATTCACCGAGCTGGGCCTGTGCGTGGTGAACGCCTGGACGGTCGAGATCAACATCCCGGCACAGCGCGTCCTGGAGGCGCTGCACTTCAAGTACATCGGCCGGCAGCGGCAGTGTCACTATATCGACGGCCGGCCGTACGATCGCTTGCTGTTCGACCTGTTGGCAACCGAGCACCAGGACGTCTGACATGTCGCAATCGAAAGACCTCGAGGACCAGCTTAGCCGGCTCTTCGCGGAAAAGCTGAATGTTACGGTGCCGTCGGTGGAGACCGACTTAATCGAAACAGGCCTTGTCGACTCCCTGACCTTCGTGGAATTCCTGGCTCAGCTGGAAGCGGGGTTCGGTGTTCAGGTGTCCCTGGAGGACCTGGAAATCGACCGCTTTCGGACGATCTCCAGCATCGCACGCTTCATCGCGACGAAGAACGCGCAGCTCACCCTTCCAAGTAACCACGGTCGCGGTTAAACCAGTCCTTGCCCGTCGACATTGTTCCCTTCGAACCCAGGTACCTCCGAGCCGTCATGCGGTTTTCTGAGAACACATGGGCTCGCCCTCGGACTGAAGCGTTCTATCGCTGGCGCTATCTCGAATGTCCCTCACAAATCGGCCTCCTAGCAGTGTCGGATAGCGAATGTCTGGCGATGGTTTGGGCTTTTGTGCAGTCATATCAAGTCGGCCCAAGACGCTTGAATGGTCTGGAAACCTTCGATTGGTTCTGCCTGCCAGAACTCCAGGGGTCCGGCTTGGGCGTTCGTGTCATGCAAGCCATGATGAACCGTCCTGAGTTCATCATCGCCGCTGGAGGAACTGAGGACACCGTGAAGCTCTTGCCCCGCTTGAAATGGCGACCACACGGCGAGCTTGTGAACTTCACTTTGCCGTTGGAGGGAGCCGCCCTGAGCATGTATTTCAAACGTCGGTTCGGTCTCCCCACATCGCTTGGAAAAGCCATCTTCAAGGTATCGATGAGGCCCTGGTTTCAAGCGCGGCCCAAACTGGCGATCGAAGCAAGCGATGTGAGAGTTGGATCCGACGTGGAGCCAGAGATCCTAAAGCTCTACGCGAGCGACACGGGAGCTGCAAGCGTGCGTGTTCCAAACCCCCGTTTTGTTTCCTGGTTGAGGAGTGGGTTTCCGAATCGCGTAGAGTTTTTGCCTGTGTATTTCAGAATTCGTGATGTGCTTCGCGGATGGTCGCTCACCTGTATTTACAGAACTTCATTGGGATGGGAAGCAAACATCATTGAGTTGTTTGCGCCCCAAGCGAGTGAGGACGTCTATACCTGGATGGTTTCCGAGACGGTGAGCGCTATCTCTTCGTATGGACCGGACAGGGTGCACGCAGGCGCGAGCGTCCCTACTCTTCAGCAAGCACTTCATCGCAATCGCTTTATTCGTCGGAGGGCCGTACCCATTCAGGCTTGGTGGATTGGCTCGGCAGACCTATTACACCCGATTCACCTCACGAACGACACAGGTGATGCGCTGCTCCTTCCCCTGATTGACAAGGCAGTTTAGTGACACCGGGGATGCGGGACCGGTCAACCCGGCCGGCGGCTGACCAGCGTGTTCTCGAGAAACAGAAACTCGATTCCGGTACCGAGAAACGTCTCGAGCGCTTCGCGGGGCGTGTTGACGATCGGTTGGCCCTTGACGTTGAAGCTCGTGTTGAGCACCATCTCCCGCCCGGTCACCTTCCCCACTGCCTCCAGCAGCGAGTGAAACGCCCGGTTATCCGTCGCCGAGACCGTCTGCACCCGCGCTGATCCGTTGACGTGGGTGATGGCGGGCAGCTCGCGCCGGAATTCGGGGCGGACATCCACAGTCATAATCATGAACGGCAGCGTGGTCATCGGGGGCACATCGAACCAACGATCGACCTGTTCGATGGACACGGCTGGCGCGAACGGCCGGAACGCCTCCCGCATTTTCACCATGGCGTTGATGCGGTCGCGCATCTCCGGCTGGCCAGGGTCGGCGAGGATGCTGCGGTGGCCAAGCGCTCGCGGCCCGAACTCCATGCGGCCCCGATACCACGCCACCACCCGGCCGCCGGCGATGAGCCGGGCGGCCTCCGCACAGGACTCGGCGAGGGTGTCGAAGCGAGTGACCTGGATTCGGTCGCCGTACGCGCCGAGGGCCGCGTCGATCGCCGCCTGTGTGTGCCCTGGTCCGAGGAAGGGCACCGACAAGCGCTCGTTGCGGACTTCGCCGGCCAGCGCGGCGCGGTGAAGCGCCGCGCCCAGCGCGCTGCCGTCGTCGCCCGCCGCCGGCTGCACGTACACGTCGTCGAACATGCCCGAGCACAGGAGTTTCCCGTTGGCCGTGCAGTTCAGCGCCACGCCCCCGGTCAGCGCCAGTCGCCGCTGCCCCGTCGCGGCCGCGAAATGGCTGCACAGGTGCAGCATGGTCCGATCGAGACAGGCCTGCAGCGCCGCGGCGACGTCTCGATGCGCTGCGGCGATTTCCTGCTCCGGATCCCGCGGCGGGAGGAGGCGCTGTGTCAGGTACGCCCGCGTCGCCAGATAGCGCTCGCGCTCCTCCGGCGTGCGATTCATGCGCAGGAGGGGGATGCACATGCCGCCGTCCGGTAACAGCTCGACCCCCTCTTCGAAGAAGCGGCGGAATCGCTCGGGGTCCCCGTACGGCGCCAGCCCCATGATCTTGTACTCATCGGCGTTGAAGTCGAAGCCCAGATGCAGCGTGACCAGAGAGTAGAGGATGCCGATCGAATCCTGGGCGGCAACTCGGAAGATCAAGTCGAGCCGACCGTCGCGCGCACCGTACACGCTGACGCTGTGCGCCTCACCCATGCCGTCGATCACGACGACGAGACACTCGTCCCATCCCGACGTATAGTACGCGCTTGCCGCATGCGCGAGATGGTGACCGACGTGATGGACCCGCTCCGCGGGGAAGTCCGGGAAATCCCGGGCCACCAGCGCGAGCAGCGCCTCCCGGGAGTACACGTCGCGATACAGGTCGTGAGACCCGGGATCGAGGGCGTAGATCGCCTCGTACGGCGCGTAGTCGAAGCCGTGCGCCAGCTCGTCGATCTGGTCTATCGTGACGCCCGCCTCGGCCAGGCAGCAGGCGATTGCGCCCCTCGGGAAGGCACCGGTATGCTTCCCTCGGTTGATCCGCTCCTCGGCGACGGCAGCGACGACCGCACCGTCGACCACGAGGGCAGCGGCCGAGTCGTGGCCCTGCGAGATGCGATACTCGCGCTCGTCCAGCTGCGGCCAACGCGCCCGCTTGAACGGTATTGCCCCCTCAAATCCGCTGATCCCGAGGATCTTCACCGACAGGCCTTTCGATCACAAGTCCGCAGGAGGGCGTGGCAAGAAGCGTACGCGATGACTTCGGGTGCCGCCCGCTGCACACGCAGCGTTGCGTCGACGCCACGGGCTCGGAGGGCCGCTTAGCGTGAAGGGCGGCCCGTCTCTTGCGTGTCTTGCGGGAGGCGCGGTGGCTCAAACGCTCATGCGCCGTCTTCCGAGGTGAGAACATGGCCGACGTGCTGACGGAAGGGGTTGTTCGTGGCCGGGACGGTGGGCGCAGCGCGATGACCACGACCGGCTCGCTGCAGGCGGAACTCTCCGATCTGTTCGCAAACATGCTACACGTGCAAGTGCCATCCCCTGACACCGACCTCCTGGCGACGGCCCGGCTCGACTCCGTTGGGATGGTAGAGCTGCTACTCCAGCTCGAGAAGCGGTTCGGCCTGCGGGTGGAAATGCAAGGCTTCGAGATCGATCATTTCCGTTCCCTCAGGGCGATCGCGGCGTTCGTCGCTGAGCGACGACGGGACCAGACCGCGTGAGCGCGCGAAGCAACACCCCGCTCCGTCTTCTGCTCGTTACGGATGGCAACACGATTCCCACCTGGTTGGGCAAATGCGTACAAGACGTTGAGCGATCCGGGGCCGCCACGTGCGTGCTGGTCTTGCGGACGGCCCCGCAAGCGGCGCGGGGCGTATTCCGATTCGTTCAACGGTTGCGCCAGTTCTTGTTCTGGTTGTATCAGAACGTCGATCGTCGTCTGTTTCGCAGTTTTCCAGACGCTCATGCGCCAATCAACCTGCAATCCGCACTCCCCAATTGTCATCTTGTCGAGAGAGCTGATCTGCTTCAAGCAGAACCGCTTGACGTGGTGCTGGATCCGTTCTGCTTACTGCCGGATGGATGCTTGGCCGAACGATCTCGGTATGGTGTTTGGAGCATGACATTCGGTCAGAACGGCGACCAGAGAACGCAATCGACCCCGGCCTTTTGGGAGGTCGTCGAAGGGAGGCCGAGCACTGAAACGCGACTCTGCATTCGCCGAAAGGACTTGAACAAGACCCTTTCGCTCTATGTGTCCGTTGCGCCCAGCGATCGCCGTTCCGTGTCTCGCAGCCAGAATCATGTCTATTGGAAGATTGCCGCCGCCTTGGCGAGGAATATTCAAATACTGTGGGAAGATCCGGACGCGTTCCTCGAGAGGCTCAAGGCGGCTGCGTCGTTTGATGTTACCAGGAACCCGTCACTTGCTCCGGGTAACGTTGAAATGTTGCGGGCAGGGACTCTGTTGCTGCGACGGTACGTTGCCGACAAGTGGACGAGCACGCTGTATCGCGAGCAATGGGCGTTGGCATATCGGCACGGGACGGGTGATCGACTGCCGAGCGGAACCTTCCACCAGTTGATTCCTCCCATGGATCGTTTTTGGGCCGATCCTTTTCCCATTCAAGTGGGGAACGACTACTACATATTTCACGAGGAATTGCTCTTTTCGACCGGGAAGGGATCGATTGTCTTGACCGTTGTGGACGACAAGGGCCGCTGCGACCGGCCCATCCCCATCCTCGAAACGGACTACCACTTATCCTATCCCTTCGTGTTCCAATGGGACGGAGATTTCTTCATGATGCCCGAGACGGCTTCGCGGCATCAGGTTGAACTGTATCGCTGCGTCGATTTTCCGTTGCATTGGAAGTTGGAACGGGTTGTGCTCCGTGGCCTGACAGCGCTCGATCCAACACCAGCGTTGCTGTTTGGACGATGGTGGTTGTTCGCGAACGTGCCCGCCTACGGTGCGGGGCACTTGGATGAGCTGCACCTGTTTTATTCAGATTCACCATTGGGACCCTGGACTCCTCATCGTGGCAACCCTATCAAGAGCGACGTTCGCTCGGCACGACCGGCGGGGCGGATTTTCGAGAACCAGGGGGAGTTTTATAGACCGGCTCAAGACTGCTCCACGCGCTACGGGTCTGCTGTTGTCCTCAATCGCATCCTCCAGCTGAA
>DATHKX010000195.1:0-41530 GCA_035488835.1 Gemmatimonadales bacterium
CTCGGCGTGCGCCGGGGCATCCCCGTGATCACCAAGCGCGACCTGGTGGACGGGGAGTGGCTCGACCTGGTGCAGAGCGAGGTGAGCACCCGCCTGGGGGCGAGCCGCGTGCTCTGGGAGGCCGCGGTCGCCACGTCGGTCATAACGGGGCAGGGTTTGGATGATCTGCGCGATGCCCTGCGGCGCGTCGCGGGGGACCTGGTCGAGCGTCCTGCCGACGACCTGTTTCGGCTGCCGATCGATCGGGTGTTCGCGGTGGCCGGCGCGGGAACCGTGGTAACCGGCTCGACCTGGAGCGGCAGTGTCGCGATCGGCGACGCCGTCCAGCTCCTTCCGCTGGGTCGCGAGGCGCGCGTCCGGTCCATCGAGGTCCACGGACAGAAGGCCGAACGGGCGGTGCCGGGGCGCCGCACGGCGCTGGCCCTCGTGGGGGTGGACAAGAGCGAGTTGGCGCGTGGCCACGTCGCCGTCACGGGGTCCGGCTGGCGGGCCGCCACGCTCATCGATGTGGCCGCGGAGCTCCTTCCCACGGCCCGCAAGCCGCTCACATCCCGCACGCGCGTGCGTGTGCATCTCGGCACGGCCGAGGTCCTGGCCCGCGCGGTGCAAACGCCCGCCATCGCCCCCGGGGAGCGGGGCGTCGCGCGCCTCGTGCTCGAGACTCCTGTGGTGGCGCGCGGCGGAGACCGGTTCGTGCTGCGGTCGTTCTCGCCGGTCACCACCATCGGTGGAGGGGTCGTGCTCGACCCGTTCGCGCCACCGCGCACCCGCCTGCGGCGGCGCCGCCTGGCTGTCGAGCAGGGCCCGGCGGCGCGGCTCGGGGTCCTCGCCGTCGAGGCGGGGCTGATGGGGCTCGCCACCGACAGCCTCGCCGTGCGGCTGGGGGTGTCGCCGGCCCGTGTGACGGCAGTCATCGCGGAGGCGAGGGAGACGGTGCTAACATCGGCGGAGACCGTGGTCGACCGGCAGGCGGTGGTGGCCGAAGCAACCCGGCTGGCGGAGGTGGTCCGGCGTTACCACGAGGAGCATCCGCTCGATCCAGGGATGTCGCTGCAAGCCCTCCGGGCAGCGGTGGGGACGCCGGCGCCTCCATCCGCCGTGACGGATGCCGTGCTGGAGTTCGCGGTCAAGAGCGGTACGCTGGAGGTGACGGGCAGCGTGGCCCGCCAGCCGCGCTGGCGGCCGGCGTTCGATGCCCGGGCCAGCGACGCCAGCGAAAAGCTCGCACGGCGCCTCGCGGATGCTCGCTGGCAGGTGCCGACCGTGGCCGAGCTCGAGCGCGAGTTTCCTGGCTTCCCGGTGCGCGCACTGCTGTCGCACTTCGCCCGCAACGGCACCGCGGAGGCGATCGACGCCGAGCGCTACGCGGCGAAGGGCGCCCTCGCCGACTTCCGCGTCGCCCTGGAGGCCGCGCTGGCGGAGCTTGGCTCGGCCACCCCGGCCGAGCTGCGGGATCGTTTCGGGCTCACGCGCAAGTACTTGATCCCGCTGCTCGAATGGGCGGATCGGCGCGGGGTGACCCGCCGCGCGGGTGACGCCCGGGTGCTGGCGAGGTTGACAGCCGGGAAAGACGGCTCGTAGGTTTGGATCAGCGCCCTGGAAGCACGAGTATCACTCAGCACAAGGAGAGCCGTCCCAAGGTCACGTCTCGTTCGCAATGAGGAGCGGTGCATGAAGCAGTACGCCTGGGCAATGCTGGGGCTCGGGCTTTGGGTAGCGGGGGTGGAAGGGGGAACGCGGTGGGTATCCGGCCAGACCCCGCCTCCCACGATCGGGCCACAGCAAAATCGCTTTAACCCGGCGACCACGATCCCGTTCAAGGTCAGCGGGGAGTTGTTCCTGAAGGGTCACCGGCCGGTGGTGTCCCTGCGGATCTACAACGTGCTCGCGCAGCTCGTGGCGATCCCGATTCTCCGGGGCACGGGCAAGGCACTCGATAGCCTTGCGCTCAGTTGCCCCACCACGATGGGCTGTGCGTATAGCGCGTACTGGGACGGTTACGTCGGCAATACGGGGAAGCAGGCGATGTCCGGGGTGTACATCTACCAGCTGGTCATCGACGGCAAGAGAGTCACGCGCAAAATAGTCGTCAAGTAAAGAAAAAATCCTTCTTGCTTCTCTGCCAAAACGGCACCTTTGCCCGGCACAGACGTTGCTTCCAGGGTCGGCGACCACTCTCTAGACGACTATGATCAGACCTGAACGCTTGACCGTCAAAGCGGCCGAGGCGCTGCAGCAGGCCAGCGCGCTGGCCCGCGCGCGCGGCAATCCTGTCATCAACGACGCCCATCTGTTCCTCGCTCTGCTTTCGCAGGACGATGGCATCGTCGTGCCCCTGCTCCAGAAGACGGGGCTCAACGTCGCCCAGCTCAGCTCCGAGACGGAACGGGAGATCGACCGCTTCCCGAGGCAGTCTGGCACGGCCGCCGAGCCCACGCTGTCGCGCGAGGTATCACGAGTCCTGGACCGCGCCGACGAGGAGGCCAAGGCGCTGGGCGACGCGTACGTGTCGACCGAGCATCTGCTGCTCGCTCTGCTGGAAGAGAAAGGCACGACCGCCAAGCAGCTCCTCGCCGCCGCGGGCGTGGATCGCGGAGATCTCATGGCGGCGCTCGAGGGGGTGCGCGGCTCACACCGCGTGACCGACCAGGAGCCCGAGCAGAAGTATCAGGCGCTCGAGCGATACACCCGCGACCTCACCGAGTTGGCCCGCAAGGGCAAGATCGACCCGGTGATCGGGCGGGACGAGGAGATCCGCCGCGTGATGCAGGTGCTGTCGCGGCGCACCAAGAACAACCCCGTCCTGATCGGTGAGCCGGGGGTCGGTAAGACGGCCATCGTCGAAGGACTCGCCCAGCGCATCGTGAACGGGGACGTTCCCGAGTCGCTGCGCAACAAGCATCTGGTGGCGCTCGACCTGGGTTCGCTGATCGCCGGGACCAAGTATCGCGGCGAATTCGAGGACCGGCTCAAGGCCGTGCTCAAGGAGATCACGAGCGCGGAGGGCAAGTACATCGTCTTCATCGACGAGTTGCATACTCTGGTGGGCGCCGGCGCGGCCGAAGGGGCGATGGATGCCTCCAACATGCTGAAGCCCGCACTGGCGCGCGGCGAGCTGCACGTGGTGGGTGCCACCACGCTCGACGAATACCGCAAGCACATCGAGAAGGACCCCGCGCTCGAGCGGCGCTTTCAGCCCGTGTACGTGGGCGAGCCGTCGGTCGAGGACACGATCGCCATTCTGCGCGGTCTCAAGGAGCGCTACGAGGTCCACCACGGCGTACGCATCACGGATAACGCGCTGGTCGCCGCGGCGACGCTGTCGCATCGCTACATCGGCGACCGCTTCCTCCCCGACAAGGCAATCGACCTGGTGGACGAGGCGGCGAGCAAGCTGCGGATCGAGATCGACTCGCTGCCGCAGGAGATCGACGAGGTCGAGCGCAAGATCGTGCAGCACGAGATCGAGCTGGCGGCGCTCGCCAAGGAGAAGGACAAGGCCTCGAAGGAGCGGCGGGCGAAGGTCGAGCAGGAGCTCGCCGAGCTGCGCGAGCGCTCCAAGGTCATGAAAGCGCAGTGGCAGGCGGAGAAGGACGCGATCACGGGGCTGCAGGCGAAGAAGGCGCAGCTCGAGCAGCTCCGCGCCGAGGCCGAGCAGGCGACGCGTCGCGGCGACCTGCAGAAGGCCGCCGAGATCAGCTACGGCCGGATCCCGGCGCTCGAGCGGGAGATTGCCGAAGCGGAGAAACGCCTGGCCCAGATCCAGAAGAAGGGCAAGTACCTGAAAGAGGAAGTCGACGCCGAAGACATCGCCGAGATCGTCGCCAAGTGGACGGGGATCCCGGTCACGAAGATGCTCGAGTCGGAGCGCGAGCGGCTCACGCGGCTCGAGGCGGAGCTCGAGCGGCGCGTGGTCGGGCAACCGGAGGCGCTCGCCGCCGTCGCCAACGCGGTGCGCCGCGCGCGCGCGGGGCTGCAGGATCCCAACCGGCCGACCGGGTCGTTCATCTTCCTCGGCCCCACGGGCGTGGGGAAGACGGAGACCGCCCGCGCGCTCGCGGAGTTCCTGTTCGACGATGAAAAGGCGCTCGTACGGCTCGACATGTCCGAGTACATGGAGAAGCACGCCGTCGCTCGCATGATCGGTGCTCCCCCCGGCTACGTGGGCTACGAGGAGGGCGGCCAGCTGACGGAGGCGATCCGGCGGCGCCCCTACTCGGTGGTGCTGTTCGACGAGATCGAGAAGGCGCATCCCGACGTATTCAACGTGCTGCTCCAGATCCTCGACGATGGGCGGCTCACCGATTCGCAGGGGCGCACGGTCGATTTCCGGAACACCGTGCTGATCATGACCTCGAACATCGGGTCGCAGTACATCCTCGAGATGGGCACGCAGAATTGGGAGCAAGTGGAGACCAAGGTGCTCGAGCTGTTGCGCCAGACGTTCCGGCCCGAGTTCCTGAACCGGGTGGACGACGTGATCATTTTCCGACCGCTCTCGAGCCAGGACATCGCGAGGATCGTGGATCTCCAGATCAAGCGCGTCGAGCGGCTCGTGGCCGAGCGCAAGCTCCGTCTCGAGGTGACGCCCGCCGCCAAGCAGCTGATCGTGGCGGAGGGCTACGACCCCGTCTACGGGGCGCGGCCCTTGAAGCGGGCCATCCAGCGCCTGGTGCAGAACCCGCTCGCCATGGCCGTGCTCGAAGGGCAGTACACGGAAGGCGACACGGTACGGGTGGACCGCGCGAAGGACGGGAACCATCTGACGTTCGAGCGGATCCGTGCCGGGGCGGCGGCCGAGCCGGCGCGTGCCTAACCGGGGGGAGCGCGGAGCGGGGAGCCGTACCAGACGATCCCCGCCCACTGCTTCGCACGACATCGCAGGTATGGCGGCGGCCCTCGATGAAGCCCGCCGCGCGGCGTCCATCGGCGAGGTGCCGGTGGGCGCCGCGGTGCTTCGGGAGGGGACGGTCGTCGCCCGGGCGCACAACGAGACCGTCCAACGGCGCGATCCAACAGCTCACGCCGAGCTCCTGGCCGTGCGGCAGGCGCTTTCTTCGCTGCAAACCGATCGACTGAGCGACTCCACGTTGTACGTGACCCTCGAGCCCTGTGCCCAGTGCGCGGGGGCGATCGTCCTCACGAAGGTGGGGCGCGTGGTCTTCGGCGCGTACGACCCGAAGGCGGGCATGGCCGGCAGCGTGGGGGACGTGCTCCGGCACCCCGGGTTGAATCATCGGGTGGAGGTGATCGGAGGGGTGGAGGAGGAGGAGTGCGGCCGACTGCTGCAGGACTTTTTCCGCGACAGGCGCTAACGCGTCCCGAGCTCTCAGATCACGCTTCCCAGCGCCTGCATCGCGTCCCCGAGCTGCGCATCCGACAAATACGGGGCGGGACCAAATCGCAGCACGTCCGCTCGATAGTCGGTCCAGACAGCCCGCTGCCGCAGGCGGCGAGACAGCTCGGCCGCCCCAGGTGACCGGAGCCCGAGGAACCCCCCGAGCTCGGATAGCGTCACGCCCCTGTCTCGCGTGATGACGCGTGGGTCTGCGTCGAGGGCGTCGAACGCGCGTGCCAGGACGTCCACCTGGTGCTGGCTGACGCTCCGCAGGAGCTCCGGCGTGAGCTCCTGCTCTTCGAAGAAATCGAACACCCGGGCAGCGCGATAATGACTCGTCGGATCATACGTGGCGCCGGCGAACCGAGCCGTCCCCGGGCCGTACGCGACGGGAGTCGCCGGCTCGCCTGTGGCGAGCATCTCGAACTCGCTGAACCAGCCGGTGATCACCGGCCGCAGCGTGCAGTCCGCCGGGACGCGGAGAAAACAGTTGCCCTCGCCCAGTTGGCAGTACTTGTAGCCCCCACCGACGACGAACGCTCCGGCGAGCTGCTCCTTGCGAAGCGAGAACGGCACGACGTTGAGCGCGTGGTAGGCGTCCACCAACAGCTCCGCACCAACCCGCTGGCAGGCGTCGAGTACCTGGCCGAGGCGAGGGACAATGTGGGCGTTCCCATACAGGACCGCCGAAACGAGCACCGCCGCGGTGCGACCGTCGGCGGTCTGGGCAAGCCGCTCGGCGAGCGTGGCCGCCGGCAAGGCTGGGACTCTCACCACGCTGATCCCTTCCTCGGCCAGACGGTCGAGCTGGCGGCGGATGGTGTGAAACTCTCCGGTCGTCGTGACGAGGCGGGGTCGTCGGCCGAGAGGCAGGGCGGAGAGCCAGCGTACGACCAGCTCGTGCGTGTTCGCTCCCAGCGCGATGGCGCCGTCCGAGTCGTCGAGCAGCCGCGCGAAGCCGCGTCGGACCCGATCCGCCACGGCGAACGCGTGCTCCCACTTGTCGTCCGCGTACTCGGCTGCGTCGAGCCAGGCGCGTTGCTGGGCCTCGAGGCCGACGTCCGGCCAGGCCTGATGGGAGTGACCGGTCAAGAGCATACGCTCTGCGACTCGAAAGCGACGGTAATGCGGCGCGAGGGCGTTCGGGCTCGCGTACAGCCCCTCCGGCGTCACCTCGTCACAACTCCGTGCGGATCGCCCAGAGGTCAGGGAAGGCGGGCTTGTTGAGCGTCGTCTCGAGATATTCAGCCCCGGCGGATCCGCCGGTGCCCGGCTTCGTGCCGATGGTGCGCTGCACCATCTTCACGTGCCGATAGCGCCACTCCATGATCCCCTCGTCCAGGTCCACCAGCCGCTCGCACACCGACGCCACGGCGGGGTTCGTGCGGTAGACCGTGATCAGGACCTGCTGCATCTCGCGCGACGGTTCGGGTGACCGCGTCACGTCTCGCCCGAGCAGCGATGCCGGCACCGGGTACTGATTCCGCGCGAGATACGCGAGGAAGGCGTCCCACAGCGTCGGCTCGCGGTACCTGGCCTCGAGCCGGCGCCGGCCCTCGCTTCCTTCGGGGTAGCGCGCGACGGCTGCGGGGTTCTTCGTGCCGAGGACGAATTCGAGCTCACGGAACTGGAACGACTGGAACCCGCTCCCCGACTCGAGCCGGTCCCGGAACGACAGGAACTCGAGCGGCGTCATGGTCTCGAGGACGTCGATCTGTGCCACCATCACCTTGAGCACGGTGAGAATCCGCTTCAGGGTGTGCAGCGCCCGCGGCGTGTCGTTGTCGCGCAGCAACTTCTCGAGATAGCCGAGCTCGTGGAGCATCTCCTTGAACCACAGCTCGTACACCTGATGGATGACGATGAACAGCATCTCGTCGTGCTCGGGGCCCGCGGAGCGCGGCTGCTGCAGGGCCAAGAGCTCATCGAGCTTCAAATAGCTGGAATAACTCACCGTCATCGGGCAACCCTCACGTGAACCGCGGCTTGTAGGTGTCGAGCGTCGAATACTGGGGTGGCCAGGGCAGGGTGTAGCCCATCTCATGAGCGGCGTGGCGGGTCCAGTAGGGATCCCACAGATGCGCACGCGCCAGGACGCAGAGATCGGCGCGCCCCGCGGCCAGGATCGTGTTCACGTCGGTGTAGGACGAGATGTTACCCACCGCCATGGTCGGGATCTGCGCCTCGTGCCGGACGCGGTCGGCGAACGGTGTCTGGAACTGGCGCCCGTAGACGGGCTTCGCATCGGGCACTGTCTGGCCCGCCGACACATCCAGGATGTCGCAGCCGTGCGCCTGGAGGAGCCGGGCGATCGCGACCGCGTCGGCGGGTTCCGTGCCACCCGGGACCCAGTCCACGGCCGAGATGCGCACCGAGATCGGCTTGTGCTCCGGCCAAACCGCGCGCACGGCATCGAACACGTCGAGGGGAAACCGCAACCGGTTCGCGAGCGGCCCGCCGTACTCATCAGTGCGGTGGTTCGTGAGCGCGGAGATGAAGCTTGCCAGGAGATAGCCGTGCGCGAAGTGGATCTCGAGGATGTCGAAGCCCGCCTGCTCCGCCATGCGCGCCGCCCGCACGAAGTCAGCGCGCACGGCGTCCATGTCCTGCCGGTCCATCGCTCGGGGGACTTGGCTGTGGGGGAAGTAGGCGATGGGGGAGGCGGCGATGATCTGCCAATTGTCCTGCGGGAGCGGCTCGTCCATCCCATCCCAGGCGAGGCGAGTCGAGCCTTTGCGACCCGCGTGGCCGAGCTGCAGGCCGATCTTGGCGTAGCTGTGGGCGTGCACGAAGTCCACGATCCGCTTCCAGGCAGACACGTGCTCCGGCTTGTACATGCCGGTGCAACCCGGCGAGATCCGCCCCTCCGGCGACACGTCGGTCATCTCGGTGAACACGAGTCCCGCGCCGCCCATGGCTCTCGCCCCGAGGTGGACCAGGTGCCAATCATTGGGCGTGCCGTCCACGGCGCAGTACTGGCACATCGGGGACACGACCACCCGGTTCAGGAGCAACACGTCCCGTAACCGGAACGGCGTGAACAGCGGCGGCGGGGGAGGGTTGGTGGCCAGGTCCACGCCGCTTTGCTCGGCGGTCCGCGCGGCGAACCAGCGGTCCACTTCCCCGACGAACTTGGGATCGCGGACCTGCAAGTTGTCATGCGTGATTCGCAAGCTCCGCGTGAGCAGGTTGAAGGCGAACTGGACCGGCACGAGATCCATGTAGCGCTCGGTGTCCTCGAACCATTGTAGACTGACCTGCGCGGCGCGCTGCAGGCTCTCGACCACCGGTCGCCGCTCCGCCTCGTACGCCGCCAGCGCGGCAGGGACGTCGTGCGTGGGGCCGCGGGTGAGCGCGCGGGCCAGGGCGAGGGCGTCCTCCATGGCGAGCTTCGTGCCCGATCCCACGGAAAAGTGTGCGGTGTGAGCCGCGTCGCCCAACAGCACTACGTTCCGGTGGTGCCAACCGTCGTTCCGCAGCGTGCCGAAGGTACGCCAGAGGGAGCGGTTCTTGAGTAGCCGGTGACCTTGGAGCTCCTCCCGGAACAACGCCTGGCAGAACGCGAGCGTCGCATCCTCGTCGGCGCGGTCCATCCCCGCTGCCCGCCACGTCGCTTCCGTGGCTTCGACGATGAACGTCGAGCCCCCGGGCTCGTATTGGTAGGCGTGGACTCGCCACAGGCCGTGCTGGTCGCGCTTGAAGTAGAACGTGAACGCGGGGAAGGGGCGCGTCGTACCGAGCCAGACGTAGCGATTCGGGCGCCAGTCCACCGTCGGCCGGAACCGATCGGCGAACTGTCCGCGCACGACGCTGTTGAAGCCGTCGGCGGCGACCACGAGGTCGGCTCCCAGGAAAGCGCCGGCATCCGCGACCTCCGTCCCGACCTCGAGGCACACGCCTAGCGCTTCGGCGCGGCGCCGCAGGATCGCGAGCAGCGCGCGCCGCGACAACCCGCTGAACCCGTGACCGGTAGACGTGACCACGGTGCCGTTGAAGTGGACGTCGATGTTGTCCCAATGATGAAATTGCCGGACCATCTCGTCGTGGGTCTCGCGATCCGCTTCCGCGAGGTTGTCCTGAGTGGCGTCGGAGAAGACGACGCCGAAGCCGAACGTGGCCTCGAGCGGGTTCCGCTCGATCACCGTGACGTGGTGCGACGGATCCACTCGCTTCATCTGGAGGGCGAAGTAAAGCCCGGCCGGCCCGCCGCCCACCACGACGATCCTCATGCCGCGCCCCCCCCGTCCCCCGCCTGCTTCAAAAGCTGCCCCGCCACGATGAGGTGTTGGATCTCCGTCGTGCCCTCATAGATCCGCAACGCCCGGACTGCGCGGTACAGCCGGTCCACCGGGTGGGACGCGAGCACGCCGCGGCCCCCCAGGATCTGCACGGCGTCGTCCACGATCCGCTGGGCGGCCTCCGTCGCGAACGCTTTGGCCATCGCGGCCTCGAGGGTCACCCGCTCAGCGCCGCGGTCTTTCTCCCAGGCCGCGCGGTAGGTGAGGAGGCGGGCGGCGGTGAGGTCCGTCGCCATCCGCGCGAGCTTCTCCTGGATCAGCTGGAACTCGCCGAGCGTGCGTCCGAACTGTCGGCGCCGGGTGGCGTGCGCCACGGCCTCCTGCAACGCCCGCGCCGCCATGCCGCACGCGGCCGCCGCGACCGTGGCCCGGAGCCGGTCGAGCGTGGCTAACCCGAGCTTGAACCCCTCTCCCTCGGCGCCCAGCCGGCTCGAGGCCGGGACCCGGCAGTCGTCGAACGCGATCTCGCCGAGGGGATGCGGTGCCGAGAGCACGAGGGGACGCACGAACCTGAGCCCCGGCGTGTCGGCCGCCACCACGAACGCCGAGATCCCCTTATTGCCTTGCGCCGGGTCGGTGGAGGCGAACACGGTGTAGAAGTCCGCGATACCGGCGTTCGAGATGAAGGTCTTGGTGCCGGAGAGGACGTAGCCGGCGCCGTCACGCCGCGCGGTCGTCGCGATCGCGGCCACGTCCGAGCCCGCTTCGGGCTCGGTCATCGCGAACGACGCCATCGCCCGGCCCGCGAGCACCGCCGGCACCCAGCGGTCCTGGAGCTCGCGGTCGCCGGCAAGAAGGATGGGTACGGTGCCGAGGGCTTGCAGCGCGAACACCGCGTCGGCGAGCGGCGATGCGGCGGCCAGCGCCTCGCGCACCAGGCACGCCGCGCGCAGGTCGAGGTTCCCGATCGGCGCGAACCATCCCGCCTGGCCGAGCCGCGCCAGCAGCTCACGCGCCTGGACCCGTGCGGCAGCGTCGTCAGCGGGCTCGGGGAAGGGCGCGACCTCGCGCGCCGCGTAGTCCGCGGCCCGCGCCGCCAGGGCGACGTGGGACTCAGCCAGGAAGGCGCGAACGGGGGTCGGATCGGGCACGGTCAGACGAACCTGGGCTCGCGCTTCGCCTTGAAAGCCTCGTAGGCTGCCCGGAAGTTGGGGCTCCGCATGCACTCCGCCTGGGCCTGCGCCTCGGCCTCGAGCGCGGTGCCGAGATCCATGTGCGCTTCGCGGTTGAGCGCGTCCTTCGTTACCCCAAGCGCGACCGACGGTCCGCGGGCCACCTGCTCGGCGAAGCCGCGGGCCTCCCCCATCACGTTGGCCTGCGCCACCACCCGGTTGTACAGACCGATGCGGAGCGCCGTCTGGGCATCGATGAAATCGCCCGTCATGAGCAGCTCGGCCGCGTGACCGAGCCCGACGATCCGGGGCAAGAGCCAGGCGGCCCCCATATCGGCACCCGACAGGCCGACCTTCGTGAACAGGAACGCGATCTTCGCCGACTCGGCGGCGATGCGCACATCGCACGCCGCTGCGATGACGGCGCCCGCGCCTGCTACAGTCCCGTTCAAGGCACCGACCACCGGGCGCCGGCACTGCCGCATCGCGAGGATCAGGTCGCACGTGAGCCGGGTGAACTCGAGCAGCCCCGCGTCGTCGCGTGCGAACAGCGCTCCGATGATGTCCTCTACGTCGCCGCCCGAGCAGAAAGCCCGCCCGGCTCCCGTGATGATCACCGCCCGTACGCCGGGTTCATCGTCGAGCGTGCGGAAGGCATCGCGCAGCTCGCGGTACACGTCGAACGTCAGGGCATTGAGCCGATCCGGACGGTTGAGCGTGATCGTAGCGACGCCGTGGTGCGGGTCGTGCTGGTAGAGAAAGGACTGGGGCGCAAGCGGCATGCGGGAGTCTCCGGATGTCGGTCAGGGCAGCACGGCGGTCGCTTCGATTTCCACGACGGCCTTCGCGTCCACGAGCCCCCGCACTTCCAGGAGCGCCATCGCGGGGTAGTGCCGTCCCATCAGGCGGCGATGCACCTCGCCGAGCGGCTTCAAGGTCGCGAGGTAAGTCTGGCGGTCGGTGACATAGACCGTGAGGCGGCCGATGTCCTCGGGCCCGCCCCCGGCCGCGCGCACGACCTCCAGCACCCGCTCGAGCGCGCCGGCCCACTGCTCGACGAGCCCGGCCCGCTCGGGGGCGGTCTGCCCGGCCACGAACAGGACCCGCCCCCCGGCCGGGGCGAGCAAGCCGTGATTCCAGCCGCTCGGGCGACCGAGCGGGTCGGGATTGACGATGCGGAAGGTCATCGGTGCGAGCCTGCCTCGGCGATCACGACGGCCTCCCCGTTGGTCTCACGCCCGGCGCCCTGGCACAGCGCCAGCACCGCGCGCGCCACCTCTTCAGGCGGAATCAGTCGGCGCTGGCCCGAGGTGTCGAGCGCCGCACGCAGGGCGGCCTCGGGCGCCATCCCTGTCTTCGCCGCGATGCGGCTGACCGACTGCCGCGTCATGTCCGTGTCGACGTATCCGGGGCAGACCGCGTTGACGGTCACACCCGTGCCCGCGACCTCCGCGGCAACCGAGCGTGTGAAGCCGATGACCGCGTGCTTCGATGCGCTGTAAGCGGCGATGTACTTGCCTCCACTGAGGCCTGCCACCGACGCGATGTTCACCACGCGCCCCCAGCCCCGCGCGAGCATTCCCGGGAGGAAGGCCTGGGTGCACAGGAACGGGCCGGTGGCGTTCACCGTCAGGAGCCGGTTCCAGTCCTCCAGCGTGGTCTTCTGCACCGACGCCGAGTGGCTGATGCCGGCGTTGTTCACGAGGATGTCCACGTGACCGAGCCGGCTCTCCGCCTCGCGGGCGAGGGTGCGTACGCCTTCCGGGTCGGCGACGTCGCACGGGACCGCCCACGCCCGCCGTCCGGCGCCGCCGAGCTCCGCGGCGACGGCTCGGAGGCGGTCCGGGGCCCGGGCCGCCACGACAACAGCCGCGCCCGCATCGGCGAGCGCACGGGCCACGGCCAACCCGATACCCCGGCTGCCGCCCGTGACGACGGCGCCCCGTCCTGCGAGGGTCACCGGCCGAGCTCCGCGAGCACCGCTTCTTCGAGGATCGCGCCCAGCACTTCGATCGTACGCGCGCCCTCGTCCGCTCGAGCCTCTGCCGGGGACCCGAAGTACGCGCGGGGCCCGCCGGCCTGCTCGAAGCTCGTTTGCCCGGCGCGGATCGCCCCGCTGAGCGAGCGCGGGTTGGCGGGTAAGGAGCGGCGCAAGGCCTCACGTACCAACTCGGGACGTGCCGCCAGCACGATCGAGCTCTCATACTGGCCCGCGTGGCAGGCACCGCTGCGGAACTCGTCCGTGAGCCGGACGGCCCAGGGTCTTTTCGTGACGTCGGGAAACACGATCCGCGCGCCGTCCTCGGGCCGAATTTGCGTCACCGCGGCTTCGATCGCCCCCAGATGTGCGGGGTCCAAGTGCGCGTTGGCGACCGCGAGGAGGGAAAGGCCGTGGCGCGCCAGGCTGCGCGCCAGGTCGACGAGCAGCGCGGTCACCGTGGCCGGCCGCAGCGACACGGTCCCCGGAAACCCGGCGGCGAACTCCGCGGCGGTATAGGCAATGGCCGGGAGCAGCACGGCCTCGTGGCCGCGGGCGGCGAGCCGCGCCGCCGCGGCGCGGGCCATCGCCTCGGCGATGATCACGTCGGTCGCGAGGGGGAGATGGGGCCCGTGCGCCTCGACGGCGCCGACGGGCACGATCGCCACCGTCTTCGTCCGGTCGAGGTCGCGAACCTCCTCCCAGGTCAGGTGCGCGAGGTCGAGGACTGCCATGAGTGGCTGTATCGTACCGGGCCCGACGGTTGACCGCCAGCCGTCCACGGCCGATATCTGTCACGATGAGCTTCCAGCCGCCTGAGCAGTTCAACATCGCCGACTACTTCCTCGACGCCCGCGTGCGTGAAGGGAAGGGCGATCGGCCTGCCGTGCTCACCGACGCGGGCACGCTCACCTACCGGGACCTGCAGGCGCTGGCGAATCGGTTCGGCCACGCACTCACCGATGTCGGCGTCGAGCCCGAGCAGCGCGTCATGATCGCGCTTCCCGACGGGCCGGGGTTCGTGGGAGCGCTGTTCGGGACGCTCAAGATCGGCGCGGCCGTCGTTATGGTGAACCCGCAGCTCAAGCCGGACGCCATTGAGTACTTCTATAGCTACACCCGCGCGCGGGTCGTGGTGGCCCATCGGGACACGGTCGCCGCGTTCCGCACTGCGGCGCGCACCGCGCGTCACTTGAAAACGATCCTCGTCGTCGGTGAGGACGAATTCGACCTGCGGCTCGCGCGCGCCCCAGCCGCGCTCGACCCGTTCCCCACCCACCGCGACGACGCCGCGATCTGGCTGTTCTCGGGCGGCACCACGGGGCAGCCGAAGGCCGTGGTGCAGACCCACACGTCGTTCGCGAATACCACTGAGTGTTATGCGAAGGGCACGATCGGTTACACTGAGCGCGACGTCACCCTCAGCGTGCCTAAGCTCTATTTCGGCTATGCGACCGGGTCGAACCTGTTGTTTCCGTTCTCCGTCGGTGCCGCCACGGCGCTGTTTCCCGAGGCCGCGACTGCCGAGGTGCTGTTCGAGAAGATCGCCCGCTTCCGGCCGACGATCCTCATCAACGTCCCCACGATGATCAACCAGATGGTGAGCCACCCGGCGGCCCCGGAGCAGGATCTGTCGTGCGTGCGGCTCGCGACCTCGGCGGGCGAAGCGCTTCCGGTGGAGCTGTATCACCGCTGGAAGCAGACCTTCGGCGTCGAGCTGCTGGACGGTCTCGGCACGGCGGAGATGTGGCACATCTTCATCTCGAATCGTCCAGGGCACGTGCGCCCAGGGACGCTCGGGACCGTTGTGCCGGGGTTCGAGGTCAAGGTGTGCGATGACGCGGGGCGCGAGCTGCCCGACGGCGAAGTGGGTGCCCTGCGGGTGCGCGGCGCCTCGCGCGCGATCGGCTACTGGCAGCAGATGGAGAAGACGAAGCAGGGATTTCTGGGCGAGTGGTACGTCTCGGGCGATATGGTCCGGCGCGACGTCGATGGCTATTTCACCTACTGCGGCCGGGCCGACGACCTGCTCAAGGTATCGGGCAAGTGGCTGGCGCCGCAGGAAGTGGAGAACTGTCTGCTGGAGCATCCGGCAGTGCAGGAGGTCGCGGTGGTCGGTGTTGTCGGGGAGCACGGGCTCGTCAAGCCGCACGCCTTCGTGGTCGCAAGGGAGCGCCGCGAGGGGCTGGCCGAAGAGCTGCAAGCGTTCGTGCGGGGCCGGCTCGAACCGTACAAGTATCCGCGCGAGGTGACCTTTCTTGAGGCGCTGCCGCGAACCCACCTCGGGAAGGTGGATCGCGCGCGGCTGCGCACGTCCACGGCGCGGTTCGAGCCGCTCTAGTTGCCGCAAACCCGCCCCGCACTGCCGCAAAAACGCCCTAGCGTGTTCCATCCCGGTACGTTACGGTAGGAAACGCCCCAACGGGCGCGATCTCCCACTTCGTCGGCCTACTCAGGAGGTGCGTATGTCGAGCGCAACGAGAGTAGCGTGCGGGCTAGTCCTCGCCTCCTTCGTCGCGACGGCCATGGCCGCCGCTCAGGGCACCAGCGTGCAGTTCGGCGTGGGGGCGAGTCTCACAATCCCGGTTGGTGATTTTCACGCGGACGCCAATGGGGACGGTTTCAAGGCGGGGTGGCAGGGGATCGCACTGTTCGAGGTGCAGCCGCGAGGAAGTCCGCTCGGGTTCCGGGTGGACGGGACTTACGGCGAGAACAGTAGCAACGATCAGCTCAATGCCGATCTCACCGCCGCCGTCGGTGCACCCACGACCGCGAAGATCAAGCTGCTGGGGGGAACCGCGGACGTGACGTACCACTTCAGGCGGTCGTCGGGAGGGATGGCGGGGTACCTGGTGGGCGGGGTCGGCGTCTACAACGTGAAGCTCGCGGTCACGTCCGGGGGCGTCACCGCCGACTCGTCCGAGACCAAGTTCGCCTGGAACGTAGGGCTGGGCTTGACCTACGCGGTAGGCGGTGCCGCCCTGTTCTTCGAGGCGCGGTATGTGGACGTTGCGAAGTCGTTCGACGCGGCGAAGACGCCGTTCATCCCGATCACCGCGGGCGTCCGGTTCGGCGGTAAGTAGACCTCGCGCGGTGTGAAGCGAGGACGGCCAGCCCGGAGGCTGGCCGTCCGGCATGTCGAGGCTATTTCGCCCGCTGCTCGAGCTTGGCGATGAGCTTCTCGATCTCGAGCCGCAGTCGTTTCAGAGCGGGGAGGAGCTTCGGCTCGAGCTCGCGCTCGAGCTCTTTGCCTTCCTTGAGGAAATCCTTCATCAGGTCGCGAAACCGATCCGCCAGCTCCCGCCACGAGGGAATGGCGTTGACCTCCGGAGGGTCGCCGGGCTCGCGCTTCTTCGGCAGCGTGTTCATGCTTCGCTCCTCGCATTCAAGGGTCGTTCCGAGAGACTCCTAGTATACGCCCGAGAGCGGGGTGAGGGTTTCGCGGCAGCGCCGCCCGTAGCGAAACCGGCACGGTCTTTGTATTTACTACGCGTCTATGCGTCTGTGCGTCTAGTAGTTCGGATAGGTGGCCGAGCGGCTGAAGGCACGCGCCTGGAGAGCGCGTAAACGGGTAACCGTTTCGTGGGTTCGAATCCCACCCTATCCGTGGGAAGCTAGGTAACAGAGGACAGGAGCAGACGCACAGACGCACAGGAGAGAACAGGGGAGAGCGAACAGATACGCCTACCTGTCGCCTGTTTACTGTTCACCTCTGCTGCGTCTGTGCGTCTGTTACCGTATCCTGTTTTCTAGCCTGTAGTGGACAGGTGCGTGAGCGGTTGAAACGGCCGGTCTCGAAAACCGGTGTGCCCGCAAGGGTACCGTGGGTTCGAATCCCACCCTGTCCGTGATCTTCCAAGCGCCCGCCCGTTCCAGTTGCCTGCACCCTGGAGGTTTCGATGCGCTGGACGAAGGCCTGGTTCGCCGCCGCGGTTACCGCATCCGCCCTCGCCTGCTTCAAGACGGCGGCCAAGAAGGCCGCCGAAGTGCGCGAATGCAGCAGGATCACGATGGACGCGCAGGGCGCGGCACAGTGTTTGGTGCTGCAGTACAAGTGGAAGCAGGCGGCGGCCCTCACCGCAGCCACCCAGTACCAGCAGGAGCAGGACGCCATCGCGCAGCTGCATGCCGACTCGACGTGGCGCGCCGAGGCGGCCCGGCACAAGCGGGAGATCACGGATTGCGCCAAGGACCCCTCGGGTGACCTGGTGCGGTGCCTCGTTGGTTACGGCTGGGCGGAAGCCCGGGCCGCGGCCACGGCGGATTCGCTGTGGCGCCACGACGCGTCGAAGCACCGGCAGGAGGTCGCGACCTGTACCAGGCAGCGCAAGATGCAGGCGGGGTCGTGCCTCCAGCTCTATTACAAGTGGAGCCCTGAGCGGGCGCTCGCGGTGGACGACTCGATCCGCCGGGCGCAGATGAGGAGGTAGTGGGTCACCCCGTCCTCATCGCCGCCGAACTGCAGCGGCTGCTCGATCCGGAGCAGCTCGTCGGCCTGGACGTCACGTGGCTTCCGGCGGATCAGCCGACTCCCGCGGGCGACTACGTCGCGCTCGTGCCGCTGTTGTCGCGCTGGGTCGGCGGCAGCGAGCTGAAGCGCCTTCCCAACCTGAAGATCGTCGCGAACTGCGCTGTCGGGCGCGACAACGTGGACGTCGTGGCGGCCGAGATGCGCCGCGTCACGGTCACGAACACCCCCGACGTCCTCACCGACGCCACCGCCGACCTCGCCTGGGCGCTGATCCTCGCGTGCGCCCGCCACGTGGTACGGGGTGCCGCGCTGGTGACGAGTGGGTCGTGGACCGGATGGCACCCGGAGCTGCTGCTCGGAATCGAGCTGCGCGGCCGTACCCTCGGCCTGTTCGGCGCCGGACGGATCGGCCAGGCGGTCGGACGGCGCGCGGTGCCTTTCGGGATGCGCATCCTTTACACCGCGCGCAACCCGCGGCCCGACTTCGAGCGGGAGAGCGGAGCGGTCCGTGTCGAGCTCTCCAGACTCTTCAAGGAGAGCGACGTTCTGTCGCTCCATGCGCCGTCGGTGCCGGAGACCAAGGGCATCATCAACGCCGACACGCTGCGACAGATGAAACCGGGCGCCATCCTGATCAACACGGCGCGCGGTGACCTGGTCCGCGAGGAAGCGCTCGCGCAGGCCCTCGAAGAGGGCCGGCTGGGTGGGGCAGGGCTCGACGTCTATCTGGAGGAGCCGGCGGTGCACGCCCGGCTGCGTGCGGCGCCGCGCACCGTGCTGTTGCCGCACATCGGCAGCGCCACGCTCGAGACCCGGCGCCAGATGGCGACGATCGCGGTGGGCAATGTCCAGGCGGTGCTGAAGGGCGACCCGCCATTGACCCCCGTGTTCGGGTAGGTCCGGAAACCGCCTTCGCGACAACGAGTTGCCCGCCGCCTGCCCATGTGTTATTTAGGGAACCGTTCGACAGGCCCCGGTTGATGGCTCCCGAGACACAGTCCTACTGCGCGCGTTGCGGCACCTCCCTGGCGCCGGGGGCGTACTTCTGTCTCCGCTGCGGCACCAGCGTCCCGGTGACCCCGAGCGGCGCTACCGCAACCGACGCGCAGCCGATGCGTGGCGCACCGCCGGCGGCGCCCAACGCCCAGCTCGATGCCCTACGACAGGCCACGCTGGGCCAATACGAGATCCTCGCCGAGCTGGGGCACGGCGGTATGGCAACGGTGTACCTCGCCCACGACATCGCGCTCGACCGCAAGGTGGCGATCAAGGTGCTGGCGCCTGCCCTCCTGCTCATGGGGGAGGGCATGGTCGAGCGGTTCAAACGGGAGGCGCGCACCGCCGCGGCCCTGAGCCATCCTCACATCATTCCCATCTACGCCGTCAAGGAAAGCGAAGACGTCCTGTACTTCGTCATGAAGTACGTGCAGGGACGGGCCCTCGATTCGATCATTCGCGACGTCGGCACGCTGCCCATCCCCATGGTCCAGACGATCCTCGCCCACTCGGGCGACGCGCTCGGCTATGCGCACCGTCACGGCGTCGTCCACCGTGACATCAAGTCCGCGAACCTCATGTTAGACGAAGACGGCTGGGCCGTGATCACGGACTTCGGGATCGCCAAGGTGGTTCAGGCGGCAGGGCTCACGATGACCGGTGTGACGGTGGGCACGCCGACGTACATGAGCCCTGAACAATGTGACGCCCGCGACGTCACCGGAGCTTCTGACCAGTACTCACTCGGCGTCGTCGCGTACGAAATGCTGACCGGGCGGCTGCCGTTCCGGGGCGACTCGACCATGGCGGTGATGTACGCGCACTTCAATGAGCGCCCGCGGCCAGTGGCCGAGCTCCGCCCGGACTGTCCACCCAACCTGGCCGCAGGCGTCATGCGGATGTTGGAGAAAGAGCCCGCCCGGCGCTGGCCCAGCATGGACGACATCGTGGCGGTGTGCGGCCGGCCGTCCTTGCGCCACGACGATCCCGTCCGCGGCGAGATGATGACTCTAGCGCGGGCGGGCGCCGGCTCTGCGTTAATGGATCACGTCAAGACGCCGACGAGCCCGATTGTGCTCTCGAAACCGCAAACGCGCCCGGCGGCGGTCACGGTCCCGCACGCCCGTGCCGGCGCGCGTCTCTGGTGGGGGCTCGGGGGCCTCGGAGGGGTCGCGATAGCTGCGGCGCTGTGGTGGCTGGCTCCCTGGCGCGCGTGGCAGACGCCGACGGCACCACTAGCGGCGCCGCCCGGCGACACGGTGCGCGGGAGCCCGGTCGCCCCCGCCGCTGCCACCGATACGGCGCCGGCGCGCCGGGCCCCCGTGTCGGTTCCCACGCGGGCGCCGAGGCCGCCGTCGCGCGCGCGTGTGCCGGCCACGCTGCCCGCCGCCGCGACTGAATCAGCGGCGCGCAATGCGGTCGCGCAGCGTGACGACAGCCTGCTGCGGTCACTCCGGGCGCGGGCCGCCACTGCCATGAGCCGCGCGGTCGAGGCCGGAGCCACTCCCGCGGACCTGGCGAGGGGGGACACCGCGTTCAAAGGAGCGGAATCGCTCGCAGCGCAAAACCGGTTGCCCGAGGCGATGGTTCAGCTTGCCACCGCGGCATCCTTCTGGGCGGACGCCGAGCGTCAATCGCGGGCGCGGGCGGCGCGCGACAGCGCGGCGCGGCGCGCCGCGGAGCAGCCGGCGGCACCCGCCCCCGTCGTGACGCCCGGTCCCGTCGACCCGCGGCCGGACATCCAAAAGGTGATCGATGACTACGCGCGCGCCCTAGAATCGCGCGACGTGGGCCAGGTGCGGCGTGCGTACCCGGGCCTCACGTCGGCGCAGCAACAGAGTTGGCACGACTTCTTCCAGTCGACCCGCAATCTCAAGGCCGGCCTGACGGTCACCGCCGTGCATCTCTCGGGCCTCACGGCCGAGGCGATAGTGAGCGGGCTCTACGAGTACGACAACGCCTCAACGGGCCGTGCCGAGCGACGGCCAGTGACGTTCCGGGCGGTCCTCGTCGTGGACTCCGGCGGCTGGCGGCTCACCACCATCCGGTAGTCGCCTAGAAGTTGTACTCGAGCCCGGTGGTCCACAGCACGTTGGGCCGCAGCCCGCCGCGGTTCAGCGGCCACAGCGTGTTGACGACCAGCGTGATCCCCGAGCGCGTGGTGAACTTGAAGCCGAGCGAGCCGTTGATCAGGTCGTCTCGCTGGTTGGGGATGTTCGTGGGCTGGACGGTGCGCCGGAACGGCAGGTCGTACGTGACGGTGCCCGGCAGCCGCAGCTTGCTCTCGCCGACCTGCAGCTCCGAGACCAAGTCGACCGCCATCGTCGCCCACGGCGCCATGACGTGATCGAACCCGACGGTCGCAAGGACGGAGCTGTTCTGCAGGTCGCCGCTCCGGAACAGGTACCCGACGTTGGCGTGGGGCGAAAACGCGCCGAATCGCGCCGACACGATGCCCAGGCCCCGGGCCGCCACGTGTCCGGATCCGAGCAGATCGTCCTCGCTTCCCGTGGGGAAGCGGACGTCCCCGAGGACCGCGAACATGGTGCGTTCCGTCTGGGTCACGTTGACCTTGACGCGCGCGGCAATGTCCCCGATGCCGGTCGCGGATCCTTCCACGAATCGGGAAGTGGACAGCTGCGGGTTGGCGGGCGTTCCGCCGAAGAAGTGTTGCGCGGTCGTGCCGCCGAACGGAATGATCTGCGCGTCGCTCGTGCCGCGGAGGGAGGTGGAGACGATCGGGAGCACCACCCCGATATCCACACGATCGAGCAGGCCGAAGCTGACGAAGAACGACGTGACGGTCATGTCGATGTCGAGCGCCAGGCGCAGTGCGATCACATCGTTCTCGTGCGTCGGGACGCCGTACGGCGTGCACGAGGCGCCGACGATGCTGTCGCACGCCGGCCCTGTGACGTTCTCGTGCGTGAAGGTCATCTGGATGCCGTTCAGGCTCACGCCCCGCAGCGACTCGAAGTGCAGGCGGTTGACGTTGGCTCCGATGAAGACGCGCCCCCGGCCGAGCGTCTGGGCGCGCTCGCCGAACACCGAGCCCGGAGAGCCCGACGTGGGGACGGGGACGCCGCCTTCGAAGCGGAACGTAGAACCGCCGCTGGTGGCGCTCACCGGGAGGTTCGCGACGTTCTGGCTGATCGCCGTCCCGATGAACGAAATGAGCGTGCCGTTGTCGTTCACCGCTGCCGGGACGAAATGGTCGGCGTGCAGCGCGGTGGCCGAGTCGGACCCGGCGGTGCCGCCGAGGAACAACGGGTCCTTGCCGTCCGCGAAAATGAACAGCTGGGAGATCTTGTCCCGGAGGCCCTGCGCCTCGAGTGAGGAGACGGCCAGGGTGAGCCCCACAAGACTCCACAGGTAGCGCCGCATAGGCCCTCCGGGCCGGAATAGGAGATGTTAGCTCGCTCGAAGAGACGCCACGCGTGCAGGGGCGTCAACCCCGCCCGCCGTTGACCCCGGTGATCGGGTAGACGCGACACCCGAATGCCCGTACCTTCACCGGACGCAGAGGTCGCGCGCATGGCTGACGCCGTTAGCGCCGAAGTGTCAGGCCTCCTTGGCGCGTCCGATCCCGCCGCGCGCGAGGTGGCTTGGGCCGCGTTCCTCAACGTACACAGTCGGCTCCTCTTGTATGTCGCCCGCACCGTCGCGAGTGACCATGACTCCGCGATGGATGCGTATGCCTACCTCCTCGAGCAACTTCGCGCCAGCGATTGTCGGCGCCTTCGCAGCTACACGGCCGATGGTCGGAGCAAGTTCACAACCTGGCTAGTGGTGGTGGCGCGGCGGCTGTGTCTGGATCACTTCCGGCAGCGGTACGGGCGCCCGCGCGCTGCGACGGGCCAGGCCGAGCGGCACCGCCTCGTCGATCTCATCGCCTCGGATGTGGACCTCACCCAGTTGCCCGATCCAAAGGCCAGAGATCCGGCGGTGGACCTGGAGCGGGCCGAGCGGGTCAGGGCGTTGGAGCGAGCACTCGGTAGACTCGATCCCCAGGATCGCCTGTTGCTCAAGCTGCGTTTCCAGGACGACCTCTCCGCCCGGGAGATTGCCGGCCTGATGAGCTTTGCCAGTCCGTTTCACGTCTATCGCCGACTCAACCGTCTGCTCGCCGCGCTGCGCACGGACCTGCACCGCCGCGGTATTGAGGAGACCACACCGTGAGTCATCAAACGACCCTCGCGTGTCCGTATCATCTCGCAAGGGGTTCCACGGGCCATCTATGGAGGGCGGGGTGGAGGCTGCCATGTCGGAATCGCATCTAAGCGGCGAAGATGTCGCGGCCTACCTCGACCGAGCGGTTTCCGAATCGGAGCGGGCTCGTATCGAGGCACATCTCGGCGGGTGCGACTCCTGTCGCGGCGAGGTCGTCGACGTGTGGCGGCTGCTCCGTCGGCGCGCTGGCACCCGGCGGTGGTTGGGTGGCATGGGGATTGCCGCGGCGGCGGCCGCCGTCGTCCTGCTCACGATCCAGGCCGGCGGTCTGGGTTGGCTGCCCGGATCGACCTACCGCGAGGATCCGGTGACGAGCACGGGTGCTCCAATGCCCATCGCCCCGCTCGGGGCCGTGCCCGCCGTCCCCGTCATGACGTGGACCAGTGTGCCGCGCGCGGATCGCTACCACGTGAGGTTGTTCGATGCCGCCGGGGCCGTCCTATGGGAGACCGTGATTTCAGACACCTCGACGGTAGTGCCTCCCACCGTGCGGCTGGCACCGGGCCTCGCCTACTACTGGAGAGTGGAGGCTCGGACCGGCTACGATCGCTGGGCGGCGTCGGAACTGATGCGGTTCACCATCGACCCCGGGCGTGACTGATTGATGCCCGTCGCTTCGGCGATGTGGTTGCTCGCCACGACGATCGCCCAAGCTCCTGAACCGTCGAGCGCCGACTCGCTGGTTGTGGTGGCGCGGGCGGCCCCGGACAGCGCCCTCGCCGCCCGCGCCCGCGATCGGCCCGACGACGTCCGTGAAGCGATTCGGCAATTCCTGGCGCTTGCGGTCCCGCCCTCCCCCGATACCACGCAGTCCGCATCGCTCACCGCGGCGGCGCGCCTCGCCGGAGCATACGCTGTTACCTGGCGCGATTCCTTCCTGCTGCATCAGGTCGGGCGGTATCGGTCCTGGTCGCCGGTCGAGCGGCGCGCCAAGCTCGTGGTGGACAGCCTCCGCCGCGCGGGGAATGAGGCGTTCGGCCGCCAGGGTGTGACGGCGGCGATGCGGCTGTGGCGCGAGAGCGCACGCCGGTCGCTGGCTCTGAGCGATACGGCGGGAGCGGCGGCGGTGCTTGGCAACGTCGGCCGAGGGTTCTATGCAGAGGGGCGACTCGACAGCGCGGAGGCGAACTTCACCCGCTCGCGCGAGCTGGCCGAGGGGATCGGGGACTGGCGCACCGCAGGAAATGCGATCGGCAACTTGGCCAGCGTCAGCAAAGACCGCGGGGACCTCGCCCGTGCGCGCGCGCTGTACGCCCGGGCGGGCGAGATGCGGGAGCGTACCGGCGACACCCGCGGAGCCGCGGCCGACCGTAACAACCTTGGACTGATCGCGGAGAACCTGGGCGACCTCACTGGCGCCCGACGTGCTTTCTCCGAAGCCTTGGCCGTGAATCGTCGGGATGGGCGCCTCGAGCCCGCAGCCCTTAACCTGGTCAACCTCGGGAGCGTAGCCAGCATTGAGGGCGACTATGCCGAAGCGGACGCGCGCTACGGCGAGGCACTGAGCATCTATCGTGGGCGTGGGAACCGTGTGGAAACCGCCTCGGTGTTGCACGATCTTGGGCTGCTCGCGCTGCGACGTGGCGACTACGCCGGCGCGCTCAGGCACCTCGGGGAAGCCCTCCGCATCTATCAAGAAACCGGCCCGCTCGTCGCGGAGGTCAGCGTTCGGCGCGACCTCTCCGATACTCGCGCGGCGGTAGGCAACCTGCAGGGCGCGCTCACGGAATTGGGGCGCGCGGAGAGGCTCGCGCCGGCCGGTGGCGAACGCCCCTCCCTTCAAGCCGAGCTTGCCTTGGCGCGGGCAGATCTCGACCTAGAGTTCAATAAGCTCGCCGAGGCAGATCGTCAGTATGGGCGCGCCGAACGATTGGCCCGGCGTGCCAACGATGGGGCCGTACGGGCCGAGGCCCAGCACGGGCGGGCATACTTGCTGCTCGCCCGGGAGGATTATGCTGGAGCGCAGGCGATCCTCACGCTCGCGCTGCGGACTCAGCGCGCGCTAGGCGATACGCGGTCGGCAGCGGTGACCGGAATACTGCTCGGCAGTGCTCAATGGCAGCGTGGCGATATCGCAGGGGCTCGACGTACACTCACCTCGGCAGTGGATTCATTGCAGGCCATCCACGATCCCATCGGTGAGGCAGCCGCCCTTGGCGCGCTCGGCGATCTTGAGGCAGCGAGCGGCGCGACACTGAGCGCGGAGTCGCTCTACCAGCGGGGCCTGGCCCGAATCGGCGATCGCCTGGCGCCGGGCGTCGCCTGGCAGCTGCATGCCGGCTGGGGTGAGGCGCTCCGCAGTCGCGGCGCGCTCGACCAAGCGGCGACGGAGTTGCGCGCGGCGGTGGCGGAAACGGAACGCGTCTCCAGCCGATTGTCGCTCGAGGAGTACCGGTCAACGTACCTCGCCGACAAGTGGGATGTCTACGCCCAGCTCGCGCTCGTCGAGCGGGCTCAAGGACGTCCGGATTCGGCGTTTGCCACGAGCGAGCGGCTGCGTGCGCGCCAAATGCTGGATCTGCTGGCGCGTGGAGGCGTCGCGTGGTCGCGGACGGGCGGGGACTCGCTCGCGGGGCGCGAGCAGGACCTCAGACGACGCATCACCGAGCTGACACGCCGGTTGGAGTCACCGCAGGCGACTTCGCCTGGGCTCCGTGGGCCGCCGCTCTCGGCGCCGGCATCGGGCGCTGTCCGGGAAGCTTTGGCGAGCGCGCAGGGCGCCTACTCCGATCTGTTGCTCACTGTGCGTACGACGAAGCCGGAATATGCCTCGCTCGTGAGTGGTACGGTTGCTTCACGTCGCGATGTGTCGTCGCGACTTGCCCAGGATGAGGCACTGCTCGAGTATCTGGTGAGTGACTCGACCACACTCGCTTTCGTCGTGACGGCGGACACTCTCGCTGCCCTCGACCTTGGCATCGATCGGCGGACGCTCATCGGTCTCATCGACTTCGCTCGGGGCGTTCTCGCGCATCCCGCGCCGCCAGGGGCTCCTGTCCCTTGGGAGGCACCGCTGCAGCGCCTGTACCGAGCGCTGATCGAACCGATCGAAGCCACCGGGCTACTGAAGCGGGCGCAGACGTTGTTGATCGCGCCTCACGGCGAGCTGCACTATCTCCCGTTCGCAGCGCTCCGCGTGCCCGGGCCGCCAGAGCAGTTCCTGGTGGAGCGCTACCGGCTGGCTTCCGTGCCATCCGCTTCGGTCTGGCTGCGCTTAAGGGAGCGGCCGGCTCCGTCCGGCGATGGGAGCGTCCTGGCCTTGGCCCCGCGCCCGGATGCGCTGCCAGGCTCGCGGATGGAGGTCACGACCATCGGCCGCATCTACGGAGACCGGGCGCACGTGCTGGTTGGCGCGGAAGCATCCCGACTGGCATTCGATGCCGCGGCGCCGCGGGCATCGATCGTTCATCTCGCCACGTTCGGAGTGCTCAACAAAGACAATCCCCTGTTCTCGTTCGTGGAGCTCGCGCCGGGGGGCGCCGACGACGGTCGGCTCGAGGTGCACGACGTGTTCGGCCTCTCCCTCAGCGCCCGTCTCGTGGTGTTGTCCGCTTGCCAGACGGCGCTGGGCTCCGGTGCGCTCGCGGACGTTCCGGCGGGGGACGACTGGGTGGGGCTGGTCCGCGCGTTCCTTTTCGCGGGCGCTTCCAATGTGGCGGCGACCCTCTGGCCGGTGGAGGACCGGGCGGCGGCTGAATTCATGAAACGGTTCCACGCCGACTTGGCGGCCGGGCGCTCCGAGGTCGAGGCCCTTGCCGAGGCGCAACGCACGATGCTGCACAATCCGGGCACCGCCGATCCGTTCTATTGGGCAGGCGTTACTCTCAACGGCGGTCGATGAGGACGGGGGGCCGTACCATGTCCCAACGCTGGATCGCGGCGTACGTCGTCGGCCTGAGCATCGCGGCGCTGGTTGCCAGCTGCGCGGAACACCCCATGGGCGTTCCATGCGCGAGCTGCCCGGACACTGCTTCGGGAGGCCTCCCCGACACGGGTTTGGTCCTATCCGATCCGGTGCCTCAGCCCACCTCGGTCAGCCGGGTAGCGGGCAGGTCGCCAACCGGTGGCGGCACCCTCATATACATCTCGGTGCTGCCCGGGACACGCCCGCACGCGGCTCGCCTGGTCGTTCGAAACCCGTCGAATCTGTTCGCGCTCACCGCTTCGATGACGGACGGCGGGATCGATCCCATCCCCGTACCCGCCGTTGTGGGCGACAGCCTCTTGGTCGTGGTGACCGATTCGGGCGGCAACTCGGTGAGGTATGCCCAACAGGTGAAGCCGATTCGTGCAGTGAAGGTGGTCCGGACGGAGCCGAAGGGGGGCGGGACGGACGTTCCACTCAATGCCGCGATCGTCATCGTGTTCAGCGAACCGATGGACAGCGCCTCGATCACGCCGCAGACCGTGCACTTGCTCGCCAGCGGACAGCAGGTCAGCGCGCACGTGGCGCCCGCGCTCGACGGCCTGCGGGCGGTGGTTACGGCAGACGCGGGGCTCTCGCCGCAGACGAAGTACCGGCTTACCGTGACGTCCGGCGTTATGAACCTGAGCGGCCAGTCGCTCGCGGGTCCCGACGAGGTGGACTTCACCACCGGATCGACGACGAGCCTCGGGAGATCCACGGATGTCTCCCCCCTCACGGCCACGATTCCCGTGGGAAGCGTGCTACAGTTGACGGTAACGGTGCGCGATGCCGCAGGGAACGCAGTCCACCCGCAGTTCGGCCAGGTCCAGTGGTCTGCGTCGAACCCCGCCGCGACGGTCTCTCAAAGTGGACTGGCGCGTGCGCTGCAGCCTGGCAGTGATACCATCCTGGCGACCTTCGTCGATTCAGGCGGCGCAGCCCGGGGAGCCGGAGCGGCCTACATCGACGTGGTACCAGCACCGATGCTCATCGTGGAGGGCGCATGGGACTGGACCGAGACCATCGTCGATCCAACGAACCATGTGACCTGCAACGACACCGGGACGTATGTCTTCACGCAGACGGGGAGCACCTTCACAGGGACTTCGCAACAGGTCGGGGCCTGCAGCACGCCGAGCGGCACGGTCGACAACGCGTCGCTAGATGCGGTGGGCCAGGGCCGCGCGGGCGGCAACAGTCTTAGTTTCGCCGTGGGCAGCAACTGCGCGTACGGCGCCACGGCTGCCGGTAGCCCTGATTCCCTCAGCGGCACGCTCTCCTGTGGACCCACCGCGACTGGGACGTGGGCCGCCCATCGGCCGCATCCCCTGGCCTTGGTTGCGGTGCTTCCCTCACCGCTGCTTCCCATGGTGCACGGCGACACGGTACGAATCAGGGCTGCGTTGCGCGATGGGGCGGGGAATCGGGTGTTCGCGCGTCCAGTCACGTGGACGAGCGACAACGCCGCCGTCGCCACCGTCTCCGGCGTGGCGGATTCGGCGGTGCTCATCGCCACCGGGCCGGGCAGCACGACCATCAGAGCCGCCGCAGAGGGCCAGAGCAGCAGCGCCGCCCTCACGGTCACGGCCGCGGGAACTATCCGCGTGACGACGACCACCACCGGCGTGGACCTGGACGCCGATGGCTACCTGGTGAACGTAGACGGAGGGACGCAGGTCGCCGTCACGATCAACGGGGTCAAGGCCCTTACCCCAATTCGGGCCGGTAGCCACAGTGTGGCGCTGAGCGGGATCGCGGACAATTGCACTGTCACGCCGCCGAACCCGAGCGTCGTGACGGTCGCACTGACACAAACGACCGACGTGACATTTGCCGTCACTTGCACTGCGGCCGGTAGCCTCCAAGTCACGACCACCAGCACGGGAACGGATATCCCTGCCGCTTACGGAGTGCAGGTAGACGGAGGACCGTTGCTCAGCGTCAACGCCAACGGTCAATTGACCGTGTCGCCGGTTGGCGCCCGGTCGCACACCACCGGGCTCGAAGAGCCGGTCAACTGCGTGGTGGCCGGCACCAACCCGCGCACGGTCAACGTTACCGCCGGTGCTACGGCCGTCGTCGCGTTCCAAGTGAACTGCGCGCCGATCGGGCGGGTTGCCTTCAACAACCTCGGTCGCGGCTTCATCTCCATGAGTGCTGACGGCTCAGGCGTCCTGCCCTTCCCGGTCGCGGGGTATCAGGCCGCGTGGTCGCCGAATGGTGCCAGAATCGCGTTCATGCCAGCGGGAACCGATTGCAGCGGGGCCCCGGCGTCGACGGTCGTGTGCGTCATGAACGCAGACGGCACGGGAGTCGTGGGCCTGCCGATCACTACAACCATCTCTCAGGCCGGCCTTTCCTGGTCTCCGGATGGGTCGAAGATTGCGTTTGTGGGTTCCGGCGGGCTTTACACCGTGAACGTGAACAGCGGCGGAACCGCTCAGTTGACCAGCGCCGTCATCGCCGGTTTCCCAGTGTGGTCGCCCGACGGTTCGAAGATCGCGTTCACCTGTGTCGTGGACACCGGCAATAACGATATCTGCAGCGTGAATGCCGACGGCACGGGGTTGGTGCGCCTCACTTCGGATCCCGCGGATGACCATCATCCCAGTTGGAGACCGGATGGCGCCAAGATCGCCTTCGGCACAAGCCGGTTCGGGTTCGACGGGAGTGGCAACCCGACCATCGCGATGATGAACCCGGACGGCTCCGGCGTGACGGCGATCGCTGTCGGCGATGCGCCGGCATGGTCACCCGACGGGGGCCGGATCGCGCTGATGTTCGTCCCGATCAACAGCTGTGACGAATTCGGCTGCGGTCCACCCGTCTTCGCCGTCATCCGATCTGACGGCTCTGGCCTCACGACGCCGGGAGGGGGCCTCTCCTTCCAGTTCTCTGCCGACGCGCCCGCCTGGAAGCCTTGAAGGGGGACGCGGCAGCGCGAGTTCCGGTGATCGACCCGGCGTAGAAACCGACAAATTCGCTGACGGCCCCGCGCAGTTGCAGCTGCGTGGGGCCGTTCGCGTCCACGCGCCTAGAGTCGCTCGTCCCATCCGCGCAATCGCCACGCTCTTCTCCGTTCCATAGCACATCGGTCGGTGCACAAGGCGTGATGTGACGCCGCCCGGTCAGGCGACCAATGAGCAAAGGAGGAGTGATGAACAGAGTGCTGCGGTCTTCGAGCGTTGTGGTTCTCGGTGCGACCCTATTGGCGGGTTGCGCGGACCATCCCACCGGCCCGGCTGCTCAGCGGTTGAGCGCGAGTCGGACGGGCGTACCGTTCACCGAAGGCCTCGCGAGCCCGGGCTGGCAGGAGACCGCCCGCAACCTCGTGGTGCAGGCGAGGCTCGGCCCGATCCCCGCGGGCCACGCGTACCCGCTGCTCGGTGTGGCGCAGTACTTGGCCGTGCAGCAGGCCGAAGCCGCCGCCGGCGGCACGGACGTCGAAACGGCAGCGACCTCCGGCAACGGCATCGGGATCGGAGGACGCAGCCGCCTCGAGACCGATCGCGGCGCCGTCGCGGGGGCATCGGTCGTAGTGCTGAGCTACCTGTTCCCCAGCCAGGCACAGGCGCTCGAGGACACCATCGCCGCTCAAGCAGGCACGGGTCCTGGGCAGCCGCATCCCGCTTTCGTGGCGGCCGAAGCAATCGGTCGCGCTGTCGGCGCCGAGATCGTCGCCCGCGCGAAGGCCGACGGGTTCACCAACCCGAACACCGCGAAGCCACCAGTGGGACCCGGCTTTTGGACCAGCAGCGCAGTCCCTCCTCAACCCGTGAACGGCGGGCAGCTACCAGGAGTCCTTCCCTGGTTTCTGACCTCCGCGAGCCAGGTCCGGCCCGCGCCGCCGCCGGCGTTCGGCTCCCCGGAATTCGAGACAGCGCTCGCGGAGATCCAGCAGATCTCGGACACCCGCACGCCCGAGCAGGTGCGGATCGCCACGTTCTGGGCCTTGAACGTCGGCACGCCCACCGGGTCGGGGTTCTGGCTCGAGATCGCATCCGACGGCGTTGCCCAGCACGGTCTGTCCGAGCGCGAGGCGACGCACCTCTTCGCGCTGCTCAGCGCCACGATGGCCGACGCCGCCATCGGCTGCTGGGACGCGAAGCTCACCTACTGGCTCATCCGGCCGTGGAAGGCGGACCTCGCGATCACCGTGGTCCCCGCCGTCGGGATGCCGAACCACCCGTCCTATCCCTCGGGGCATAGCTGCGTTTCTGCTTCGGCAGCCGAAGTGCTGAGTTCGTTCTTCCCTGAGAAGCGTGTGCAATTCGACGCGATGGTCACGGAGGCAGGGCTGTCGCGCATGTACGCCGGCATTCATTACCGGTTCGACATCGAGGCCGGGCAACAGCTCGGGCGGAGCGTGGCGCACTTCACGATCGCGGCGGACCGATCGGGCCATTCCGTGCTGACGCCGGACAACGACGAGGAGGGCCCCGGACGACGGTAGCCGTTGCTGGCCCTCAGCCCCGGAGCGATTCGCGTTCCGGGGCTGACCCCGCCCCTTTGACCTCGGTGTATCGGTAGGTACCTTTAAGCCTTGAGATGCCCCCCAGGTCAGACCGCACGATCATCTTAGACGCCCGCGCGATGTCGCGGGCGTTGCAGCGTATGGCGGTCGAAGTCACCGAGCTGGCCCACGGGACGACCGACCTCGTACTCATCGGGATTCAGCGGCGCGGGGTAGAGCTGGCCGAGCGGATCGCGAAGCTCATCGAGAAGGACGAAGGCGGCGGCGTGCCACGCGGCGCGCTCGACATCACCCTGTACCGCGACGACCTCGAAACCGTTGGCCCCAAGCCCGTCATCGGTGAGACCCGCATCCCCGGGGACCTCACCGGCAAGCACGTCGTGATCGTGGACGACGTGCTATACACCGGCCGCACCGTGCGGGCCGCGCTCGACGAGCTCGCCGACTTCGGCCGCCCCAAACGCATCTCGCTGTGCGTGCTGGTGGATCGCGGAGGGCGTGAGCTGCCGATCCAGCCGGACATCGTCGGCAAGCAGGTCAAGGTGAGCAGTGGGGAGCGGGTCGACGTGCTGGTCGAGGAGCTCGACGGACGCGACGAGGTGGACTTGGTGCGCCAGGGAGGCTCGGCGTGACGGCTCCCCCTCTCGGCAAGGACCTGGTCGGGCTCGAGGACCTCTCGGCGGACCAGATCCGGCTCGTCCTCGATACCGCCGAGCCCTTCAAGGAGGTCTCGGAGCGGCCCATCAAGAAGGTCCCGGCGCTCCGCGGCAAGACGATCGTCAACCTGTTCTTCGAGGCGTCCACGCGGACCCGCATCTCGTTCGAGTTCGCGGAAAAGCGCCTCTCCGCCGACACGGTCAACGTGGCGGCGAGCGGCAGCGCCGTCCAGAAGGGCGAGACCCTGGTCGACACGGCCAGGAACCTCGAAGCGATGCGGATCGACATGGTGGTCATCCGCCATCCCTCCTCCGGCGCCGCCGAGTTCCTGGGCAACCGGATTCGCTCCAACGTCATCAACGCCGGCGACGGCAAGCACGAGCATCCCACGCAAGGCCTGCTCGATCTCCTGACCATCCGCGACAAACACGGCAAGATCGCCGGCATCAAGGTGTGCCTCGTGGGCGACGTCCTGCACTCGCGCGTCGCCCGCTCGAACATCTGGGGTCTCCTGAAACTCGGCGCCGAAGTCGGCGTGTGCGGTCCCGATACGCTCCTGCCACGCGGCATCGAGGAGCTCGGCGTGTGCCGGTTCCGCCGCATCGAGGAGGCAATCGAGTGGGCCGACGTCCTGAACGTGCTGCGGCTCCAGCTCGAGCGGATGGAGATGGGATTCATCCCCAGCGTGCGGGAGTACTATCGCGTCTTCGGGGTCACGGCGGAGCGGCTGGAAAGGGCCCAGCGCCCACTGACGATCATGCATCCGGGGCCCATGAATCGCGGCGTGGAGATCGACTCGCGCGTCGCCGACGGACCGCACAGCGTGATCCTCGACCAGGTGACGAACGGTGTCGCCGTCCGGATGGCCGTGCTCTACCTGCTGGCCGGAGGGCGTCCCGAGCTGGCCGACGCGGCGAAAGGCTCCGGAGGCACGGAGTGACGCGGCCGCTGCTCCTGAAGGGTGGCCGCGTGATCGACCCGAGCCGGGGCTTCGACCAGACTGCGGACGTCCTCATCCAGGAGGGCAAGATCGCCGCGGTCGGCGCCGGGCTCGGCACTCCCGACGGCGCTGAGGTGCGGGACGTGCGGGGGAGCATCGTGGCCCCCGGGCTCGTCGACGTGCATGTCCACCTGCGCGAGCCCGGCAACGAGGACGTCGAGACGATCGCGAGCGGCGCCCGAGCCGCCGCGGCGGGCGGGTTCGCCACCGTGTGCGCCATGCCGAACACCGATCCCGTCACCGACAACCAGGCGGCGGTCGGCTTCATCGTGCGCCAGTCGGTGCGTGCCGGTCTCACGCGCGTGCATCCGATCGGCGCCATCTCGGTCGGCCAAAAGGGAGAGCGGCTCTCCGAGTTCGGTGAGATGGTGGGCGCCGGCGCGGTGGCGGTCTCCGACGACGGCAAGCCCGTCGTGTCGAGCCACCTCATGCGCACCGCGCTCGAGTACGCGCGCACCTTCGAGATTCCGGTCGCCGATCACTGCGAGGACCCGACCCTCGCCGCGGGGGGGGTGATGCACGAGGGACTGGTCGCCACCCGGCTGGGTCTCAAAGGCATCCCCGCGGCCGCCGAAGAGATCATGGTGGGGCGCGACGTGCTGCTGGCCGGGCTCACCGGCGGGCACGTGCACCTGTGCCACGTGTCCACGCGGGGCTCGGTCGCGCTCATTCGCAACGCCAAGGAGCAGGGGGTCCGCGTGACCGCCGAGGTCACGCCGCACCACCTCACGCTCACCGAGCACGCCTGCGAGCGCTACGACACGCACGCCAAGATGAACCCGCCCCTGCGCGAGGCGGCGGACGTGGCGGCGCTGCGCCAGGCGCTCAAGGAGGGCGTGATCGACTGCATCGCCTCCGACCACGCGCCACATGCCTACGATGCCAAGGAAGCCGCGTTTGACGACGCGCCGTTCGGAATCGTCGGGCTGGAGACCGCCTTCGCAGTGGCCTACACCGAGCTCGTCGCGGGAGGAATCCTCGCGCTCCCCGAGCTCGTCCATCGGATGAGTACCGCGCCCGCCGCCGCGTTCCGGATCCCCGGCGGGACGTTGCGGCCGGGAGCGGCCGCCGACGTCGTCGTGCTGGACATCACGGCGCGCTGGACAGTGGATCCCGCGGCGTTCTTCTCAAAGAGCCGCAACACACCCTTCGCGGGGCGGGCACTCATCGGACGGGCCGCGCTCACGATCGTCGACGGCAAGGTCGCCCACCAAGCGCAGGCTCCCGCCGGCTCGTGACGACGCGTGCGGTGGCCCGCCGCATGGCGCAGTGCTGCCGGCAGCTCGCGGAGCGGGGGCTCATCGCCGGACAGGACGGCAACCTGGCGGTCCGTTTGGGGCCCGACCGCGTCCTCGTCACCCCGACCGGTGTGATCAAAGCGCTGGTCGTAGCGGCGGACATGGTCGAGGTTGATGGGCGCGGCCGCAAGCGGCGTGGGCGCCATAACCCTACGAGCGAATTGGACTTACATCTGCGGATCCTGTCGCGTCGCCCTGACGTCGGGGCGGTGGTGCACGCGCACCCCCCTGTGGCCACTGGCTTGGCGGTCGCGGGGCAAGACTTGCATATATTGGTCCTGCCTGAGCTTATCATGCAGTGCGGGGACGTGCCCCTCGTCCCCTATGGGACGCCCGGGACCCCGGAGTTGGGTGACAGGCTCGAGCCGCACCTGGCAGGGCACGAGGCGTGGCTGCTGGCGAACCACGGGGCGGTAACGGTCGGGGCGACGCTCGACGCGGCGTGGATCCGGATGGAGAGTCTCGAGCACGGCGCGCGCATCATCTGGATCGCGCGCACGCTCGGGCGCGTGAACGAACTGAGTCCAGAGGCGGCAGCCCGCCTCCGACGGGAGCGAGATGGCGAAGGGCATGTCTAAGAGCACAGCCATCATCCAGCGCCTGCTGGAGGAGCGGCGCCAGTACGAAGACTGGATCGCGCGCCTGAACAGCTCGGCGGACGCGACGCCGGGGAACGTGCGGGCGCGCGTGCGCGAGGACTACGAGGCCCGGCTCGTGGCCGTGATGGAGGAGCTCAAGGCCCACGCCGAGAGCGCCCGGCTGGCGATCCAGGAAAAGCGGTATATGCGCGGCGAGCTGCAGAAGAAGGAGGCGCTCGCTGCCGAGAAGCTGACCGAGACCGAGTTGCGCCATTCGGTCGGCGAGTACGACCAGTCGCAATGGGACCAGGTGCACCAGGACGTCCTTGCCGAGCTGGTCTCCGTGCGCGAGGACCTGCAGGCGGTCGAGGCGGACATCCAGAAGCTCGAAGAACTGGATGCGCTGGTCCGCAACCGGCCCGCCCCGAGACCGGCAGCTGCGCCCTCCCCGGCGCCGCCAGCGCGCCCGGTGGCTCCCACACCCCAAGATCTCCCTCTCATACCTCTGGAGCCGCCGGCAAAGCCCGCCCAGGTGGACGAGCTCGAGTTCATCAAGTCCGTCACCGAGGACGACACCGGGGCAGCTCCATCGGCTCGGCGAGCCAGCGGCGCCCAGTTCCAGCCCGTCATCCCGTCCGACCCGCCCCGCGCCGCCGCGCCGCCGTCGCAGCGCGCCGCCAACCCTGTGCCCGCGCCGATCATGCCCGATCCGGCCGCGGCCGGCGACGAGGAGGCCGCGCGGACGCTCCGGTGCAAAGAGTGCGGCACGATGAACCTGCCGACGGAGTGGTATTGCGGGCAGTGTGGAGCGGAACTAGCGGCAGTCTAAGGCCGACAAAAACGTCACGGAAGAGCGTCGCGAAAAAACGTCACGGGAAAACCGTTAAAACGGTTCCTCGTGACGCCTGTCCGTGACGTTTTTCCGTGACGTCGTCTACTTGGAGAGTTTCCGCACGACCGCGGCAAGCCTGCTCTTGTGCCTCGCCGCATTGTTGTGATGGATCAGATTCTTCCGGGCGGCGCGATCGAGTAGCCGCGCGGCGGCTCGGTACGCCTCGCCTGCCTGCTCGGCCGTTGTGGCGGTGCGCACCCGCTTGAGCGCGGTCCGGAGCGCGGAGCTCTGGGCGCGGTTGCGCTGCTGGCGGGTGCGTCCCTGGCGCATCGCCTTCTTCGCGGACTTGATTCTCGGCACTCGAGGCCTCCTCGTGAGGCGCGGAAGATAGAGGGTAAGTGCAGGTCGGTCAAGGCGCTACGCCGTTGACCGGGCCCCCGCCGGCTCGTTATCTTAGGCGGTCACCGACCCCCGAGCCCGAGCTATCTCGTTCGAATTCTTCATCTGGGCACCGGTGCTTCTGTTCTCCATGGTGGCCCACGAATACGCCCACGCCGAAGCCGCCTACCGGCAGGGCGATGACACCGCCTACATGCTGGGGCGGCTGACGCTCAATCCCCTGAAGCACATCGATCCCCTCATGACCGTGATCGTCCCGTTCCTGTTGTGGAGAATGGGCGCGCCACCCTTCGGGGCCGCGAAGCCGGTACCGGTCAATCCTCGCAAGTACCGGGAATACCGCCGGGGCGACATCATCGTCTCGCTCGCGGGGATCACCGTGAATCTGGGGCTGTTCGTCGCGTGCACGATACTGTTCGCGCTCGTCGGCGTGGTTGGGAGTGGCATCCCGTCGCTGACCACGACCTTCGAGATCGTGCAGCGCATGTTGTGGTGGGGGATGTGGCTCAACGTCGTGCTCGCGTTCTTCAACCTGATCCCCGTCCCACCGTTGGACGGGAGCCACGTCTTTTATCACCTCCTGCCACCGGGAGCGGGGTTGAAGTACCGGCAACTCCAGGGTCTCGGCTTCATCCCGGTGATGCTGCTGGTGTGGGTATTCCCGGGGGTGCTGCAGGTGCTGCTCTGGCCCGCCTATCACCTCATGGGTTTCGGGCTCTTGCTGGTGCGCGGGTTCGCCGTGTCTCCGGGAGCCTTTCCGACGTGAGCGCGCCGACCAACCCCGTGACTCAGGACTCGGCCGGCTTCGTCGTCGAGCTCGAGCAGTTTTCGGGCCCCCTGGATCTGTTGCTGCACCTGATCCGCGAGGACGAGGTCGACATCACCGACCTGCCGATCGCGAAGATCGCCGACCAGTTCCTGGCGGTTATCGGCGAGCTGGGGTTGAACCAGGCGGCGGACTACCTCGAGATGGCCGCCCGGCTGCTGCGGATCAAGGCGCAGATGTTGTTACCGCGGCGCCTGGGGGACGACGAGTGGGACGATCCACGCGCCGAGCTGGTGCGCCGACTGCTCGAGTATCAACAGATCCGCGAGCTGGTGGAGTGGCTGGGGGCAGCGGCGGCGCGCCGGGCCGAGCAGTTCGGGCGTGGCTACTCTCCCGAGCCGCCCGCCCCGCCGCCGGCGCCGCTCGTGATCGACCTGAACGATCTGCTGGCGGCCGCGGAGCGGGTGATCGCGCTCATTCCCGAGCCGGTGCTGCACCGCGTGGTCCCGCGGCCGCTCGACGTGGAGGGTGCGACCGAGCGCATTGAGGCGCTGCTCGCCGAGCGGGCGGTGTTCGGGTGGGGCGACGTCGTGGGGGCGCGTCCCTCAATCGTGGACGTCCTGTCCGCGTTCATCGCGTTGCTGGAGCTCGCCAAGCGCGGCTCCCTGCACGTTCACCAGGAGGGGCCGTTCGCCCCGATTGAGATCCGTCGTGAATCCCCTCGCGAAGCTCATTGAAGCGGCGCTGTTCGCGTCGGCGCGACCGCTCACGGTCGAGGAGCTCGCGACCCTCGACCCGCAGGCGGGCGCGGCGGCCGTGCGCGGCGCCCTGGCCGAGCTGCGGGATGCGTTCGCGACGGGCGACCACGGGGTCGAGCTGATCGAGATCGCGCAAGGGTGGCAGTTCCTGACGCGGCGTGAGTACGCGGAGGCGATCGATCGCGCGCAGTTCGCGCTGCGTCCGCGGCGCCTCAGCCCGGCAGCCCTCGAGACGCTCGCCATCATCGCGTACCGGCAGCCCGTGGGACGGCTCGAGGTGGACGAGATCCGGGGCGTGGATTCGGGCGCCGTGATCGAGAAGCTGGGCGAGCGCGGACTGGTGGAGATCGTAAGCCGGGGGGAAGGGCTGGGGCGGCCGCTGCTGTACGGCACCACGCCGCAGTTCCTGGAGATCCTCGGCCTCAAGGACCTGGACGAGCTTCCGCGGCTGGAAGAGCTGTCGGTGGCGCTCCGGCCGCCCGCGCCCGCCGAACCCGAATGACGCTGATGCGCCTGCAACGCGCCCTGGCGCGTGCGGGCGTGACCTCCCGCCGCAAGGCCGAGGACTTGATCCGCGCCGGTCGCGTGCGCGTGGACGGCGCGGTGGCCACGATCGGCATGAGCGTGGATCCGGCACGGCAGCGCGTGACCGTGGACGGCCGCGCCGTGCGGGCGGCGGGGCCCGTCACCTGGCTCGCGCTCAACAAGCCGGTCGGCTATGTGGTGAGCCGGGGCGATCCGGAGGGACGACAGACCGTCTACAGCCTCCTCCCCAACGTGCCCGGGCTCACGTACGTTGGACGATTGGACGTGATGACGTCGGGGCTGCTGCTCTTCACCACGGACGGCGCGGCGGCGCATCGACTGATGCACCCGCGGTACGCCGTACCCCGCACCTACTGGCTGCGGGTCCACGGCCACGGCGCGGCCGAGGTGCGCGCCGCCCTCGCGAGCCCACCGGCGATCGACGGTCGCCCGGTGCGGGTCGTAGACTTCCGGGTGCGCCCCGTGGAGCGCAGTATCGAGGTCGAGGTCACCCTCGCGGAAGGCCGCCAGCGCATCGTCCGGCGGCTCGCGGAGGCCCTGGGACTCAAGGTCGAGTGGCTGCACCGCGTTTCCTACGGGCCGGTGCGGCTCGGGAGGCTGGCCGAGGGCAAGTACCGGCGGCTCGCCGCGCACGAAGTCGAGGCCATCGAGCAACTGAACAAGGGAGAGCGGGTCAAGCGCTAGGCCATGTCAGCGGAGACCGCAGGAGTCGAGCGCGCCCTCGGCGCCATCGGGACGACGTTCCGCCTGATGCGGCTCTACCCACCCACGCACCCGGCGGTGGTCGAGGCCTTGCGGCAGATCGGCGAGGCGCTGCCGGCGATCGCCGCACTCGGGACCGTGGAGTGGAAAGTGGGCGTCACCGGCCTGCACTGGCACGGCCAGCACCTGCTGCCGCGCAACGCTCAGATCGCCGAGCTCGCCGGCCTGCTGTATGCGCGGGGCGTGCGGGCGGCGACACTCAATCCCGGCATGGTGCCGGAGCACGTGCTGGCGCTGTTTCAAGTGGCCACCGGTACCGTCCCGCCCGATGATGGGACGCTGGGGCGCATCACCCTGACCCTGGGACGCCGCACCTCCGCCAGGCTCGAGAAGCTGCGCACGCCGACGCCGGCGGCGGGTGCGCCGGCGATCCCGGAGCCGTCGGCCGCACCGAGTCCCCCGACCGCCGCCACGACGGAGCAGTCGACCGCCGCGGCGGCGGACACGCTGATGGCGGGAAAACGCGCCAGCGCCGCGTTCCGGCCCGATGTCCTGCCGGTCGATGTAGAAGTGAAGCGGGCCGTGGCCGCGCTCGGCAACGCCACTACGCCCGAGGAGCAGTCCGCCGCGGTTGACAGGCTCGCCGCGCTCGCTCCCCAGTTGTTGGGGCTGCACGACGTGGCCATTGTGGCGGACGCGATTGCGGCGCTCGACCGCCTGTTGCCGACGGCAAAGGATCCGAAGCTGGCGGAGGCGATCGACCAGGCGGCGCTCGCGCTCTCGGAGCGCGCCTTGGTGGAGCGCTTGGTGCACCGGCTCGGGGAGTCGCGCGTGCCGCCCGAGCAGCGGGAGGCACTGGTGGCGGCCGTGGCCGCGTTGGCGTCCCTTTCCATGGGGCTGGTCCTGGACGCGTTCATCGCGGCACCGGTGGATCTGCGTGCCCCGTACCGGGGAGCCGTGCGCAAGGCGGCGGATCGGGCCCTCGAGCCGCTCCAGGGCAAGCTCGCGGACCAGGATCCCCAGGTGGTCGCGGCGGCGGCGGAGTTCGTGGGCCTGACGGGGAGCCCCCAGGCGGTGACGCTGCTGGTCCCGTTGCTGCGCCATCCGTCGGAGTTTGTACGGGAAGCGGCGCTGCTCGGACTGGCCGAGGCCGGGGGGCGTGAGATCGCGCGGCCGGCGATGCCGGCGCTCAAGGACGAGAGCGTGGCCGTCCGCGCGGCGGCGGTACGGGCCGTCGCGGCCGGGGGCGACCCGACATCCTCCACGGTGCTGATCCGCCGGGTGGAGCAGGAGCCCGACGAAGGGGTACAGGCGGAGTTGCTGCGGGCCATCGGTCGCCTCGGGGCGCGCGAGGCGCTGGACGTCCTCGCCCGGTACGCCGAGCCGGGGGGCATGATGCACCGGCGGAGCACGACGGTGCGGGCGGCGGCGGTGGATGCCTTGCGGCACATCGCGCGCCCCGAAGCTCGGGGGCTGTTGGAACTCTACAGCAAGGACAAGGAGCCAGCGGTGCGCAAAGCGGCGGAGGCGGGGCTGAAATGACCACTCGGGCGGCGAAGACGACCGGCGACGCAGTGCTCAGCCAGACGATCGCGCGCGAGGTCGCAAAGCGGGTCGTGGGGCAGGATCTGATGGTCGAGCGCCTGCTCATCGGCCTGCTCACGGGGGGGCACGTCCTGCTCGAAGGCGTGCCCGGGCTCGCCAAGACGCTGGCGGTCCGCACCGTGGCGGAGTGCCTCCGCATCGCGTTCTCCCGCATCCAGTTCACGCCGGACCTGCTGCCCGCCGACGTGATCGGGACCATGGTGTTCGACCAGAAGACCCAGGAGTTCTATCCGAAGAAAGGGCCGTTGTTCGCGAACCTGGTGCTCGCGGACGAGATCAACCGCGCCCCCGCCAAGGTGCAAGCCGCGTTGCTCGAGGCGATGCAGGAGAAGCAGGTGACGCTCGGCGGGGAGACGTTCTTTCTGGGCGAGCCGTTTCTCGTGCTCGCGACCCAGAACCCCATCGAGCAGGAGGGGACTTACCCGCTCCCCGAGGCACAGCTCGATCGGTTCATGCTCAAGGTGCGCGTCGGCTACCCGACGCGGGACGCGGAGAAGGAGATCGTCGCGCGCATGGCCTCAGGGCGACCGATCGAGGTGCAGCGCGTGGCGGAAGCGGACGACATCCTGGCCGCGCGCAGCGCCATCGCCGAGCTTTTCATGGATCAGAAGGTGGTGGACTACATCGTGGACGTCGTGCGGGGGACTCGAGAGCCCCAGGCGATCGGTCTGCCGGAGTTGAAGCCGCTCATCGCGTTCGGTGCCAGCCCGCGGGCCTCGATCTACCTCGCGCAAGCCGCACGGGCGCACGCGTACCTGCGCGGCCGCTCCTACGTCGTGCCGGAGGACGTGAAGGCCATGGCCTTCGACGTGCTGCGGCACCGGGTACTCCTCACCTTCGAGGCGGAGGCCGAGGACATGGACTCGGACCGCGTCATCGGAAAGATCCTCGAGGCCGTGGGCGTGCCGTGAGGTACGAAGGCAAGGATCGTCGGCGTGTCGAGACATCGCCGCTCCGCGCCCGCCGGCGTCTCGTCACTCCCGAAGTGCTGCGCCAGGTCAAGGGCATCGAGCTCCGCACACGTTCCCTGGTCAGCTCGCTCTTCACGGGCGAATACCGGTCGATGTTCCGTGGACAGGGCATCGAGTTCGCGGAGGTGCGCGAGTACCAGCAGGGAGACGACTTCCGGGCGATCGACTGGAACGTGTCGGCGCGGATGGGCCATCCGTTCGTGAAGACATACCACGAGGAGCGCGAGAATACGCTGCTGCTCGTGGTGGATCAGTCGGGCTCGTGCCACTTCGGGCGGCCCTACACCAAGGCGGGCCTCGCGGTGGAAGTCGCGGCCGTGCTGGCGCTGGCGGCGGCGCGCCACAACGATCGGGTGGGCGCGCTGATGTTCGCCGACAAGGTCGAGTTGATCGTGCGACCCGCGAAGGGTCGGCCCCACGCGCTGCGCGTGATCCGCGACCTGGTGGCGTTCACGCCCCGCGGCCGCGGCACGAACCTGGGGGAAGCCCTGAGCTACGCGGCGAAGCTGCCGAAGCACCACGCCATCGTGGCCGTGCTGTCGGACTTCCGGGCCGAGGGCTGGGAGGTCCCGCTGGCGCAGCTGGCCGCGCGCCATGACGTCGTCGCCATCACC
>DATHKX010000196.1:0-4056 GCA_035488835.1 Gemmatimonadales bacterium
TGCCATCTCCTCACGGGAGCGGCCGGTCTTGCCCAGAACACGCATTCCCTGCACCACGCAGAGCAGCAGACGGGCGGTGACGGCGGCATCGACCCGCGAGGAAACGGAGCCATCTTCCTGTCCCTCTCGAATGAACCCGACGAGACGCCTTTCTTGGCTCGCGAGCACGGCGGCGACGCGCTTCGTCATTTCGGGATCGGAGCTTGCGAGATCGACAGCGCTGCCCACGACGAGGCAGCCGCGCCGGCCGGTCTTGCCGTGGCTGTATTCGGCATAGACGGCGAGCATGGCCCTGACCTTGTCGCGTGCGGTTCGTGTGTTTGCCAGCTCCTGCGCCAGCCGCTCGCTGCGCAGCATGACGTAGCGCTCGAACGCGGCCAGGAAGACTCCGCGCTTGTCGCGGAAGGCCTTGTAGAGGCTGCCCTCGGCGATCTCCATCGCAGCCGTTAGTTTGCCGAGCGAGGTGGCGTGATAGCCGTTCTCGCTGAACGTGCCGATGGCCTTGTCCAGCGCGTCATCGAGATCGAACTCCCGTGGGCGTCCGGGACTGCGAGGCCCCGGAGAAGGTATGTCACTGGGACGGGGGCCACGAAGGGGGTGCCCGCCGCCGGAGGGCGTTGGTGTTGCCTATCCTCCTGTCCACAATCATTTCTTTTTGGCCGGCGACTCAAGCTGGACGGAAACCGGTAGAATCCCTGTCAGATGGCTAACTGAACGCGGTGCAGGATTTTGGACCCAGCGTCTCATTCAGCTCAGACGATCGGTTGGAGCCCGGGTTCAATACCTGCGCGTCAGCCCTAGTCTTTCTCCTTGCTCATCTCCCTCTTGTCCTCCGAGAGGGCCTGATCGATGGTCGCGTTCAGCGAATCGACTCCCGCGAATAGGTAGTCCTTGAACCCCATTCGCCCGTTGATGACATTGTGGAGAGAAGCGTTGACGGGATCACCCCTTGTGTAGGTCCTGAAAAGCTGGCGGCGTCGCGACGTCGACGCCGTGCTACTGGCGCTACTGCGACCGTAGCGCGGCCCAGAGCGCAAACAACTCCTCGTCCTGGAAGCCAACCCCGCGCGCCGCGGTTTGCACCAGCACCAGCTTCGATCCCGGATCCACGAAGACGAACTGCCCCCGAAGGCCGCGCAGCGAAAACTGCCGGTCCGGTCCGGGCTGCAGCCACACATGATAGCCATACAGGAGCGACGGGGAGTCCAGCGTGGTTCTTCGCAACAGAGACCTCTTCGGAGCGCTCCCGTCCTCGGGGGGACCCGACAGGCGGACGCGTGGCGTCGTCGACTCGAGCAACCATTCGCGAGGAACGATAGTCTTGCCTGCCCATTGACCGTCGTTCGCCAGCATGAGTCCAATGCGTCCCCAATCCCGAAGCACGGCGTTGAAGTACGCGTAGGTGATCTCCTGCCCCGTGGCGTCGATGCTCCATGTCGCGTCCGCTTCGGCGCCGAGCGGCTGCCAGAGCTTCTCGCTCGCGTAGTCGGACACCGAGCGGCGCGTGGCGCGCGCGAGTACGAGACCGAGGACCATCGACTCCGACGACGCGTAAGAGAAGCGCTGTCCCGGCTCGGCGTTGCGGGTGTTGAACCGCGTGACCGCGGCCAAGCCGCCGCCGGGCTCCTGGCCCAGCGTGGCCCGCGCAAGCTTCGCGATGTCGCTGGTCATGTCCGTGTAGTCCTCCCGAAAGGCCACCCCGGAGGCCATCTGGAGCAACGCCTTGATCGGCGTCCGACCGTACTCGGTGCCCTTCAGCTCGGGAACGTACACCTCCGCCCGCTCATCGATGGAGCGAACAGCGCCCTCTCTCACCGCGATCCCGATCAGCAGCGCGACGACGGTCTTCGCCATCGAGAACGACGTGAGGCGTTGCGTGTCGGTCCGCCCGTACTGGTATCGCTCGACCAGAATGGAATCGCCCTTCGCGATCAGGAACCCGGTCACCGGGTGCTTGTCGAGATACTGATCGATCGTCTGGCGCTGCCCGTTGTACGTGTAGCTGATCGCGGGCTCCACCGCGGCGCGGCCCAGGCGGGTCGGTGCCGCGGGGGCCTTGATGGTTCGTGAGGGAAAGAGCTGGTCGAAGTGGCTGAACGCGCCGATGCGACAGCGCTGGCGCGCGTACTCGGGGCCCTTGCAGATCGGGTATCCCTCGCCGCGACCGAAGGAGTCGGCGTCCGGCCCATCCACCCGAAACCGCGGCCCACCCTCCGCGCTCACCCCGCCGGCGGCCTGCCCTCCCGTGGGGCGGACGGCCAGCACCAGCAGGCCAAGGACGATCGCCAGGACTCCCGCGCTTGCTGCCACCGCACCGACCGTTCGGATCGAGCGCTTCCATGCGCCCATCGCCATCCTCCGGCACTCGAGGTCAAGAGCCATGGCGGGCCGAGGTCAGGAGCGATCGTCGAACCGAATCGCAACGGGCGAGGAGAGCGAACTTAACATGTTCCTTCGCGGGCCCAAGGTCTGGTACCTTGTTGGTCCCTTGGATCGCCCATCCATCCACTTTCTTCGTATTGGTGACGTACGTACTGGGTATCCGGAAAGCGTGAATACCCGCCCTGATTCGGTCGAGGTTCTCCAAGTCGAAGCCAGCCCAGAAGCGCAGAATGTTCCAAGCCTGCCGATGGAAGTTGTCGTTTTGCAGCTTCAGTACGGTAGCGTCCAAGATAGGCGCACTCAGCGAGAAGGTCGTACCTCCCTCCCATTGTGTGCATTTCCCCTTACTACCCGTCGCTGGGACAAGCTTGAGGCGATCAGGGAGTGGGGGTAGCGCCCAGGAATAGAGGCGAGGACAAGTGTGGTAGACGCGAAGGCGCGTGGATGCCTTATCCACGACGCAGAGGAAGAGAGGTAGTGGGTACTCAATGAGCCACTGCACAGAGTCCTTGAAATCCCACGCGTCCGTCGTGCTCTTGACCTGGACGGAAAAGTAGGAGCGTGGCCAAGCACGTTGGCCGACTCGCTCCGTCAGGGTGCAGTGAAGGTCAATCCCGCTGTCTTCCTGGTGAGGGATGGCCACGGCTGCGCCAAATGACGCGAACACGTACTGAGCCAAATACTCCGACCGGCTGCCCTCGTGCGCGTTTGGTGCGATCGCTCCTACGACCATGCCTCCCCTCCCGTGACGGATCCCTCGACTGACGGGAACTGTTCTCCCAGGCGCTCTTCAACACCTTGCGTGCGAGGGCGGGTCAAGTGGCCCGAGGGTAGCGCTGGGGGCGGCATCGGTCAAACGAGGAGTTAGACGCAGCGGGCCCATCTGCTATCGGAGAAGCGGGTCAAAAACCTCATAGGATCGGCTGAGACGAGATGTCTATCCCTAAGCACCTTTGGTGCGCGTCTTCTTCGCGCTCAAAAAGAAATGATTTTCGTGCCGCCGGCACTCACAAGTAACCCGTCTTCCCACCGCGGTCGAAAGTGCGCTCGAAGAGGACTGGCCGATCCATACCGGACCACCACTGGTCGCCTATAGATCGCCGAACCGCTGGTAGGCCGCAGCCACGCCCTGTATACCGGTCCAATCCACGGCCTTAAGTCTTTGGTCGAGGTCCCCAAAGACCCAATCGGGCGAGAAGACCGATAGCGTTGCGCCGAGCGCCGGGCCGAGATCAGAGACCGCTCAAAAGCAACAGGCTCCCGAGGCAGGGGATTGCCGGGCTTAGATTTGAACCAGCGACCTTCGGTTAGCCCAAGAAAGTCGGGAGAGTTCGCAGAAATCGTTCTCTCACCCGGCTAACCATCTCAACGCTTCCTCCTCTACGCTTCCTCCAGTCACTGAGCGGGATCGAGGTCAGGATCTGCCTACTCCTGTTACGTCAAGCAGATAGCCAAAGCGGTGGTGTTGCAACCGACCTTGAGTACGGTCGGCTTCCCTGACTCGACGGTCCGTGAGAGTCGGTGCCGGGCGCGCGGCCATCCTCAATTCGGGCCTCGAGTTCCCGGTCGACCCGATCACCGTGAACCTGGCGCCGACCTGCAGAAGGTGAGGATCTCGCCTCGTGCGGTCCGGGGCTGAGCGGAAGTACATCATGAGCGGGTGCCTGAAGGGCG
>DATHKX010000197.1:0-33322 GCA_035488835.1 Gemmatimonadales bacterium
CCCCTCGCCGGCGCGGCGATCGTGAGCTTGCGCTCGAACTCGAGCAGGTAGGCAACGATGCCGTCGGCGATCGCGCTCGCGATCTTGTGCTGGCCGAGGCTCGAGGCGAGGAACGCGCCGTCGGTGCGATTCGTGGCGAACCCGGTCTCGACGAGAATGGCGGGTCGCCGGGCGGTCGTGAGCACCATGAAGGCCGCCTGCTGCACGCCGCGATCGCCGCCGGGGTGGATCCGGGCCGCGGAGTCCTGGACCAGCTGGGCGAGCTGCGCCGACTCCCGCAGGTATTCGTTCAACTGCAGATCTCGCAGGATGAACCCCAGGGGACCCGTCGCCGCAGTCGACGTTCCCGTCTCGAAGCGGATCGCCTCGTTTTCCATCTGCGCCACGCGCTGCTGGTCTTCGGTCTTCGCGTCCGAGAGAAAGTAGGTCTCCACCCCGCTCACCCGATCGGCGCGTCGCCCCTCGGGCATCGCGTTCACATGGATGCTCACGAACAAATCGCAGTCCGCCTTGCAAAACGCTCCGCGATCCGTCAGGTCGATGAGGGTGTCGGTGGAGCGCGTGAGCGACGCGCCGATGCCTCGGCGCACCAGCTCTGCCCGCAGCAGCCGCCCGACGGCCAGTGTGATGTCCTTCTCCACCAGGCGGCCGGGGAAATAGCGCCCGGGGTTTCCGGGGTCGACCCCGCCGTGACCGGGATCGATCACGACCGCATGGCGCAGGCGCAGCCCGGTCATCGGGTTGGGCGTGGCGGGGCCGGGGGCAAGGGGAGGGGTTGGAGCGAGCGCAGGAGGGGACGGGGGGGCCGATGCGGCTCCGGGCGGCGCGGCCGCTGCGACTGGGCTCGCGACGGGTAGCTCCACCAGTCGCCCCGCGTCTCCTCCCGAGGCTGCCTCCCAGCGGTAACGGCCGCCCAGCGCGCGCGGCACGCAGTCGGCCAGCCAGTGGAGCGGCAGAAACACGGTGTCGCGCGCCACATACGGCTCGCCCACGAGGCCGTACACCACACCGCCGGCGCGCACGAACGGCGCCCCCAGCTGGAACACGAACACGACACCGGAGAGACCGACCGTCACCCGCGATCCATCGAGGGCCAGCGTGAGTCCGAGCGGTGGTCCGAGTCGGGGAGCCGCGACGGCAGCGGTGCCCCGCTCCGTGGCCACCGGCACACTCGTCTCTCCGCGGGCCGTCGCGATCACCACGACCTGCGGCGGGGGCGGCGGAGGGGCGGTCACGAGCACGAGCCACAGCAGCGCGCTCACGTTCGTTTCCCCTTGACGCCGCGCGCGAGCTCCCGCTCCGCCACGCGCCGTTTCAACTCTTCGCGCTTGTCGTGCTGTTTCTTCGCCTGGGCGAGCGCGATCGCCACCTTGGCGATGCCGTCCTTGAAGTACAGCTCGAGCGGCACGATGGTGAGTCCTTTGCGACTCGTGCCGCCGATCAGCTTGCGGATCTCTTGCGTGTGAAGCAGCAGCTTGCGGGAACGCGCGGGCGGCGGGTTGTTGTAGCTGCCCGGCAGATAGGCCGAGATGGAGAGCCCCTCGAGCCACACTTCGCCGTTGCGCACGTGCGCGTAGGCCTCGCCCAAACTCGCCTTCCCCGCGCGCAACGATTTGACTTCCGTACCCGTGAGCACGAGGCCGGCCTCCCACGTCTCCAGGAGATGGTAGTCATGTCGCGCCCGCGGGTTGCGGGCGATGGAGACTTTGTCCACCGGGCCAGCGCAAGATAGAAACCGACTTCAGAGCGGTCAAGCCAAGAGTTGACTTGAGGTTATACCGCGGCTTACATTCGCCGTTCCGTTCCCTCGCCGAAGTGGTGGAACTGGTAGACGCGCTGGCTTCAGGAGCCAGTGGGCGCAAGCCCGTGGGGGTTCGAGTCCCCCCTTCGGCACTCCTAGTATCTCGGTAGCGTCGGATCCACGTTCACCGCCCACGCGTCGATCCCGCCTCGCAGACTCCGCACTTTCGAGAAGCCCGCGGCCTTGAGGATCTCGAGCGCTTTGAGCGAGCGCGCTCCATGGTGGCAGTGCGTCACGATCTCGCGGTGACCATCCAGCTCTCCCAGCCGATCCGGCAGCTCCCCCAACGGTATGAGCACCGCACCGTCGATGTGCGCGATCTCGTGCTCGTGCGGCTCCCTTACGTCGACGACCAGCAAGTCGGGGTGGCGCTGCCACTCGTCCCGGAGCTCTTGCGCGGTGATCTCCACCCCGTCGTATGACGGCTCGGCGCCGATGCCGCAGAACGCCTGGTAGTCGATCAACTCCGTCACGGTCGGATGCGTGCCGCAGACTGGGCAATCAGGATCCTTCTCCAGCTTGAGCTCCCGGAACTGCAGCTTCAGCGCGTCGAACAGGACCAGGCGTCCGATGAGGGGCTGACCCACTCCCAGGATGAGCTTGATCGTCTCCATCGCCTGGATCGAGCCGATGATGCCCGGGAGGACGCCGAGCACGCCGCCTTCGGCACACGAGGGGACGAGTCCCGGTGGCGGCGGCTCCGAGTAGAGACAGCGGTAGCAGGGCCCCCGTGTGGCGTGGAATACCGACGCCTGGCCCTCGAATCGGAAGATCGAGCCGTACACGTTCGGCTTGTCGAGCAGCACGCACGCATCGTTCACGAGGTAGCGGGTCGGGAAGTTGTCCGTTCCGTCCGCCACGATGTCGAACTCGCGGATGATGTCGAGTGCGTTCTCGGAGGTGAGGCGGGTTTCGAACGGCTCCACCCGCACGTTCGGGTTCAGGTCCTTGATCCGGGCCGTGGCGGACGCGAGCTTGGACACGCCGACGGTGGATGTGCCGTGCAGGATCTGGCGCTGCAGGTTGGTCTTGTCGACCACGTCGAAATCCACGAGGCCGAGCGTGCCGACCCCCGCAGCGGCGAGGTAGAGTGCGGCGGGCGACCCGAGCCCGCCGGCCCCGATCAACAGCACGCGTGCCGCCTTGAGCTTCTGCTGCCCCTCCACGCCCACATCGGGAAGGATGAGGTGGCGCGAGTAGCGCAGGATCTCTTCGTGCGACAGCTTGGGCAGCGCTTCCGCCACCGCCGTACCCCCGGCAATGCTCGGGATAATGGAGACCGTGTCGCCCGGCTTCACCGGCGTCTCGCGCTGGGCGAGCTGCCGGATGTCCCGGTCGTTCACGTAGACGTTCACAAAGCTGCGCAACCGGCCGTCGGTGGCAAAGAGGTGCGCCTTCAGGGCGGCGTGCTCGCCGGTCAGCCGGTCGAGCAGCTCCCCCACACTCCCTCCCTCCAGCTCGACAGCATCCCGCCCGCCCACGAACGGGCGAAGCGGCGTCGGGATCAGAACCGTCACTGCCATACGACCTTCCGTTCCTCGCTGGTGATGAGCTCCTCGTCGAACGTGCCGCGGTCTTCCGCGAGTACCCAGCTCTTCAACTCGCCCGCCCGGCCACGCCCTACGCCGACGATCACATACGACAGCCACGGCCACGCGTGCTCCCGGTCGAACGCGGACGGCGCGGGTGGGTGGTCGGGGTGCGAATGGTACACGCCGATCACCTCGAGTCCGTCGCGCTCCAGCTTCTCCTGCGCGCGCCGGAACGAGTCCGGATCGATGAGGTAGCGGTTGCGGGCCGAATCGGTTCGCTGGTTCACGAGCGGCACGAGCTGGACGGCGACCTTGCGATCACCCTCGAGCGCTCCGCCGATCAACCCGCACGCCTCGGCGGGATAATCCGCCTCACCGTGACGGCCGATCGCGGCGACATGTCGCGGGTCCAGTACGAGCGTCATATGGTGTCGCCCGCCAGTCGACGATACTCGCTCAGGTATCGCTGTCCCGAGTCGGGGGCGATCACGACGACGACTGCGTCGGACCCTCGGACCGGTGGACGGTCGGACAACACGCGCCCCGCCGCCACCAGCGCCGCGCCGGACGACCAACCCACGAACAATCCCGCCTGCTTCGCCAATCGCCGCACCGCGTCCTCCGCATCCTCCGTGGCCACGAACTCCGTCCGGTTCGGCAGCGTCGGATCGTAAATCCCGGGCACGATCGCGGTCGCGAGGTGCTTCAACCCCTCCAGGCCGTGGAACGGCCCATCGGGTTGCACCGCGACGAGCTCGATGCCAGGGTTCAACTCCTTTAAACGCCGGCCGGTTCCCATCAGCGTCCCGGTGGTACCGAGCCCCGCGACCAGGTGCGTGATGCGCCCGGCGGTCTGGCGCCAGATTTCCTCCCCGGTCGTGAGGTAGTGAGCCCGCGCGTTTGCCGGGTGGTTGTACTGATCGGCATACCAGTATTGGTCGGGCCGCGCCGTCGCGAGCTCGCGGGCGGCCCGGATCGCGCCATCGGAGCCGTCGAGCGGATCGGTGAAGATCACCTCCGCGCCGTACGTCTCGAGCAGGGCTTTACGCTCCACGCTCGCGTTCGCCGGGACGCACACCGTGACCCCGATCCCGGCCGCCGCGCCGAGCATCGCGTAGGCGATGGCGGTGTTACCGCTCGACGCATCGAGCAGCCGCTTGGCCGGCAGCTCACCGCGCGCGACCCCGTCCCGCAAGATGTAGAGCGCCGCCCGGTCCTTCACCGACCCACCGGGGTTGAGCCACTCGGCCTTGAGAAAAACGGGCGGCAATGGGCGGCCAAGGGCGGCAGAGGGCGGCAGAGGTATCAGGGGCGTGTTGCCGACCAGCGCCCAGAGCGCGGGCTCAGCGGGCGCGACCTCTACCGCCTTCTGCCGCCATTTGCCGCTTTCTGCCGCCGTTTTCACTCCGCTCCCTTCGCGATCGGCGCTCCGACCAGGTTGCCCCACTCCGTCCACGAGCCGTCGTAGTTCCGCACCTTTTTCACGCCCAGCAGATACTTGAGCGCGAACCAGGTGTGGCTCGACCGTTCGCCGATGCGGCAGTACGCGATGACTTCGTCCTTGCCGTCGATCACCTTGGCACCCTTGTACAGCTGCACCAGCTCCTCGAACGGCTTGAACGTGCCGTCGGTCGCGACCGCCTTGCTCCACGGGACGTTCCTGGCGCCGGGGATGTGACCGGCGCGTTGCGCCGTCTCCGTCATGCCGGGCGGCGCGATGATCTCGCCCACGAACTCAGGCGTAGATCGCACATCGACGAGCTTGGTCTTCTTGGCTTTCAGCGCCTTCTCGACCTCGGGCCGCTTGGCCCGGATCGCGGCGTTCTGCTTCTTGGGCACCGGGTAGGTCGTCGCGCGGACGGCGGAGCGCTCGGTGACGAGCGGCCGCCCCTCGGCCACCCACTTCGCGCGACCGCCGTTCATCAGCTTCGCGTTGGTGTGCCCGTACAGCTGGAGCAGCCAGAAGGCGAACGCGGCGAACCAGTTGTTGTTGTCGCCGTACAGCACGACCGTGGTCTTGGGTGTGGCACCGGCGTCCGACAGGAGCTTCGCGAACGCTTTCTTGTCCGGAATGTCGCGCCGCACCGGATCGTTCAGCTGCGACTGCCAGTTCCACCCAACGGCGCCGGCGATGTGCCCGGAGTCGTACGCCGTCGTGTCCACGTCCACTTCGATCAGGCGGATGCCCGGATCGGTGAGGTGCCCCGCCACCCACTCGGTGGAAACGAGGACCTCGGGATGCGCGTACGCCACGCTTGCCTCCAATCAGGTTAAACCCGACAGCGTCAGTCGGGTTTCAGGTCAAAAAAAACAATTGGGATGGCGGGACTAGTTCCCGGCCAGCGCCCCGGCGATGTGGTACAGCTCGGGCTCATCGTGCGTGAGGTCCGCGAGCGAGATGCCGGCCAACAGATCGTTGATCCGTTGCTCCAGCATTCGCCAGACGGGCCGGATGCTGCACGCAGCCTCCGGACTACATCGCTGGGGATCGACGGGATGGAGATCGCAGTTGACTTCGAAGGTGACGTGCTCCGAGGCTTCGATCACGTCCTTGACGGTAATGACGTGGGGCTCACGGGCGAGGTGGTAGCCGCCTTTGGCCCCACGCACCGAGTCCACCAGGCCGGCGCGCCGCAACCGCAGGAGAATCTGCTCGACGTAGTCGTGGGGCAGCCGTTCCTGCTCGGCGAGCTCGCGCGCCGCGACCGGCCCCTGCCCCGCGCGCTTCGCGAGGTTCACGGAGACGATCAGCCCGTATTCGGCCCAGGTGGTGACGCGCATGGGGTGAATATGCGAGAGGGAGTCCCGGGATTCAATGGGAGCGCGGGGAACCGCCAATCCTCGGGCTCAAGCTCACCCCCACCTGCACCCCGAACACGTTCTGCCCCGAGTTGCGCTGCAGCCACAGCAGGCGTCCGTTGACGTTCCACATGACCCGGCCGCTGTAGAAGTCGGCACCGATGCCGCCGTGAGCCCCCTGGGCCATACCGCGGTCGGGCCCCTGCGCGTAGAACCCCGCCAGCAGCAGGCCGATCTCACCGTACACCCGGCCCCACGCTGGCCGGACCGATGCCTCATAGCCGGGGGCGAACAGGATGGCGTTCGGCCGGCAGCCCGGCGCGCAGCTGCCGGCGGTGACCTCCAGCGGCGCATAGTCGATTTGAAGGCCCAGGCTCCCAGCCTTCTTCGTCTCGCGACGGAACCGGACACCGGCGAAGGGGCTGCGGCCGCGCAACGGCCCGGAAATCGGAATGAACGCGCTCACGACCGGGCCCAGCGTGCCCGCGAGCAGCGCTCCTTTGTGAAGACTCCCCAGGGCGACGGATGCGTTGGCGACCGCCTCGAGAGCCTGGATGTCGCTCCCGGGGACCTGGAGGAACCGACCCTCCAGCGTGGCGACCGCCGCGCTGCCGACGTTGAGCCGCACGCCGAGGCCGAATGCGAGCGCGAGTTGGCTGCTGGTAGAGACGGTGTCGCCGCACAAGAGCAGACACCCCGGGCGTGCCTCGCTCACCCGCGCCAGGCCGAGCGTGGTTCCTGCAAAAGGAGCGACGACGCCGCGCGCGCCGACAGGGTAATAGTAGGAGTCGAGCCCGAACAAGGTGAGGCGCCGCACTCGGCCGTCGGTCGAAAGGTCATTGTAGCGCGCGATCGTGATCCCGCTCTCGGCGTCGTCTCCGGTGATGAGGGCGGCCGAACCGCCGAACGACGAGAAGGAGTGGCTCGAGCCGGAGAGATCCTCCAGGCCCAGCGACGAATAGGTCGGCCCGAGGCGAATGCGTCGCTGCGCGTGCGCGGACGAGACACCGGCAAGCCACAGTGCCGCGGCGGCGAACAAGCAGGTCGTGCGCATGTGAAACGGATAACGACCGCGGGGGGTCGGATTCCGTGACTCGAATCACGACCCCCCGTGTGACGCGGGTTACTTGACGAGCAATCCCACGATGAGACCGGCGACGTTCATCCGGACGAGCCACGCCCAGAACGTCGCCTTGAGCAACGGGCGCACTCTGTCATACCACACGCCGCTGCCGATGGTGGACAACGCGATGGTGCACAACCAGAGGAGTGTCGCGAACTCCATCCCCGCCAGGGGCCCGCCGCCCTGCACCCACAGCCCGCCCTTGAGCCGTTGATAGGAGCACGCGAGCAGCAAACCGAAGACCAGCGCCAACGCTGCTGCTTTGATCATCGCAGGGCCCATGAACGTCTTCACCTGTTCCGGCGACATCGGTGTCCTCAACTCGTCCATGCCCCTGGTGAAGACTTTGCCCCACATCAGCCAGTCGGTCAGGTAGGCTCCCACGCCTGCGATCAGCCCCGCGACGATCCAGCTCATACGTGCGCCTCCGTGAAAGAGTCCGCTATTTGCGCTCTCCGGGCACGCCCAACTCGGTCATCGCCAGTAGATCGAGCACGGCTTCGAGATCCTTCCCTTTCAGCACGCCCTTCTCCATCACGAGCTGGCGCACCGTGACGTTCTTCGCCACCGCTTCTTTGGCGAGTTTCGCCGCCTCGGCGTATCCGATCCTGGGGGCGAGCGCGGTGACCAGTGCGGGGCTGCGCTCGAGCCAGTGCTCGCACTGTGCGCGGTCGGCTTCGATGCCCTCGACGCACCGCTCCGCGAACACGCGGGAGGCGTTCGTGACAATCCGCATGGTGAACAACAGATTGTGAGCGATCACGGGCATCATCACATTGAGCTCGAGCTGTCCCGCCTCCGCCGCCGCCGCGACCGTGAGGTCGTTCCCCAGCGCCTGGTAGCACACCATGTTCACCATCTCGGCGATCGACGGGTTCACCTTCCCCGGCATGATGCTCGAGCCCGGCTGGACCGGGGGTAGCACGATTTCCGCGAGCCCGGTCCGCGGGCCCGAGGCGAGCAGCCGAAGATCGCTGGCGATCTTGCCGAGGTCCATCGCGTAGGTGCGCAACGCCCCCGAGAACGCCGCCGCGTCCCCCATGGACTGCATGAGCTGGACGCGGTCCTTCCCCTCCCGCAGCTCGATGCCGGTGATGGTCCGCAGTTGTTTGACCATCAGGGCCGGGTACGCGGGCTCGGCGTTGAGGCCCGTGCCGACCGCGGTGCCCCCGATGCCGAGGTCGCGCAGCGCATCGGCTGCCTGGGCGACCCGGTCCGCGCTCCGCTCGATCGTATGGCCGTAGGCGGCGAACTCCTGGCCGAGCCGAATCGGCGTAGCGTCCTGCAGGTGAGTGCGCCCCGACTTGAGGATCTGGTCGAACGCCTTGCCCTTCGTGAGGAACGCCCGCGCCAACCGGCCCATGGCCTCGAGTAGCGCGGGCAGCTCCGACAGGGCCGCCAGCCGGATGGCGGTGGGGATCACGTCGTTGGTGGACTGCGCCATGTTGACGTGATCGTTCGGGTGCACCGGCTTGTACTCACCACGCTTGCCGCCCAGGATCTCGTTCGCGCGGTTGGCGAGGACCTCGTTACAGTTCATGTTGTGCGACGTTCCCGCGCCCGCCTGGTAGGGATCCACGACGAAATGATCGCGGTGCTCGCCGGCCAGGATCTCGTCCGCCGCCCGCACGATCGCGTCGGCGAGCTTCGGGTCGAGACGCCCGGTCTGCTTGTGGGTGAGGGCGGCCGCCTGCTTGATCCAGACCACGGCGTTCACGAACGGCGCGAGAGGGAGGAGCTGGGAGATGGGGAAATTCTGGCGGGCCCGCTCGGTCTGGATCCCGTAGAGCGCGTCGGCGGGAACGGGCAGCTCGCCCAGGGAATCACGCTCGATGCGGGTCGCGCTCATCGCCTCCGTCCGTTCGGTCACCGTGCCGTCGGTCTCGAACCAGGAATCGCCCATGGATACCCAGGATCTGCTGCAGCACCTGCCCGACCAGGCCCGGTTCTCGGGCACCAAGATGACCAAGGTGGACTGCTTCCGCTCGGACCGGCTGCTGGTCGGCCTTAATTGCTTCGAGCCGGGACAGGCGCAGCAGGTGCACACGCACGCGGGGGCCGACAAATTCTATTTGGTTGTGTCGGGAAAGGCGAGGTTCATCCTGGGTGACAGTATCCGCGACGCGGGGCCGGGCGACCTGATCCTCGCGCCAGAGGGTGTCCCTCACGGAGTCGAGACGGCGCTGGAGCGGACCGTCATGCTCGTGGCGATCGCGCCGGCACCGCGGGGGTAACTCTCATCACTTCGTCGGCTCGACCCTCAAGCTGTCGTTGAAGCGATTGAAGTACTCGGTCATCCCGATCACCAGGGTGATCTCCACGATCTGCCCCTCGTCCCAGGACGCGCGCAGCTTCCCGTAGAGCTCGTCGGTTACGTCGTGCCCCGATCGGTGCACCACGTTTGCGTACTCGAGAGCGGCCTGCCACGCGGGCTCGAGCTGCTCGAGCGGCGTTCTTCCTCCCCGGTCCTGGACGGCCTCGACCAGCTCCGCACTCGCGCCCTTCTGTCTTGCCAAGACAGTGTGGGAATTGAGTCAGTAGCGACAGCCGTTCAAGTGCGAGATGCGCACCCACAGGAGCTCTTTCAGAAGCGAGGGCACCGTGCCCTCGCTCATCACGGTGCGGAAGTGCGCGATCATGGTCCGCAGGTGGTTGGGCCGGAGCGCCACCGTGCGGAACATGTTGGGGATGTTGCCCCGCTCCTTCAGGTACGTCTCAAGAATGGGCCGCACCTCGGGAGCGGCCTGGTCCGGCGTCAGCGGCCTGATCCTTGGTGTCGTCATTTCCCTACTCCCGATCGCTTTCCCCAGCCGATCTTGAACAGCTGCACGGCGGCGTGGTAGCCCACGGATCGCACCAGGGCGAACACTCCGAGCACGGTGAGCAGGATCGCTGTGTAGAAACGCCACCACAGCAGCATGGTCACCTGGCGGGCGCCGAAGTCTCCGGCGAAGCCGTTCAGGAAGGCCACCTCGAGGCCGCCGCCCCCCGAGGGCAGCGGCACGACCAGAGGCGCATGAAGCAGCGCGAGCGCGCCGAAGAACATCTCGTGGAACGGCGGCTGTTCCTTCAGGCCCCAGGCGAGCGCCGGCAGGATGAGCGCGCGGGCGGCCAGGCTGACCACCGTCAGGAGCGCCCCCGCGCCGAGCGCCCACCAGGGGGCGCGGCGCACGTGCGCCCACGCCACCCGCCACTGGCGGCGCACGCGGTGGCGCACGAACCCAGAGCGCGCGAGGCGCTGCAGCAGGTACACCGCCACCAAGACCAACAGTACGGTAATCTCGATGGTCACGAGCTCCGCTGCCCGGTGGTGCTGGAGCCAGCGGTGTGCGGCGTGCTTCCAATCGGGCACGTAGTAGGCGATCAGCGCGGCCGCTGCGATCACGAACACGGGCCATTCGCAAGCGACCTCGACGCCGATGGCCACGAGCGCGGTGACCGGTCGGAGGCGTGCCTCGGCGAGACCGAGAAAGCGCGCTGGCTCTCCGCCCAAGCGGTTGGGCGTCAACTGAGACGCTGCTTCGCCGTACAGGTTCAGCCGGAAGGCGTCGGTGAACGAAAGCCGTCCTCCTGCCGTCCAGACGGCGAGCTGGATCCGCCAGGCGCGGACGAGGGAGTCCACACCTAGAAGCGCGAGGGCGAGCAGGTGATTCATCGGTTCAGTCGGAGCAGTCGCCCAGGGGATAGATGAAGCCGCAATTCGAGCAGGGGTTCTTGCACCCCCACGGCTTGGGTCGCACCTCGGCGCCGCAGCGCAGGCAGGTGGGCCGCGGCCTAGCCGAGGCGGTAGGCGCCGGTGAGGAAGGGATTGGCGCGGCGCTCGCGTCCGACGGTGGTTTCCGGTCCATGCCCGCTGTACACGATGGTCGAATCGGGCAGCGTAAGCAACTCGCGCTCGATGCTCTTCAACAGCGTGTCGAGGTCGCCCCCCGGTAGGTCGGTCCGCCCGATCGATCCCTGAAACAGCACATCGCCGCCGAACGCGACGCCCTGACCTTCGAACACGACACTCCCCGGCGAGTGCCCGGGGGCATGACGGACGCGGAACTCGAGTCCCCCGACCCGCAGCGCCTCGCCGGCGGCGAGCTCGCGGTCGGGCGCGGGCAGCGGCTCGGCGCGCAGGCCGAAGGCGAAGGCCTGCTCCGGGACGTGGTTGTACAGCATGCGGTCCGCCGGATGCAGGTAGATCGGGGCCCCTGTATCGGTCTTGAGCCGCGGGACGCCGAGCACGTGGTCGATGTGTGCGTGGGTGAGCCAGATCCCGACCGGCGTGACGCCTGCTGCCTGGAGCTTGTGAGCGATCAGGCCCGCTTCTTCCCCCGGATCGATGATCGCGCACTTGGCCGTCGCATCGTCGATCACGAAGTAGCAGTTCTCGACGAACTGGCCGTTGGGAATCTGAACGATGCGCACGGCTAATCGGGGAGCGTCGCGAGATACTTCTCGACCGCGATCGCCGCCGTGGTCGCATCGCCGACGGCGGTCGTGATCTGGCGTGTCAGCTGGCTGCGCACGTCGCCGGCCACGAACAGCCCCGGGATCGACGTCATCATCCGGTCATCGGTGAGAAAGTAGCCGCTCGCGTCGTGTTTGAAGTGCCCCTCGACCAGACCGGTGTTGGGCTTGAACCCGACGAAAATGAACACGCCGCCCACCACGAGATTGGAGCGCTCTCCCGTCCCCGTGTCCGCGAGCTCGACGTGATGGATACCGCGCTCGGTGCCCTTGATCTCGACGACCTGCTTGTTCCAGATCATTTCGATCTTGGGGTTCGCGAACGCGCGCTCCTGGAGGATCTTGGACGCGCGCAACCGGTCGCGCCGGTGCACGATGTAGACCTTGGACGCGTATCGGGTGAGGTAGTCGGCCTCCTCGACCGCGGCATCTCCACCCCCCACCACGGCCAGGACTTCGCCCTTGAAGAACGCCCCGTCGCACACCGCGCAGTACGACACGCCCTTTCCGGCGTACTCCTTCTCTCCGGGCACGCCGAGCTTGACCGGGGTCCCGCCGGCGGTGAGGATCACAGCGGGTGCCCGATAGGTCCTCCCCCGCGACGTGGCGACGTCGAACCAGCCGTCCTCCGCCTTGCGGACCTTCTCCACCGTATCGGTAACGATCTCCGCGCCGAACTTCTTCGCGTGCTCCGCCATCTTCTGCGCCAGCTCCCACCCCTTGATGCTCTCGAACCCGATGTAGTCCTCGATGAGGTCGGTGTTCAGGAGCTCGCCCCCCGGGGCCCCGCGCTCGATCGTCAGGGCCTTGAGCATGCCGCGGCCGGCGTACATCGCGGCGCACAGCCCGGCGGGCCCCGCGCCGACGATGATCACGTCGTATCCGTGCTTAGCGTTGTCCGTCATCCATCCTCAGCTCTCCGTCCGGCACACGCAGCTCCAGTCGTGGCGGCTCGGCCTGGCCGGCCAGCGTTCGCGCCAGCTGCTCGCGAAACCCAACCGTTTCGACTTCGACATCGGGCCGCTGCGGGCCCGCCAGCTTGTCGAGCGCCGACTGGCCCACCACCGTGACGCCGTGCCTGTTCCCCCGCTGCTGATGCAGCAACGCGGCCGCCGCCTGGATCAATCCCTGCCAAACGCGTGCCGCGGCTTCGTCGCCGTCACTAATAATAAAACGCCAGACGGTTTCCAGGGCCTCGTGGGCGAGCCAGTATTCCCCGGCGTTGAACAGATCGCGGGCGCGGATGAGGATCGCTTGACGATCTTCTGGTGTCATGGGCGGCAGAAGGCCCCGATCCGCAACAAGTTCAGGGCACCGTGACACGAACTAATCGTCCCCACCAACACCGCCGCCGCCGAGCCTGTCTCGCCAGCGGCCCGCACCAGCGCGTCGCCTTCGAGCACCGCGTCCACGGCGAAGGTACCGACGCCGAACACATGATGGCGGCACACGAACAGGGCCGGGCCATGCACCGGCTCCCCCGCCGCCCGCAACCGCTCCGCCAGGCCTCTAACGGCGTCCCCCATCTCCCACGTCCGCGCGCTCCCGATGGCCGGGCAGACGGCGGGCTCGATGCAGTGCGTTGGACAGATCCAGTCCGCGAACGAGACATACCGCGTCCGGTCGGTTCCGATGCGGTCGTATGGCGTCCCCGGGTCACCCGGCACGGGGGCGACGTCGACGCCGCGCCCCGGCCACCGCTCGCGCGCGCGGGCCAGCAACCACTGGAACATGAGGTGCGGCATGAGCGGCGATGGCACGATGTAATCCTGCGGCTCGCCCGGCGCAGCCGGTGCGGCTCCGCCCAGAAGCTCCCGGAAATAGTCGTCCCATTCCCGCGCCACGAAGACGCGGTCCGCAGCCTCGCCCAGCTCAACCCGTGCCCGACAGGCGGGATCACGATCGACGACGACAACGCGCCGGAAGCGCGCCTTGCCCCGCTCCTTGGCCTTGGCCAGCTGCCCGGCATAGAACGTCCCGTAACAGCCGCCACCCACGACCGCCACGTCGCGCATGACGACCGCCTCGGTCACGCCTAGACGTCTCCGCCCGTCACCGCGAGGATTTCACCGGTCACGCCGTGCGCCTCGTCGCTCGCGAGGTACAACACCGCGGCCACGAGCTCATCGAGCTCCACCCAGCGGACCTTGTCGCCCTGCATCTGCGCGAGATTGTCGGCCGTTTTCATGGTGCCGGGCGCGACGGCGTTCACGCGGATGCGGTCGTCGCGGAGCTCTTTCGCCAACGCGCGGGTGAGCCCGGCGACCGCAGACTTGGCGGCCGTGTAGGCGGCCAGCTGACTCTGCGGCTTCAGGACCGCCGCGGAGGCGAAGTTCACGATGGCCCCGCCCCCGCGCTCGCGCAGGGCCGGGATCGCGGCCTGCGACACATAAAACGCGGTCTTGATGTTGATCGCGAGCTCGAGCTCCAGGCGCTCGGGCGTGAGATCCAGCACCGGGCCATAGCTCACGAGCCCGCCGGCGACGTTCACCACGACGTCGAGACCCCCGAAGCGCTCGCGTGCCCCGGCGACCGCCCGGCGGGCCGCGTCCGGCGTGGTGAGATCACCCGCCACGGCGTGGACGGCGAAGCCCCCCGCCGTGAACTCCTTCGCCCGGTCGGCCAGCCCGGCCGCGTTGACGTCCGCGATGACCAGCTGCGCGCCCGCGCGACCGAAGCCCCGAGCGACCGCGTGGCCGATCTGACCCACGCGACCCACACCCGTGACGAGCGCGACCTTGCCGCGAAGGTCAGGAGGCATGCGCGACGATCTCGTCCACGGAAGGAGCGCCGCGCTGCGCGAAGGCGACCGTGCCGTCCCGCTGCACGACGTACACCGAGCGCTGGATACCCTTGCCGTCGTCCTTCAGGGCGCGGTAAGCCCGGGCGATCGCGCGGTCGGGGTCGGAGAGCAAGGGAAACTTGAAGCGCAGCTTCTGGACGTAGCTCGCGTGGCTCGCCACGCCGGCGGGGTTGACGCCGAACGGCTGGATGCCCGCTTTTTGGAACCTGGCAATCTCGTCGCGCACGGCGGAGAGTTGGCGGTTTCAGCCGGGGGTGTTGTTTCCGGGATAGAACACCAGCGCGACCTGTTTGGTCTTCAGCACGTCGGCCAGGCTGTAGGTCCTGCCATCCGACGCGGCGGCGGTGAACAGGGGCGCCTTGCTACCGACGGCTAAAAGCTCGCTCATGTGATTGCCTTACGGTTCTGCGGGACGACTTCGCGTGACGTTGTCGCTCGACGCTCCTCGAGCTTTTCCAGCCACTCCATCGGGATCTCCAGCCCACCGAGCTGCGCGTGCGAATCCCCGAGCTCCATGTCGCCGTGCCAGTCCGAGCCGCCGCTGATGGCCAGTCCGAGGCGCTGCGCGATCCCGGTGAGCCGCCGCTCGATGCCGGGAGAATGGCTCGGGTGCCGCACCTCGAGGCCGTCCAGACCCTGCTCCTGGAACTGCCGGAGCTGGCCCTCGGTGCCGTGATCGCCCAGGTGGGCGGCGACGGCGATCCCGCCGACGGCATGCACCAGCTCCGCGACCTGCTGCAGCGTTGGGAGAGGCTTCTCGACGTAGGCCGGCCGGCCTCGGCCCAGAAAGCGCGCGAACGCGTCGTTCATGTCGACGCACACGCCGCGCTGCACCAGAACCCGAGCCACGTGGGGGCGTCCCAGCGCCCCGCCGTCCGCCGCTCGCACGACGTCCCCGAGCTCGATGACGACGCCGAGCCGCCGCAGGTGCGTCACGATCTGCTCGGCGCGACGCTGGCGCGCGGCCCGGGTGCCGGCGAGGAACTCCTCGAGCCGGGCATGACCCGGCGGCAGAAAGTAGCCGAGCAGATGGAGCTCGCCCCACGGCGCCTTCACGCTGAACTCGCAGCCGGACACGATGCGCACGCCGAGCGCCTCACCGGCGCGGGTCGCTTCGGGAACGCCGCCGGTCGTGTCGTGGTCGGTCAGGGCGATCGCGGCCAGACCCGCCGCGTGCGCCCGCCGCGCGACTTCAGCCGGAGGATACTCCCCGTCCGACGCCGTCGAATGGCAATGCAGGTCAACGCGCACCGTAGGCACCCTCCGGCGCGGTCCAGGCAGGCTGCGACTGCCGGAACAGCTCCACCAGCTCCCGCTCGGAGAGCTCGGCCAGCGCGGCGTCGGGACTGCGGTTGCCCACGGGCGCGTAGCGGGTGTAGCGACGGCGGCGCTCGGGGCCGGTTCCCTGCTCAAACACCACGCCGAACTGGTCCCGGTCGTACACCGTCACACGCCCGGCCGGGGCCACCTCCCACGTCTCCCCGTCCACGACGATCGTTCGCCCCGCCATCGCCGCTCCCTTACGCCTCGGTGGGAGTCGCGAGGGAAACCGCGGTCCACAGCTCCCATGCATCCGGCGCGTAGGTCCCGAGGCTCTGCAGCCGCTTCTCGAGCTTGATCTCCTCGGGCAGCCGCGACGCCTGGGCCCGGTGCGACATTTCGGTCTGGCTTTCGGAAAACTCCGTGAAGAGCTGCGGGTCCTTGGCGTTGCGGAACACCCAGATCCGCTGGCCGCGGGCGTCGGCGAACTGACACAGTTCCCGCAGGGTGGCGAGGTAGTCGGCCTCGTTGGTCGGGGGGACGCGTACCCGCGCCGCGGTGAGCACCTTGGGCATGGCTAGATCGCTCCCTCGGGAAAGTCCTCGAGCGCGCGCTTCACGTCGGCGAGGAATCGGTCCGCGTCGGCGCCGTCCACGACGCGGTGATCGTAGGACATCGACACCGTGCCCATGGTGCGGATCGCGATCGTGTCGGTGCCGTCGGGCAGCGTCACCACCTTGGGACGCTTTTCGATCGTCCCCACGCCGAGGATCGCCACTTGCGGCTGGTTGATGATCGGCGCCCCCGCGTACGACCCGAACACGCCCGGGTTCGTGATGGTGAAGGTGCCGCGCTGAATCTCGTCGGGCAACAGCTTCTTGGTCCGCGCCCGCTCGCCCAGGTCGTTGATCGCGCGGGCCAGGCCGCCGAGCGACAGCTCGTCAGCGCGCTTTACGACCGGCACGATGAGCCCCCAATCGAGCGCCACCGCGATCCCGACGTTCACATCGCCACGGTAGATGATGTTGTCGCCCGAGACGGCGGCGTTCACGACGGGGTGCTTCCGCAGATTCTCGGCGCAGACCTTCGCGATGAACGCGAGGTAGGTGAGATTCACACCGCGCTCGGTGTACGCCGCCTTGTGCTTGCGGCGGAGCTCGGCCACGCGGCTGTAGTCGATCTCGAAGAAGCTCGTCACGTGCGCCGAGGTGCGGCGCGACATGATCATGTGATCCGCGGTGATCTTGCGGATCTTCGAGAACGGCTCGACCCGGTCACCGGGCCACGGCTCGACCACCGGGTGCTCGACGGGGCCGGACGGCGCGGGAGCGGGGAGGCGGGGGCCGGGAGCGGTCGGTGCCGGCACACCGCGCTCGATGAATCCGAGAATGTCTTGCTTCGTCACCCGGCCGGCGAACCCGCTGCCCGGGATCGTCGAGATGTCGACCTGATGCTCGGCGGCGATCTTGCGGACCAGGGGAGTGGACTTGCGGCGCAGGCGCTCCTCGGCGGTCTCAGCCCCGTCGCCTTTGGGAGGGACGGGGGACGAGGAACGAGGGACGGGTGCCGGGGCCGCAGCAGGAACGGCTGCGGCCGGGGGCGCCGCGGGCGAAGCCGCTGCGGCGGGTGCCGCCGTCGCCGCGGCCTTGTCCGTTTCGATCACCGCCACGAGCGTCTGCACGGGAACTGTCTGACCCTCCTGCACCTTGATCTCGGCGAGCACGCCTGCGCTGGGCGCCGGGATCTCGGCGTCCACCTTGTCGGTCGAGATCTCGAACAGCGGCTCGTCCCGCTTCACCTCGTCGCCGAGCTTCTTGAGCCACTTGGAGAGCGTCCCTTCGGCGATCGACTCGCCCATTTGGGGCATGAGGACGTCTACGCGCGCCATAGAGTCTCCATCAATACGCCCCAAGCCATCTTGCAGCCCGTACAATGTCTTCCGTCTGGGGCAGCACGAAGTCTTCCAATGTCGGTGCATATGGGAGCGGCACGTCGTGCGCGGTCACCCGCATGATGGGGCCGTCGAGCCAGGCGAACGCCTGCTCGTTGATGCGCGCGGCGATCTCGCCGGCGAGGCCCCCGGTTCGCGTGTCCTCGTGCACGATCAGCACCTTGTTGGTCTTTTGCACCGTCCGCATGATCGCGGCGTCGTCCATCGGCAACAGCGTCCGCAGGTCGAGCACCTCGACCGAGAGACCGTCCTCCTTCGCCAGCTGGTCGGCCGCCTCGAGCGACTTCCACACCGTGGCCCCGTAGGTGACGATGGACAGGTCCTTCCCCTCGCGGGCGAGCCGCGCCTCGCCGATCGGGGTGAGGATCTCCTCCTGCTCCGGCAGCGCCTCCTTGATCCGGCGATACAGCCACTTGTGCTCGAGGTAGATCACCGGGTCCTCGTCCCGGATCGAGGCCTTGATCAGGCCTTTCGCGTCCCGCGCGGTGGCGGGATACACGATCTTCAGGCCCGGCGTGTGAAAGAAGGCCGCCTCGGGGTTCTGCGAATGGAACGGGCCACCCCGCACGTATCCGCCGCAAGGGCCCCGCACCACGATCGGCGTCGCGAGACCGGCGCGATAGCGCGCGGTGGCGACGTAGTTCGTGAGCATGTCGTACGCGCAGGAGATGAAGTCGATGAATTGCATCTCGGCCACCGGGCGCATGCCCATGTGGGCCGCGCCGGCCGCGGCGCCGACGATCGCCGCCTCCGAGATCGGCGTATCGATCACACGCGCCTCGCCGAACTTCTTGGCGAAGCCTTCGGTCACCTTGAACGCGCCGCCGTACGCCCCCACGTCCTCCCCCAGGATGAAGACGCTGGGATCGCGCTCCATCTCCTCCCATAACCCCTGGCGCAGGGCTTCGAGGTACGTGATCTCAGCCATCAGAGGGTCCGGTACCAGTGTCGCGCTGCCGCCGGTGGGTCGGCGTACACACGCCCCAGCGCCGACTCCCCCGGCGGCAGCGGCTCGTCGATGCAGGCATCGGTCGCCTGATCGATTTCCAGTTTCACGCCGTCGTCGATCGCCTTCAGCTCGCGCTCCTCGGCCCACTCATGCTGCACCAGCTGCTTCACGTAGCGGTCGACCGGGTCGTTCTCCTTGGCCCACCAGTCGAGCTCGTCCTTGGGCACGTAGTGCTGGTCGTCGTGCTCGGCGTGGCCCTTGCGACGGTACGTCTTGACCTCGACGAACTGCACGCCGTGACCGCGCCGGGCCCGCTCCACCGCGAGCTTGGTCGCCTCGTATACCGCGAGCACGTCGTTCCCGTCCACGGTGACGGCCGGGATGCCGTAGCCCTTCGCCTTCTCCGCGAGGTCCCTCACCGCGAACTGCTTCTCCGGAGGCGTCGAATAGGCCCAGCGGTTGTACTCCGCGATCACGACGAGGGGGACCTTCTGCACCGCGGCGAAGTTGAGGCCCTCGTGGAACGTACCGGTCGAGGTCGCGCCGTCGCCGACATAGACCAGCCCCACCCGCGGCTCGCCCCGCAGCTTGAAGGTCAGCGCGATCCCGGCCATCACCGGAACCATGTCGCCGAGATGCGAGATCTGGCCGAGGTACCCCTTCTCGAGATCGTTGAAATGGACGTTCAGCTCGCGTCCCCGGGTCGGACCGTCGGCCTTGGCCATGTACTGGCGCAGGATGGCGATCGGCTCGGCGCCCATCACGAGCATCGAGCCCAGGTTGCGGATCAGCGGTGACAGGATGTCGGGGTTCGGCCCTCGGGCCAGGGCGTATGCCGACCCGACCGACTCCCCCTCCTGACCGAGGGAGCGAAACAAGCCGCCGATTACCTTGCTCTGGCGGTAGAGGGCGGTGAGCCGCTCCTCCAGGGTCCGGGTGAGCCGCAAATAGCGATAGATTTCGAGCAGCTGGTCGCGGGTGAGGCCCGCCGGGATGGGCGGCGACTGCGTGATCGATGCGGCGCGCGATGGCATGACGTAAATTGTAGTGGGCGTGAAACTTGGCTGGACGGGGCGGGCAAATCAAGCTCCGGCGTGAGGAGGCCGTATGGCGACGTTGAAGCTGCGGGTGACGGGGATGACGTGCGGGCACTGCCAGATGAAAGTCGAGCAGGCGCTGCGGGGCGCGGGCGGCGTGTACTCCGCGGTCGTCGACCTCTCGGCCGGCGAAGCGGAAGTGGATTTCAACGACGACGCCGCGACGACGGACCAGATCATCGCGGCGGTCGCGAAGGCGGGGTACGGCGCGAAGGTCGCGGGCTAGTACGCGCCCCGGAGCTCGTGGCCCGGCTCCACCTGTTTGTGCACCTCCGCGAGGAAGCGCTTGGCGAGACGATCGAGCTCCGACTCGCCGACCTGGTCGGTGCTGACCTCCACCAACGTGTAGTGCCCGCCCTCGGCGCGGGCGGTGATGGTCACCTTGCCGAGCGCGCCCGCGTAGGTACGCCGCCGCGCCGCCTCGTCCGCCGGCGCGAGGCGCGCGCCGAAAAACGCCTTCGCCTGTACCAGCACGTCGTCGGGGCTCAGAGTGGTCCGATGGAAATACCTCACAGGTTCCCCTCCCATGCAGGCTTGAAGCGCCGCAGCGTCAGGCTGTTCAGCACCACACTCAGGCTCGACCACGCCATCGCTGCGCTCGCGAGCACCGGTGAGAGCAGCACGTGGAGCCATGGGTACAGCGCCCCGGCGGCGACGGGGATGCCGATCACGTTGTAGACGAAGGCCCAGAAGAGATTCAGCTTGATCGTCCCCATGGTGCGCCGCGACAGTTGGATCGCGGTCACCACGCCGCGCAGATCGCCGCGGATCAGCGTCACGTCGGACGCCTCCATGGCGACGTCGGTCCCCGTCCCGATGGCGATTCCCACGTCGGCCTGCGCGAGGGCAGGCGCGTCGTTGATCCCGTCGCCCACCATCACCACCTGCGTGCCCTGGCGCTGCAGCTTCTTCACGATGTCGGCCTTCTGCGACGGCAGCACTTCGGCCAGGATCTCGTCGATCCCGACCTCCCTCGCCACCGCTTGCGCGCCACGCTTCGAGTCTCCCGACACCATCATCACGGCGAGCCCCATGCGCTTCAGGGACGCGACGGCCGCCGGCGCGGTGGGCTTGATGGGGTCGGCGATCGCGATCACCGCGTGCACCGTGTTGTTCACCACCACGATCACCGGGGTGCGTCCCTCAGCCGCGAGGCGGTCGGCGTCCGGACCGAGCGTCCCGAGCTCGAGGCTGCGCTCGCGCGCGTGGCGCAAGGAGATCACCTCGATGATTCGCCGGTCTACGGTGCCGCGCACTCCCCGTCCTTCCATGACCGCGAACTTCTCGACCGGCAAGACGTCGACCTGCCGGTCTTTGGCCGCCTTGGTGACGGCCAGCGCGAGCGGGTGCTCCGAGCGCTGCTCCACGGAAGCGGCCCACTTGAGCACTTCCCCCGGCGCGAGCGGCGTGCCGTCCGGCCGTTTGGCCGTGACGATGTGCGTCACGCTGGGACGACCTTCAGTGATGGTGCCGGTCTTGTCGAGCAGCACGGTGCGCACCTTGGCGAGTCGATCGAGCGCTTCGCCGCTCCGGATCAGGATGCCGTACTCGGCGGCCTTGCCCGTTCCCACGAGCAGCGCCGTGGGCGTGGCGAGCCCAAGCGCGCAGGGGCAGGCGATGATGAGCACGGTCACGAGCGCCACGGTCGCGAACACGAGGGCCGGCGCGGGCCCCAGGTCGTACCAGATCACGAACGCCGCGATCGCCAGGGCGATGACGATCGGCACGAACACGCCCGCCACCCGATCGGCGAGTTGCTGGATCGGCGCCTTGGTCGCCTGTGCGTCCTCGACCAGCTGGACGATCTGACCCAGCGCCGAGTCCTTGCCGACCCGCGTGGCGCGGAACGTCACACTGCCCGTCGTATTCAGCGTTGCGCCGATCACCTCGTCGCCGATCTTCTTGGCGACGGGCATGGGTTCTCCAGTCAGCATCGATTCATTCACCGCCGAGGCGCCATCGGTGACGATGCCGTCCACGGGGATCTTTTCTCCGGGCTTCACGATCACGAGATCGCCCGGGACCACCGCCTCGACCGCGATATCCGTCTCCTTGCCCTCGCGCACCACGTGCGCCGCGCGGGGGCGGAGGCCGGCGAGGCGCCGGATCGCTTCCGAGGTACGGCCCTTGGCGCGGGCCTCGAGCAGCCGCCCGAGGAGGATCAGCGCGATGATGGCCGACACCGATTCGTAGTAGACGTCCGCCGGGTGCCCGGCGCCGGCGAACACGTCGGGGGCGAACGTGGCGACGAGCGAATACAGGTAGGCCGCGCCCGTGCCCACGGCGATGAGCGTGTTCATATCGGCGGTGCGGTGCTTGAAGCCGCTCCACGCGCCCCGGTAGAACTGGCCGCCCGACCAGATCATCACCGGCAGCGTGAGGACGGCGAGTCCGACCTTGATCCACTGCGGGTCGAGCGCACCACGCCCGGCGAGCGCCTGCTGCAGTCGCACGGCGACCGGCATCAGCAGCCGCCCGAGTAGATCGACCTGCTTGAGGGTGGCATCGGCATCGTGCGCCATCAGGAGCATCGAGCCGAGCATGCTCACGACCGTGACGGCGCCCGCGAGAGCGAACTTCCACGTGAGCGCCCGGACTTCGCGCTCGCGCGCGAGCCGCTCCCGCTCGAGCGGATCCTCGGCGGCTATCGGCTCCGCGACCCGCAAGCCCGCGCGTTCGACGGCTTGCTCCAGAGCCTGCGCGGTCGTGGCACCGGGGATGTAGTCCACGGTCACGGTCTCCGTCGCCTGGTTGGCGGCGGCGCGGATCACGCCCGGCACGCCTCGCAATGCCTGCTCGAGCGGCGCGACGCTCGATGCGTAGTGCAGCTGCTCGACCGTGAACGTCACCCCGGCTTGGCCGCAGTCGTAGCCCGCCGCCCGGACCGTCTTGATCAGCTCGGCGACGTTCGTCTGAGCGTCGTCATAGTCCACGGCGCCCTTCCCGGTGGCGTAATTGACCGCGGCGGTGACGACGCCGCCGGCGCTCCCCAGCGCCTCCTGGACCGTGGCGGCGCACGAGGCGCAGCTCATCCCCTCGATGGGTAGGACGATGCGGGCCTTACTCATGGAACTTGTGCGGGGAGGACGACGGCCGCCGGTCGGCGGTGGCGGGCTCCACCACGAGGAGTCCTTTCAGCATGTTCATGCCGCAGCGGAAGCGGAATTCACCCGCCTCCTCCGGTGTGAACTCGACGGCGGTGGTCTGAAACGGCGGGAGCGCGGCATCGATGCCGAAGTCCTCGAACACGACGCGCTCCGAGCAATCCGCGGTCTCGTCGCGGTAGAACTGGAGCCGCACCGGCTCGCCAGCCCGCACCACGATGGTATCGGGAGTGTAGCCGCCCTTCACGACGACCCGCACCTCCTGCACGCCGGCGACGGTGGGCGCCCCCGTTGCCGACCCCTTCGCAAGCAGGAAATACCACAGCACCCAGACGATGGCAGCAAGCCCGACGGCCGTGACGACGTACTGCGAGACGCTCACGCCTTCTCGTAGTACTCGATGCCGAGGTGGGTGATTTGATCCTCGCCCATCAACCACCGCAGCGTGTTCTTGAGCTTGGTCTGCTGGATGAACAGATCGTGCTCAGGATACAGCCCCGGGGCCGTCTGCGGGCTCTTGAAGTAGAACGACAGCCACTCCTGGATCCCCGAGAGCCGCGCCCGCTGCGCCAGGTCGAAGAACAGCGCCAGGTCGAGGACGATCGGCGCGGCGAGGATGGAATCGCGGCACAGGAAGTCGACCTTGATCTGCATCGGATAGCCGAGCCATCCGAAGATGTCGATGTTGTCCCACCCTTCCTTGTTGTCGCCGCGGGGTGGGTAGTAGTTGATCCGCACCTTGTGGAACACGTTGCCGTACAGCTCGGGATACTGGTCCGGCTGCAGGATGTACTCGAGCACGCCGAGCTTGGACTCCTCCTTCGTCTTGAACGATTCGGGATCGTCGAGGACTTCGCCGTCCCGGTTGCCCAGAATATTGGTCGAGTACCAACCCGCCAGGCCGAGCATCCGCGCCTTGAACGCGGGCGCGAGCACGGTCTTCATCATCGTCTGGCCGGTCTTGAAGTCCTTGCCGCCGATCGGGAGCTTGCGCTCCTCGGCCAGGCGTTCGAGCGCAGGAACGTCGACGGTGAGGTTGGGAGCGCCGTTCGCGAACGGCACGTTTTCCATGAGCGCGGCGTAGGCGTACAGCATCGACGGCGCGATGGCGGGATCGTTCTGCTCCATCGCCTGCTCGAACGCGGCGAGCGACTGGTGCGCCGGGCCCGGCGTGATGAACACTTCGGTCGACGCGCACCACACGAGGACCACCCGGCTCACCCCCGCGGTCTTCCTGAAGCTGCGGATGTCCTCCCGCAGCTGCTCCGCGAGCTCGCGTTTGGTCTTGCCGCGTTTCACGTTCGTGCCCTGCAGGCGCTTGACGTAGTACTGGTCGAACGCGGCGGGGAGCGGCTTGATGTCCTGGAGGAAATCCTTGATCGGCTCGAGGTGCTCGTGCCGGTCCAGCACGCCGGCCTTCACCGCGGCGGTGTAGGCGTCATCGGGAATCGGGTCCCAGGCGGTGAACACCAGGTCCTTCAAGTCGGCGAGGGGTACGAACTCCTTGATCTTGGGACTCCGCTTCTCGGTGCGCTTCCCGAGACGGATGGTCCCCATCTGCGACAGCGACCCGATCGGCAAGCCCCTGCCCCGCCGCACCGTCTCGACACCCGCGATGAACGTCGTGGATACGGCACCCAGTCCTACGAGCATCACGCCCAATTTTCCTTTGGCGGGCGCGATGTCCCGACCGGCTTCGACTGCCACTATTACGATCCTTTCCGAGATTGTAGCGCGGGCGCATGGCCCGGGAGCGTGTCGCGCTGGCGAGAGGGGCGCCTCACGGAGGGTTCCCCAGCCGCACGCGCGACGTACAGCACGCGCTGCACCACCGTGACCGAGGTGGCGAGCGCCAGCACAACGACGATCCAGAACAACAACATTCCGTGGTTCCCAGCGCCGAAAAACAGCGTCGGGGCGCCCAGCAGCAGCACCCGCTCGGCGCGCTGCGCAATCCCCACGTTGGCCGTGAGGCCCAGCCCTTCGGCACGCGCCCGCGTGTACGACACGATGAGCGACGCCGCGAGGGCGACGAGGCACGCGACCACCGCGAGCGTCAGGCGCTCGGGGGGCACCCCACCCCGCAGGAAGAACACCGCGATGCCGGAGAACAGCGCCGATTCGCCCACCCGGTCGAGCGTTGAGTCGTAAAACGCCCCGAACGTCGTGATCATGTCCGCCCGGCGCGCCACGCGGCCGTCCAACAGGTCGAACACGCCGGACAGCAGCAGCACCAAACCACCCAAGCGGACCCACCCCAGGCCGAACGCCGTCGCCGAGGCGACGACCATCAGGGTACCGACGGTGGTAATGAGATTGGGCCGAACGTGCAGGCGGATGAGCAGGAGGGCGAGCGGGTCGATCAGTTTCCCGAAGCCATCTCGCACATTCTGGGGGATTACGTTCATGGCCGGGGGAAGGTAGCCGGGCGCGACAAAAGTCTCAATAGAGCAAGTACTTGACGCGCAGGCGCCGAAATCGCGTGAGCGGCCCATCCCACGCCCGCCAGATCGCGTCGGCCGTGCGGTCGGCGAGAATCGCGCGCCGCAGCTCCGCGCCCTGCGCCAGACGGTCGAAGCGTGCCGCATCGAAACGCAGCGAATCGGGCTGCACTGCCCGGATGGCCGCCAGCACGAGGGCGGCGGCGCGTGTCGGGTCGTACCGCCGCCGATCGGTCACGCGCAGCCGGATGGCGCGGACCTCGACGCCGTCGTACTTCCCGTCGGTCGGTCCATGCGGAGTGAACGCCACGCCCGAGAGCTCCACCCCGTTCAACCCCTCCTGCGCCCACCGTCCCCCACCCCGCAGCCGCGGCAACACGGCGCCGGTGTCGAGCCACGGCGCACCGATCACCTGAAACGCGAACGCGGTGCCGCGCCCGACCGAGAGGTTCGTGCCCTCGAACAGGCACGTCCCCGGATAATGGAGCGCGCTCTCCAGGTCCGGCAGGTTGGGCGAGGGTCGAACCCAGGGCAGTCCCGTGTCGTCGTAGAACATCGCGCGTCGCCACCCCAGCGCCGGGACGACGGTGAGACGGGCGTGGATCCCGAGTACGTCGTTGGCGAACCGCGCCAGCTCGCCCATCGTCATGCCGTGGCGCATCGGCACGCCGAGGAAGTCGAAGACGCGCTCCACCGGCCGGGGGCCGGCGGGCACGTTCCCTTGGGACGCGACGCCGCCGATCGGGTTCGGCCGGTCCAGCACGACCACGGGCTTGCCGCGGCGCACCGCCTCCTGCATCACCAGGACTGCCGTCGTGGGGTAGCTGTAATAGCGGGCGCCGACGTCCTGCAAATCCACGAGCACGACGTCCACCGAATCGAGCGCCGCGATCGCCGACAGCGGCGTCCCACCGTAGAGGCTATAGATTGGTAGACCGGCGGCGGAGTCGACGGCATCGGGGAGCCCGGAGCGATCCTCCATGCCGCGGAGCCCGTGCTCCGGGCTCAGGATCACCGCCAGGCGGACGCCCGGCGTGCCGCGCAACAGGTCGATGTCGCGCCGCCCCAGACGGTCCACGCCGGTCTGGTTCGTGAGCAGCGCGACGCGCTTGCCGGCGACGACACTGATCGAGTCCGTCAGCAGCACCTCGATCCCCGGTCGCACCTGCGCAGCCACCCGCGTCGGCAGCGCGATGGCGCAGGCGATCACCATCAACAGCGAGACAGAATGCGAGCGCATAGGCTCCTGATCGTTACGGCCGTGCTGGGATGTGCCGGCGGTCCAACAGTCGGACGGACGGCCAAACCCGTCCCCAATCCCTCGCCTTCCGTCCCCGTGGTTTCCGTCGACTCGCTGCTCGCCAGCCTCACGGTGCGCCAACAGGTGGGGCAGCTCGTCATCCCGTGGCTCTCGGGAAGCTACACCGCACTGGACGATTCGCTCTTTCAGGTGGCGGCCCGGTGGGTGGACTCGCTCGAAATCGGCGGCCTGATCATCTCGGTCGGCTCCCCCCTCGACATCGCCACCAAGCTCAACGCGCTGCAGCAACGATCCCGCTTGCCCCTGCTCGTATCGGCCGACCTCGAGTGGGGCGCCGGCATGCGCGTGGTGGGGGCGACCGCATTCCCGCAGATCATGGCGGTCGGCGCCACCGGCGATCCCCATGATGCCTACGCGATCGGGGCGGCCGCGGGCGCCGAGGGCCGGGCCGTGGGCATCCACGTCAATTTCGCCCCAGATGCGGACGTCAACAACAACCCCGCGAACCCGATCATCAATATCCGCTCGTTCGGCGAGGACCCGCGCACCGTGGGCCGCCTGGTCGCGGAGTACGTGCGGGGCCTGCACGACCACGGTATGCTCGCCACGCTCAAGCACTTCCCTGGCCACGGAGATACGGAGACGGATTCGCACATCGGCCTGCCCGTCATCACGGCCGGATATGCCCGCCTCGACTCGCTCGAGCTTGTCCCGTTCCGCGCCGGCATCGCCGCCGGGGCGGACGTGGTGATGAGCGCGCACATCGCGTTCCCCGCGCTCACGGGGTCGAACGATCCGGCGACTGTGTCCGCGGCCGTCCTCACCGGGCTGCTGCGGGACTCGCTGCGCTTCCCCGGCCTGGTCGTGACCGACGCCCTCATGATGGGCGCGATCGTGGCGAAGTACGGTGCCGGCGAAGCGACGGTGCGAGCGTTCCTCGCAGGCTCGGACCTACTGCTCATACCGGCCGATGCCGATTCCGCGGTAGCCGCGATGACCGCGGCCGTGGCGGCGGGTCGGGTCACGCCGCAGCGGCTCGCGCAGTCGGTACGCCGCGTGCTCGAGATCAAGCGTCGGCTCGGCCTGCTCGAGCACCGCACCGTCCCGCTCGACTCCATCCCGCACGTGGTCGGCAGCAAGCGGTTCCAGGACGCCGCCAATGATCTCGCGGTACGCTCCCTCACGCTGGTGCGCGACGTGGGCGGACGGCTGCACGCCGTGCGGGCCCGTCCCGGCCGGCTGGCCCTGATCGCGTACGCCGACGAGGCCAACTCGAGCGTCGGCCTCCTCCTCACCGACCTGTTGCGACAGGGCGGCGACACGGTGGACTTCTTCCGGCTGTGGCCCATGTCGGGGACCCTGTCGTACGATTCCGCGCGGGCGGTCATCGCCCGGGCGCCCGCCACCGTGTTCGTCGCCAACGTGCGGCCCATCTCGTGGAAGGGGAACATCGCCCTTCCAGACTCGCTCGCGCAGCTCATCACGGTGACGGACGCCGCCCGCCCCACCGTGCTGGTGTCGCTCGGCAGCCCCTACCTCCTCAACCAGACGCCGACGGTGCGGTCCTACCTTATCGCCTGGAGCGGCGTGCGGGCCTCGGAGCGGGCCGCGGCGCTCGCGCTGCTCGGCCGCGTGCCGATCGGCGGCCACCTCCCGACTCGCATCCCGCCGGACTACCCCCTCGGCTGGGGCGTGACCGTCCCCGCGGCACGGCCGTGAGGCGCCGCATCACGCTCATGCTCGTCGCACTCATCACCGCGTGTGGCGGGACGGGGGCCAGGGAGAATACGCCGGTCCCGGCGAGCGCCGGCATCCCGCGGGCCGCGCCGTTCGCCCTGGGCTTCGACAGCACGCGCCTCGCGGGCGTGGTCGCGTATCTCCGGGCCGAAGTGGACAGCGGTGCGTTTCCGGGCGCCGTGGTCGCCGTGGTCGCCGTGGGACGACACGGCCGGCTCGCGCTGCTCGCGCCCGTCGGCCACTACGGCGTCGATGATCCGCGCCCGGTGGACGCCGGCACGCTGTACGACATCGCCTCGCTCACGAAGGTGGTGGGCCTCACGACCGCCTGCATGCTGCTGGTGGACGCGGGGCAGCTCGAGCTCGATGCACCGATCGCCCGCTACGTGCCCGCGTTCCGGGGCGGAGCCCTGAAGGATCGCGTGACGGTGCGCGAGCTCCTGACCCACTCGGCGGGCCTCGTGGCGGACCTCCCGCTGTACGACTCCACCGCGACCCGCGCCGCGGCGCTCGCCGCCGTGGACACGACGACCCTCGTCGCGCCGCCGGGAACGAGCTACCGCTACTCCGACTTGAGCGCCATCGTGCTCATGCAGGCCGTAGAGCGCGTGACGGGTGAGCCGTTCGACCGCTTTCTCGCCCGGCGGGTGTTCGGACCGCTCGGCATGCCCGCGACGCGGTTCCTGCCGCCCGCGTCGTCGCGCGACCGGATCGCGCCCACCGAGCACGATACCGTGTTCCGGCACCGTTGGCTCCGGGGCGAGGTGCACGACGAGAGTGCGGCGCGGCTGGGCGGCGTGTCGGGGAACGCCGGGCTCTTCTCCAACGTGCTCGACCTCTCCCGCTTCGCCGCGATGCTCTTGAACGGAGGCGCGTGGGACACGCTCCAGCTGATTCGGGCCGAGACCGTCGCCGAGTTCACCACCCGGCAGAACCTTCCGGCGGGCTCGACTCGCGCACTCGGCTGGGACACGCCATCGGACTCAGGGTACTCGAGCGCGGGCGCGCAGCTGTCACGGCGCTCCTTCGGCCACACCGGTTTCACCGGGACGTCGATGTGGATGGACCCCGACCGCGACCTATTCGTTGTCCTGCTCTCGAACCACGTGCACCCCACCCGCGGCAACACGGCGATCCTCCGCGTGCGGGCGCACGTCGCCGACCTCGTGGCCGACGCCCTCACCCGTCCGGAACTTTAGCGGCGATCGCTACTCCACCACCGTCTGCCAGCCGCGCCGCGACAAGTCGCGGTAGATGATCCAGCCCGCGACCGCGGCGACCACGAGCAGCACCAGGCCGGGGAGCGTCTCGTGCAGCAGAAGCTTCCCGACGCCGAACAACGCTCCGTACACCAGCACGCAACCCGCTATCCAGTCGATCAGGTTGGCGAGGCCGTCGGCTGACGGGCGCACGTCGGGGGCGAGGGCGGCCACCGGTCCCCAGCCGGCCCGCGAGGGCCGGGTGCGGCGGTAGAACGCCACCAGCGTCGCATCCGACTCGGGGCGCGTGAGGAACGTGACGGCAATCCACACCACGGTCGTGGCCGCGACCGTAATGAGCACGATGTGCGCGAAATCGATCGGCCGGTCGTTGTCGAGGCCTCCGATCGTTTGCAACCCCACCGAGACCACGAACGCAGTGATCATCGCCGCGACCTCGCTCCAAGCGTTGATGCGCCACCAGTACCAGCGCAGCAGCAGCACCGCGCCGGTCCCAGCGCCCGTGATGATCAGCAGTTTCCATGCGCCCCCGATCGACTCGATCCGGAACGCCACGGCGGCGGAGATCACCGTGAGCAGGGCCGTAGCGACCCGCGACGCCATGACGTAGTGCGGCTCGCTCGCATCGCGGCGCATGAAGCGGCGATAGAAGTCGTTCACGAGATAGCTCGCCCCCCAGTTGAGCTGGGTGGCGATCGTGGACATGAAGGCCGCCGCGAACGCGGCGACCATGAGCCCACGGAGCGAAGACGGGAGATAGTCGATCATCACCCGGATGTAGCCGGTCTCCGGGTCCTGGAGATTGGGGAACAGGATCAGTGAGGCGAGCGCCACCAGGATCCAGGGCCAGGGCCGCACGGCATAGTGCGCGATGTTGAACCACAACGTGGCCAGCAACGAGTGCTTCTCGTCCTTCGCACTCAGCATCCGCTGCGCCACATAGCCGCCGCCGCCGGGCTCCGCGCCAGGATACCAGGTGGCCCACCAATTCACTGCGATGTACACGAAGAATGTGATCATCGGCATCCACGCCGAGCCGATGTCGGGCACGAAGCTGAGCACGGATCCTTGACCGCCGGTCGTGGCCCCGCGCACCTGATCGATGGCCGCCAGCTTGACCTTCATGGCCTCGATTCCGCCAACGGCCCGCACTGCGACGACGGCCAGCACGATCACCATGCCCATCTTGATCACGAACTGGAACAGGTCGGTCACCAGGACGCCCCACAGCCCCGAGAGCGTGGAGATCGCGGACGTCAGCACGATCAGCCCGACCACGATCCACAGCGCTTCGCCCTTCGAAACGCCGAACACCAGCTGGAGGATCTTCGCCATCGCGAGGTTGACCCAGCCGAGGATGATGCAGTTGATGAGCAGGCCCAAGTAGACAGCCCGGAACCCCCGCAGGAACGCCGCCGGTGGCCCGGCGTAGCGGATCTCCGAGAACTCGATGTCGGTCATCACGCCGGCGCGCCGCCACAGGCGGGCGTAAAAAAACACGGTCAGCATCCCGCTCATGAGCAGGTTCCACCACAGCCAGTTCCCCGCGATGCCGTTGCGCGCCACGAGACCGGTGACCACGAGCGGGGTGTCCGCGGCGAACGTGGTCGCCACCATCGACGTTCCCGCCAGCCACCAGGGCACGTTTCTCCCGGACAGAAAGAACTCGGCAGTGCTTTGGCTGGCGCGGCTCTTGTAGTACAGACCGACGGCGACGTTGAACAGGAAGTACAGGGCGACGACGACCCAGTCGGCGAGCGTTAGGCGCATAGTGGCGGCAACCTCGCGGCAGAGAGTTGACTTGCCCGCAGGAACTGTCTAAGTTCGCACGTGACTGGAGGATCGCAATGGCCACGACGCAACACACGAGTCCCATTACCCTCACCGTGACCGAGCCGGCGGCGGTCGAAGTGAGGAAGTTCATGGCGGAAGAGAACGTTTCGCCCGAGACGGCCGGGCTCCGCATCGCGGTGCTTCCGGGCGGCTGCTCGGGATTCAAGTACAGCTTGAACATCGAAGACAAGCCAGCCGAGGACGACCTCGTCATCGAAACGGCCGGCGTGCGGTGCTTTGTCGACGCATTCAGCGCCCAATACTTGAACGGTGTCACCCTGAACTACAAGAGCAACTTCCAGGAATCGGGGTTCACCTTCGAGAACCCGAACGCCACGGGCGGCTGCGGCTGCGGATCATCCTTCACGGTGTGAGGCCGTTGGCCCCCCGCTGCTGGTCGGCATTTCAAGCCCGCGCGCGTCGCGGGCTTTTTGCTGCCCCCGCCCACCCGTGAGACCGCTCGACGTCGTCGTCATCGCGGCCTACTGCGTCGCCGTGATCGTGTTCGGCCTCGTGCTATCGGGCCGCCAGCGCGACGCGAGCGACTACTTCCTCGGGCACCGCGGCCTGCCGTGGTGGGCCATCATGCTCTCGATCGTCGCGACCGAGACGTCGGCGCTCACGATCATCTCCGTCCCCGGCCTCGCGGCCCGCGGCGACCTCACCTTCCTGCAGCTGTCGTTCGGGTACCTCGTCGGGCGGATCGGCGTGGCGGCGTTCCTGCTCCCCGGCTATTTCGAGGGGACCCAGGACACGGCCTATCAGCGCCTGGAGCGGCGCTTCGGGCCGCGCGCGCGGCGGACGGCCTCCGGCGTGTTCCTGGTGACGCGCGCCCTCGCCGACTGCGTCCGGATCTTCGCCACGGCGATTCCCCTGGCGATCATCACGCAGTGGAGCCTCGCCGCCGGTATTCTCGCGATCGGCATCGTCACCGTGATCTACACCTGGGTGGGGGGCCTGCGCGCCGTCGTCTGGGTCGACGTGATCCAGCTCGGGGTGTACCTCGTGGGCGGGATCGCGACGCTCCTCGTCGCGACCCACCTCGCGGGGGGCGTGGGTGCGTTCGCGCGGGCCTGGGACGCCGGAAAGCTCGTCACGCTCGACTTCACACCATCGTTCAAGGTCCTCTACACATTCTGGGGCGGGGTCCTGGGCGGGGCGCTGCTCGCCGGTGCTTCCCACGGCACCGATCACCTCATCGTGCAGCGCCTCCTGGCCGCCCGGGGGCTCCGGGACGCGCAGCGGGCGCTCATCGGCTCCGGTGTGTTTATCATCCTTCAATTCGCGCTCTTCCTGCTCGTGGGAACGAGCCTGTGGCTCGCTGGCGCGGATCCGGGACCTGCGACGCGGGGCGACGCGATCTATCCCACGTTCGCGATCAACCAGCTCCCGGCCGGGCTCGCCGGGCTCGTGATCGCGGGCATCCTCGCCGCCGCCATGAGCAGTCACGCGTCCGCTGTGAACTCCCTTGCCTCCGCCTCGACACAGGACTTCTACGCGCCGCTCACCGGGCGCCACGACCCGACGCACCTCTTGTGGGTGGGCCGCTGGCTCACACTGGTGTGGACGGCCGTGCTGGTCGCAGGGGCCATGGCTTTCCGGAACCAGAACACCCCCGTCGTGCAGCTGGCGCTCAGCATCGCGTCGATCACGTACGGCGGACTGCTGGGCACGTATCTGCTGGGCGGGCTGTGGCCGCGCGCCCGCGAGCGCGATGTGATCGTAGCGATCGTGGTGAGCGTCCTCGCCATGACGCCGATCGTGTTGGGGGTGCCGTGGCGCCTGCTGCCCGGTCTCGCGTGGCCCTGGTACGTACCGCTGGGGACGGCGGTGACGGTGGCGGTGGGGATGCTGTCGTCACTGATAGGACAGGCGGACGGGCGGACGGGCGGACAGCAGACGCTCTCCGCATGACGCCACCTTCCGCCCGTCCGCCTGACCGCCCGTCCGCCCTGT
>DATHKX010000198.1:0-41037 GCA_035488835.1 Gemmatimonadales bacterium
CCCCAGCTGCTCGGGACCGCTGCTCCGGGCCGCGAGCGATCTGGCCGAGCGCTTCAACGCCCAGCTGCACACCCATGCCGCCGAGACGATCGTCGAGCGCGAGACGGTGCTGCGCACCACGGGCCTCGAGGAGATCGCCTATCTGGACTCGGTCGGGATCTCCGGCCCCCGCGCGGCACTGGCCCACTGCGTCTGGGTGGACGCGCACGAGACGGCGCGCCTGGCGCGCCAGGGGACTACGGTGGTGCACTGCCCGTCGTCCAACCTGAAGCTCGCGAGCGGCGTGGCCAAGATTCCAGAGCTCCTGGCCGCGGGGTGTCGCGTCGCGATTGGGGCCGACGGCGCGCCCTGCAACAACCGGCTCGACGTGTTCGCCGAGATGCGCCTCGCCGCCCTGATCCAGAAGCCACGGCTCGGCGCCGACGCGCTCCCCGCCGGCCGGGTGCTCGAACTCGCCACGCTCGGGGGCGCCCGGGCCCTCGGCCTCGAGGCCGAGCTCGGCTCCATCGCCCCCGGCAAGCGCGCTGACCTGGTCGTCCTGGATCTGCGCGAGCCGCATCTCCACCCGGCGATCGGCGATCCCGCGTCGCTGGTGGTGTACGCGGCGTGCGCGAGCGACGTGCGCGACGTGTTCGTCGATGGAAAGCCGGTGGTGCTCGGCCACGAGCTCCTCACCGCGTCCATCGAGGAGATCGTGCGCGAGGCGGATCGGTGCGCCGCCGAGCTCTTCCGCATCGCGAAGCCCGCATGAGTGCGGCGGCGGTGCTGGCGCTCGCGCTCGTGGCCCAGGGGCCCGCCGACTCGGGTGCCGCGTTGTTTCACGCGTGGTGCAAGTCGTGCCACGGGGCGGACGGGCGCGGCACGCCGTCCGCCGCCACCCGGCTCGAGGTCCCGCCTGCGGACCTCCGGGATTGCAAGGGCTCGACCGCGGAGCCCGAGGACCGCTGGGTGGCGATCGTGACGCAGGGCGGCGCCGCGTTCGGTCTGTCGCTCGACATGCCGGCCTACGGCGAGGCGGCTACACCCTCGCAGATTCGCGCCGTGGTGCGCTACGCCCGCTCCCTGTGCGGCGAGCTCGGCTGGCCGCCCGGCGAGCTGAACTTTCCACGGGCGTTCCTGGTCGAAAAGGCCTACCCGGAAGACGAGGTCGTGATTGTCGATCGGGCGCGCGACCAGGAGTTCATCTACGAGCACCGGCTGGGCAAGCGGTTCCAGCTCGAGGCCAGCGCGCGGTCTGCGTTCGACGGGGCACCGAACTCGTTCGACGGGGTGACCGGAGCGCTCAAGTACAACGCGTGGCACAGCCTCGAGCGCCGCGCGCTGCTGAGCCTCGGGCTCGAGGCGACCCCGCCCCTCGGCCGCGCCGACCGCTGGGAGGTCGAGCCGTTCGTCGCCTTCGGCGCCAATCCGGGACGAGCGCTCGTGGTACAGGGCGAGATCGTCGCGACGTGGGAGGAGACGGAGGGCGTCACCACGCTCTCCTACCGTCTGGGCGTGGGGCGGGAGCTGGGGCGTGTTGTACCGATGCTCGAGGCCGGCTGGACTGTGCCGCTCGACGGCGAGCGCACGCTGTCCCTCTATCCGCAGCTGTGGATGCAGCTGTCGCGGCTGGGACACGTGGCGGCGTCGCTCGGGGCCGAGCTACCGGCGGTGGGCCCCGAGCCACGCCGTCCGCGACTCATCGCCTTCGTGTTGTGGGACTTCGGGGACGCGCCGCTGTTTCGGGGGTGGTAGTCAGCCCTTCAAGTGCGCCTTGACGGCTCCCTCGGCGTGCGCTTCGACGAACCACAGCCATTTGTCGGTCCCGCGCGAGATCTCCGTGCAGATGTCCGACGAATCGACGTCGCCCAGATCGGCCGTCTGGTCGATGGCCCGGCGGATCCGCTCCCCGAAGTTGGACAGCGCCGACGACAAGGCCCAGACGTGTTCCTCGCCCGTCGTGATCGAGAGCGGATACTCCGGCAGCTCCGAGCGCTCGGCCACGACCCGCGCGGTTCCCTCGGCGGTCCCGCCGAGCTGAACGACGCGCTCCGCGAGCAGGTCGACGTACTCCTCCACCGCTTCGTCGATCTCGTCGAACAGTTTGTGCAGGCCGATGAAATTCGGGCCTTTGACGTTCCAGTGTGCCTGCTTGGTTTGCGTCTGGAGGTCGATCGCCTCCGCGAGCCGGTTGTTGAGCAGATCGCTCACCTGGCTGCGCACGCTTTCGGGAAGGTCGTTCATGGTCTCGTGAGACATGGTACCAATCCTTTGAGTGACGGGTTGATCAAACGTTAGGTGGCGCGAAGCAGCGCGGCCCGCAACGTGCGGGCGTCGCCCGGCTCCTCGTGGCGTCGACCGTTGATGAAGAACATCGGCGTGCCGCTCACTCCGCTTCGCATGCCGCTTTCAATGTCCTCGAGCACTCGCGCGCGATGCACGTGCCCCGCCAGCTCCCGCTCCACGCGCTGTACATCGAGTCCCAGCTCGCGAACGTACGCCAGCAGGTGATCGTCGTCCAGCGCAGCCTGTCGCCGGAACAACAAGTCGTGCATCTCCCAAAACTTCCCCTGCGTGCCCGCCGCCTCGGCGACCTCGGCCGCGGCCTCCGCGTGGGGGTGCGCCTCGATCACAGGGAAGTGCCGGAATACAAAGCGAACACGCTGCCCCAGGTCGTGCAGCACACTCTTGAGCTCGGGAAACGCGCGACCGCAGAATGGGCACTCGAAGTCCGCGTACTGGACGAGGGTAACGCGGGCGTCGGGAGATCCCCGGACGTGGTCCCGCGCGCCCACGGCGGCGGCGAGTAGTGTAGGGCGCGGCGCCGGCACGCCTATTGGCCCTAGCGTTGCTTGATGAAGGTGCCGTCCTGCAGCTCGGCGTACGCCCGCCGCAGCTCGTCCGGCGTGTTCATCACGATGGGGCCGTACCACGCTACCGGCTCCTCGATCGGCTTCCCCGACACGAGGAGGAATCGGATACCGGCGTCGCCGGCCTGGACCGTCACCGCGTCTCCGCTGTCGAATAGCACGAGTGAGCGATTCTGCACCTCTCCATCGCCCACATTCCCCCCAGCCACCGCCGGGCCCACCTGCTCCGTGCGGACGGCCCCCGGCTCCGAGGCGTCGCGGAACGTGCCACCACCCTCGAACACGTAGGCAAACGCGTGCCCCGACGTTTCGACGGGCAGCGACTTGCGCTTACCCGGCGGGACCCAGACGTCCAGATAGCGCGGGTCCGCCGCCACTCCCTCGACCGGGCCGGCCTTCCCCCAGAAGCTCCCGCAGATCACGCGGACGCGCGTGCCGTCGTCGTCGGTCACCTCGGGGATGTCGCCGCCCGAAATGTCCTGGTAGCGCGGCCGGGTCATCTTCAGGGAGGACGGCAGATTCGCCCAGAGCTGGAACCCGTGCATGCGTCCCTGTGGGTCCCCGCGCGGCATCTCCTGATGGAGGATCCCGCTGCCCGCGGTCATCCACTGCACGTCACCGGCCCCCAGGGCCCCCTTGTTTCCGAGACTGTCACCGTGGTTCACCGTCCCCGCGAGGACGTAAGTGATGGTTTCGATGCCGCGATGCGGGTGCCAGGGAAACCCCGCGAGGTAATCCTCGGGGTTCTCATTGCGAAAGTCGTCGAACAGAAGGAAAGGATCGAACTCTTTGGTGTCGCCAAAGCCGAATGCGCGGCGCAACCGCACACCGGCGCCCTCGATGGTCGGCTGCGACTGCAGTACTCGCTTGATCGGTCGAATGGACATGGTTGCTCCTCGGAGTCTCAATTTAACGCGCTAATCCTGAGAACTCCGGCAGCGGCCCTGGGGTTCCGGTTACGCCTTCCCGTTCACGTTGAACCGTTGAATCGTCTCCGTGAGCTTGGCCGCCGCGACCGAGAGGTGCTGCGAGGTCGTGGTGAGCTCGCTCAGCGAGGCGATCTGCTGTTCCGTCGCGGCCGAGGTCTGCTCGGCGCCCTGGGCCGCCGTCTCGGCGATTCCCGCGACTTCTTCCATCCGCCGCACCACCTCGCGGATCCGCTGCGTCTGCCCTTCCGTCTCGCCCGCAAAGGCACTGGCGAACTTCACCGTGGCGTTCAGGTCGCCGAAGATGGCGTCCAGCGCCTGCCGGGCCGCCGCGGACACGGCGCCCACGCCCTGGGCGGTGCGGCGCCCCTCGTCCATCGCCGCGATCACTTGCCCGATCTGGTCCTGCGTCTGTCGCACGCGGGCCCGCACCTCCTCCGCGGAGCGCGCGCTCTGCTCGGCGAGCTTGCGCACCTCGTCGGCCACCACCCGGAATCCCAGCCCGTGTTGGCCCGCGCGCGCCGCTTCGATCGCCGCGTTCAGGGCGAGCAGGTCGGTCTGACTGGCGATGCGTGTGATCGCATCCACGAGCTTCCCGATCTCGCGCGAGCCCAGCTCCAGGGTGCCGGCGGCGCGGGACACCTGGTCGAGGTGGTCCACGAGCGTCACGAGCAGCTCGCTCGCCCGCGCGATCTCCTGGCCATGGCGCTGCGCCTGCTGCGCCACGCCGGCGATCTGGCGCTCGGCCTCCTGCGCCCGCGCGTGCAGCTGCGCCGCGACGTCCGCCGCGGCCTCCGAGTCGTCGCGGCCGTGGCCGATGAGCTGCCGCTGGCGCGACGTACCCTCGGTCGTCCGTACCGCGGCGGCGGAGATCTCGTGGGACGCAGCCTGCAGCTCCTGGGCGGACGCGGCGAGCTGCTGGGCCATGGCCGCGAGGTCCTGGGACTGGTGCTGGACCTGACGTACCATGCCGGCGATCGCGCCGGTGGTCCGGTTCACGCTCGCGCCGAGGTAGCCCAGCTCGTCCAGCTCCTCGTCCTGCACTTTCACCGTGAGGTCGCCGCCCTCCACCTGTGCCAGCGTGCTCCGCGCGGCCTGCAGCCTGGTGACGAACCGCGTCAGCGTCGGCACCAAAGCCGCGCCCACGAACGCGAGCACGAGGGTCTCCTGCGCGAACGCGCTCCACGCCCAGCCCGGCGCGCCCTGGCTGACCCGGAGGGCGGTGACGAGCCCGAAGCCCGTGAGGTTGACGAGCAGCGCCTGCCACGCCTCGGTCTGGCCGAGGTACAGCGCCGCCTGGAGCGGGGCAATCAGGTACACGACGTACAGCAGGTGTCCGGTCGGTCCCACCGCGTAGAGGATCGCGGAGATCATCGCGGCGCCTACCGCCATGTCGGCGTGTGCGTGCCAGGCGCGGAACTCACCGCCCCGCGCCACGCGGAGCATCGCGTAGCTGAGGCCGGCGAACACACCGGCGAAGCCCAGGATGAAGGGCCACGAGGCGGGCGCGACCCGTGCGACACGGAGGATCGCGAGCAGGACGGCTCCCAGCGCGACGAAGCGCCAGCGCGCGCGGGTGTTCGCGAGCACATAGCGGCGCTGTTTGGCGCGGTCTTCGTCGGCGAGTTGCTGGGTCAGGTCGGCCGCGTCGGGCATGTGGGGGAAAATGGCCCGGCGCGGAGGGGAGGGGTAGAGGTGAGGCCTCAGTGCCTCGTGGAGTCGGGGTCCGCCACACGCGCGGGGCGGGCCGGCGCGCGCAAGGTCCCATCACCCAGCTCGCCGTCGTCGTTCCGCCCCCAGCAGTAGGTCGCTCCCCGGTCGGTCGTGCCGCAGGTGTGGTTGTCACCGGCGTCGACCTGGACGAACGGAATCCCCTGAAAGATGTCTGTCGATACGATCAGTCGGTCCGACTCGGGGGACGTGCGCACGCCGAGCTGGTAGTCCTGATTGGATCCCCAGCAGGTCACGCGATCAATGTTCTTGAGGGTAAGGGCACAGGTGTGGAATGCTCCGGCGGTCACCCCCACGAATCGGTCGCTCGCGAACAGGGCCACCGGGACCAAGCTCCCCGACCGAGACGCTTGGACGCCCGTTCTTCCAATCTGGCTGTGGAAGTTGTCACCCCAGCAATAGACGGTGCCTCGCGCGCCGACGCCGCAGCTATGGCGACCGCCCGCGCTCACCGACACGAAGTCGTGGATTTGTACGACTTCCCTGGGTACGCGAGTCGCGTCCCGGGTACCGTCGCCGAGCTGGCCGAATTTGTTGTTACCCCAGCAGTAGGCAACCCGATTGGTGGTCACGCCGCAGGTGTGGGCCCACCCGGCGCTCACAGAGTCGAATGACAGTTGCCCGGCGACTGGGACCGGGGTGCGGGAGCTTGCCGTGTCGCCCGTTCCCAACTGACCCTCCGCGTTGCTGCCCCAGCAGTAGGCCGCGTGATCGATCGTGACGCCGCACGCATGATTGGCGCCGGCGCTGATGTGAGAGAACAGCAGGCCACCCACCACCGGAGCAGGGGCAGCGCTGTGGGGCGGCCGGCTCCCGCTCTCGACGCGCCAGCTCCGTCCCCAACAGTGCCCGACGCCCGAGGTGGTGACGCCGCAGGTGAACCCGTCGCCCGCGCTGAGTGTGGTGAACGTCTCGCCGCCGATCACCGCGACGGGGACCAGACTCGATCGCTCGTCCCCGGTGCCGAGCTGGCCAAACCCGTTGTCGCCCCAGCAGTAGGCCACGCCCCCCGAGGCGATGCCGCAGCTATGGGTCGCGCCGGCAGTGACGTTCCGGTACACGAGCTTCGCGTCCCTTCGGTCCTGGGGCAGGGCTGCGAGCACCAGCAGCAGGGCGAGGGAACGGATCACGGCCACCTCCGGAACAGGTCCTCGTCTGATACCACCTACATGCGGAAGAGATAGCTCAGCTTGAGGAAAAAGCCATCCGACGTGCGGCTCAGGTTCCGGAACCGGAACGCGTCGGCCTCGGTGAGCGACGCGCCGTAGCCCAGGAAGACCACGGTCCCGGGCGTCGGCTTGTAGGAAAACAGCAGGTCGTTCCGGAAGTCGTTCGTGACTATCGCTCGCGCGGTGTCGCCGTTCACGAGGAGCGGTTGCCCGGTACGGGGATCGAGGAGCGCGGCCTGGTCTTCCGCGAAATATTGCCCGATGTAGCGCACAAAGATCGCGCGCGTCAGCTGGTACTCGAGCTTGAGCCGGGGGATATTCGCGGTTGAAAACCGGCTGCCGTCGCGCGCGCGGGTGAGGCGCTGGTGCACCCAGCGCGCCTCGAGGCGCAGGGCCGGCGTGGGGCGCAGGGCGGCGACCGTGGTGAGGGCGACCTGTCGGCCCTCGGATGCCTCGGGGAAGATGGCCACGGCCGAGTAGCCCAGCACCACGCTGCCCGACACGGCCCGGTTCGGTGCGTTCACGATGAACGCCGCGCCGGGGAGTTGATACAAATCGTGGGGCAACACGAAGGGCGCGGTGCCGACCGTGTAGCCCGAGAAGTCCGTGGCATCGAAGCCGAAGTGGTTGAGGTTGAGCGTTACCTGGGCCTGCCACCCGCCGCGCAAGGTCGCGATCCAGAAGCTCTGCAGGGTGTCCTCGATGGTCCGGTTCAACCGGCCGAAGTCGCGGTAGCGCCAGATGGGGGCGAATCCGACGATCACACTGAACTGCTCGACCAGCGCGCCTGGCCGGCCGTACCAGCTGAACCGGTTGAACGTGCGGCCAGCGACGAAGTCCGTCCGATTCACGAACCCACTCGTGTCCTGGAAGTTCTTCTGGATGCCCAGCAGCTCGAAGTGGTTCCCGTACGCGCGACCGGTGCGGTCGCCGAAGGTGACGGTCCAGAGCTTGCCGGCGCGGCTGCCGTTCGGTGCCCGAGTCCACGCTCCGGCGACCTGCACCTCCGAGAACCAGATCTTGCGCCACACGACGTGCGCGTCGACGCCCAGCACGCGGTTGTAGTCGTCGCCGTCGATTCGGTCGGCGTAGGCAATGCCGAGTGTTGACGTCGGCCCCAGGTCACGCCGCAGGCGCAACATGTTGTAAATGGGGTGAGCGCCCGTGGCCGACTGGTCGCTGTTGTCGACCGCCCCGAGATAGGCGATCCCCATGCCGCCGATTTTGCCGGCGAGCTTTGCGCCGAACACGGGCTGCGCGATGCGCCGCGTGTAGATGAGACTGTTGGGCGTGTCGAACTGCTCCAGCCCCTCGAGGAAGAACGGCCGCTTCTCGGGGTAGAACAGGGCGAATCGCTGGTTGAGCGTCACCTGGCCGACGTCGGCCTCGACCTGCGAGAAGTCCGGATTGGCGGTCGCGGTCGCCCCGAGATTCTGCGTGACGCCCCAGCGCACGTTGCCCGCGACTTCGGGCGTGCCGCGATAGTCGTAGCCCGGCATGGTCGGAGCGCCGTCCACCTTGGTGGTGAACTCGGGCGTGAGATCGAGCACCAGGCCGCGCCGCATCGCGCCGAGGCCGACCAGGCGGCCCGCCTGAATGAGAAAGCTCGCGTTGGCGCGGACCGCGGGGGTCCAGGTTTCTTCGTAGCCCGAGTGCTGCACCGCCCGCACGATCTGGAGGCCCCAATCCTGGGGGTCGGCGCTCTGATAGCGCAGGCTCTTGAACGGGATCCGCACCTCCACCTCGTAGCCCTGCTCGGTCACCCGGCCGCGCGACTCGTACACGTAGTCGGGGTTCAAGTCGATCGTCGCGTCGAACCTGCCACCGGCGCTCGGCCCCCCGGCGGCGCCGGCGGCGACCCCGTCGCTCCACACGCCGTCCTCCTGCACGCCGAGCGGATTCACGGCGAACATCGTGGCGCGGCGGTGGTCGAGATAGGTGTCGAGCAGGATGGCGACGTGGTCGTCCGCGTCGATGTTGTCGCGGTCGGCCAGGGTCGCACGGACGACGCTGCCGTGGCGCTCGAACGCGCGGATCCCGAAATAGATCGCGTCGGGGGCGTACCACACGAGCACCGCGGTCGAGTCTTCAGCCGGACGGCCGTCCACGGGCCGGTATTGCGAGAACCCCGTCAGCGTCGCCGCCCGACTCCACACCGGCTCGTCGAGCACGCCGTCGATCTTCGCCTCCGCCTCGAAGCGCGGGATGCGCACGTCGAGCTGCTTCGCGAGGCCACTGTAAGTCGGGCCGCCGTCCGCGGCGCCCTGGAGGACGAGGAGGAGGGCGAGCATGCGCTCAAAGATAAAGGCGGAACGCGGAACGCGGGGCGCGGAACGGACGAGCTAGCGTGGAGGGCACACCTACGAATCGTCAGCCGATCCTGATGTTCCGCGTTCCGACTTCCGCGTTCCGCCTTCTATTCGTAACGCAACGCAACTATCGGATCGAGACTCGCCGCCCGGCGTGCCGGCCAGATGCCGAAGAACAGCCCGACCGCGGCGCTGAAGACGAACGCCAGGAGAATCGCGACCGGCGAAATGAGGGTGTTCCAGTGCGCCAGCTTGGACAGGATCACCGCGCCGAGCGAGCCGAACAGCACGCCGATCAGGCCGCCCACGAGGCACAGCACCAACGCCTCCACCAGGAACTGGAACATGATGTTGAAGGGGGTGGCTCCGAGGGCCTTGCGGATGCCGATCTCGCGGGTGCGCTCGGTGACCGAGACCAGCATGATGTTCATGATCCCGATGCCGCCCACGAACAGGCTGACGGCCGCGATGCCGGCGAGCAGGTACTTGAATGTGTCCGTGGTCTGCTGCAGCGTCGCCAGGATGTCGGTCTGGTTGCGAATCTGGAAGTCGTTGTCCCCGCCCGGGCGGATCTTGTGCTGGCGCCGCAGCACGCGCTCGATCTCGATCATCGCGAGGTTCATGTTGTTGACGTCGTCCACCTTCAGCGTGATGCTGCGCAGCCGGTCGGTGCCGATCACCCGGTAGCGTGCGGTCTCGAGCGGGATGAGGATCTGCTCGTCGGGGTTGGAGAAGCCCTGCGCGCCTTTCTCCGACAACACGCCGATCACCTCGAACGGAATACCGCGGATCAGAAGGTCCTGTCCGACGATCGCCTGGCGATTCGCGTTGATCATCTGGGGAACGGACGCGCCGAGCACGGCGACCCGCCGGCGGGCCGCGTCGTCGCCGGCGGTGAACATGCGGCCGGCCGTAAGGCCGTAGTTGTGCACGGGCGCGTAGTTCGGCGTCGTCCCCACCACGTTGACGTTGATGTTTTGGGTGCCGAGCTGGACCTGGAGATTGCTGGTCAGCTCGGGAATCACGTCGGTCGCGTAGCGGGCGTTGTTCGCGAGCGCGGTGTCGTCGTCCATGGTCAGGCTCACGCGGCTGCCGCTGGCGACGCCGCGCATGAAGCTCTGACCGGGAGACACGGTGAGCAGGGTGGGGCCGAGCGCCTGAATCCGATCCTGCACGGACTTCTGCGCTCCCGACCCCAACGCGATCATGGTGATGACCGCGCCGACGCCGATGATGATGCCGAGCATCGTGAGCAGCGAGCGCAGCTTGTTCGCCCGTAGCGCCTCGAGCGCGACCCCGATGATCTCGCCCAGTAGCACGGCTATCTCGGCGTTGTGCCCGACAACACGAGCACCGTATCGCGGTCCGTGAGGCCGCTCGTCACCTCGGTGTAGTCCTGGTCGGTGAGACCGGTGCCAATCGATACGACGACGATCTTGCCGCTGCGCAGCGTGAACACGATGTCGCTGCCCGGCGCCGCGCTCTGCTGCTGCGCGCTCGGCGCCTCCGCGGCGTGGAGCTTGCCGCCGTCCCCCGAAGCGACGCTGTCCCGGCTCGCCGTGGGCGCCGCCGCGGTCTGCCCGAGCTGCTGCTGCACGGTCTTCGGGTCGAGCCCCAGGACTTGGGCGGCCGAGGCCACGTTGCGCGGCGTGCGCAGGGCGGCATTAGGCACCGCGAGCACGCCCTGGCGACTGCCGACGTGGATCTCGACCTCGGTGTTCATCCCGGGCTTCAGGAGGTGCCCGGGGTTCAGGATGTTCACCTCGACCGGAAACATCGTCACGTTCTGCGTCACCTGCGCCTGCGGCTCGATCTTGAGCACCGTGCCGGTAAACGTGCGATTGGGGTACGCATCCACGGTGATCGTCACCGGCAAACCCGGTTGCAGCTTGCCGACGTCGGTTTCGTCCACCAGGGCGGAGACCTGGACGGTGTCGAGGTTTGCCATCTTGAGAATGACGGTGCCGCCGCCCACGTCATTCGTAGGGCTCGAGATCACGGTGCCGAGCACGGCGTCCAGCTCGAGCACCGTGCCCGTGTTCGGCGCGCGGACTTGAGTGTCCGACATCGCGTCGCGGGCGGTCTGGAGGTTCGCCTCGGCCGTGACCACCGCCGCGCGGGCCGTCGCGGAGGAAAGCTGGGCCGAGTCGTGCCCGGCCTGGGTGATCGACTGGCTCTGGAACAGGGCTTCGCTGCGCTTGAGCTGCGCGGTCGCGTTGTCGAGCTGCGCCTTCGCCACCGCCAGGTTCGCCTGCGCCTGGGTCAGGTTGTTGCTCGGGATGCGCGGGTCGATCCGGGCCAACAGCTGACCCTTCTTGACCTCGTCCCCCGTCTGGACCGGACTCTCGAGGATCTCACCCGAGGCCTTCGACTTCACGCTCAACGTGAGGATCGGCTGGATCGCGCCCGACGCGGTGGCCGTGACGACGATGTCGCGGTGCTGGACGGGCACCTTCTGGTACAACGGCGCGGGCGCCGCCTTGCGGCAGGCGGCCACTCCCAGGAGCAACGCTGCGGACGCGGCCAGGAACCGGGAGCGCGGCATGATCACCTCGGCGCGGCGGCGGGCTGCTGTTGCTGCCGCAGCCCGGGCAGCCCGCCGCCGGTCACGGTCTGGAAGCGTTGCCGGAACTGCTGCTGCGACTGCACGAGCGACGCGCTCGGTAGCACGAGTACCGAGTCCGTTTCCGTCAGGCCGCTCGTCACCTCGATGTACTCCTGATCGGACAGGCCCGTCCTGATCGAAACGGGAACCACCGCGCCGCCGCGCAACGCGAACACGAAGTAGCTGCTGGCCCGCCCGCTCCCGTTCCGCCCCGCCCCGCGCCCCCCGCGCCCCCCGCGACCTCCGCCTGCCCCGGCCCCCGCGCTGTCCCCTGCGGCCCCACCGGTGCGACCGCTCGCCGTCGCGAACGTCGCGGCGGTGCCCTGCGCGCCGGCCGCCGGTTGCACGCCGGCGAGGTTCCGCTGCACGGCCTGCGAGTCGAGCCCCAAGAGCTGCGCCGCCGAGCCCACGTCGCGCTTGGTCCGGAGCGCTGCGCTCGGGATCGCGAGCACACCCTGCCGACCGCCGATGTGGATCCTGACGTCGGTGTTCATCCCCGGCTTGAGCAGGTGTCCAGGATTCGCGATGTCGACCAGTACCGGGAACATCGTGGTGTTCTGGACGACCTGCGCCTGCGGCAAGATTTTCAGAACGGTGCCGTTGAACGTGCGGTCCGGATAGGCGTCGACGATGATCGTGACCGGCATCCCCGGCCGCACGCCGCCCACATCGGTTTCGACGACCGCGGCGGAGTCCTGCACGGTGTCGAGGCTCGCCATCTCAAGAATCACCGTGCCGCCGCCGAGCGTTGGGCTCGAGATGACCGTCCCGAGCACCGCGTCGACGACGAGCACCGTGCCGGTGATGGGCGCGCGGACCTGCGTGTCTTCCATCGCGTCCCGCGCGGTCTGGAGATTCGCCTCGGCGTTGACGACGGCCGCTTGGGCCGTCGCGTAGGCGAGCCTCGTGAACTCGTAGTCGGTCTCCGCCAGCGACCCGCTCTGGAACAGGGCCTCGCTGCGCTTGAGCTGCCCGGTGGCATTCACCAGCTGGGCCCGGGCCTTGTCGACGCTCGCCTGCGCCTGGGACAGGTTGTTCTGCGGCAGCCGCGGGTCTATCTTGGCCAGCAGTTGGCCCTTCTTCACCTCGTCTCCCGTCTGCACCGGCATCGCGACGATCTGCCCCCACGCCTTCGACTTCACGCGGAAGGTGAGGATCGGCTGGATCAAGCCGGTGGCGGTGGCCGTGACGACGACGTCGCGGCGCGCCACGGGGACTCTCTCGTACAGCGGCGCGGTCTGCGCCTTCTGGCAGGCGGCGACGCCGAGCAGCAGGGCAAAGCATCGCTTCACGACTTTTTGCCTTTCGTCTGCACGTCGCGCTCGACGAGCCCGTCGCGCAGGTGGATCTGGCGGGAGGCGTGCGCCGCGATATCGGCTTCGTGGGTGACCAGCACGATGGTTTGGCCGGTGTCGTGCAGCTCCCGGAACAGGCGCATGATCTCCTCGCCGGTGGCGGAGTCGAGGTTGCCGGTGGGCTCGTCCGCCAGCAGGATCGAGGGATCGTTCACGAGCGCGCGGGCGATCGCCACCCGTTGGCGCTGCCCGCCCGACAGCTCGTTCGGCTTGTGCGTCATCCGGTCGGCGAGCTGGACGCGCTCGAGCGCCCGGGCCGCCTGGGCGCGTCGCTCCTTCGCAGCCATCCCCGCATAAATCAACGGCAGCTCGACGTTGTGCAGCGCGCTGGCGCGCGGCAGCAGATTGAACGTCTGGAACACGAACCCGATCTCTTTGTTTCGAATCCGCGCCAGCTGGTCGTCCGACAGGTCGCTCACCTGCTGCCCGTTGAGCCAGTATTCGCCCGCGGTCGGTGTGTCGAGGCAGCCGATGAGGTTCATCAGCGTCGATTTCCCCGAGCCGGAGGGGCCCATGATGGCCACGAACTCATTGCGTCGCATCTGGATCTCGACGCCGCGCAGCGCGTGCACCACTTCACCACCCATGTCGTAATCGCGCGTGAGCTTGTGCGTGAGGATGACGGTGTCGGGCAGCGGCGTGTCGCCGGTGCGGAACGTAGTCGGCTGGACGGTGGTCACAGGGCGTGTCCTACCAGCGCCTCGACCTGGGCGCGGGCGATGAGGTAGTTGTAGCGTGACTGGACCTGGTTCACCTGGGCCTGCGTCATGTTGGCCTCGGCCGTGAGTAGATCGAGCAGGGTCCCGGCGCCGAGCTTGTAGCGCTCCTGGGTGACCCGCAGCGCTTCGGTGGCGGCCGCCACGTTGGCGCCGGTGATCCCGAACTGCGCGTACGCGGTGGTCACTGCGGCGAGCTGTTGTGTTAGCTGGGCGCCGATCTGGCGGCGGGTATCCGCCGCCGCCGCCCGCGCGACGTCCTGGGCCACGGAGGCGGTCACCTGGTTCGCTTCCCGTGTGAACCCGTTGAATAGCGTCCAGCTCAGGGAGAACCGGAGCGCCCAGTTGTTGACGTAGCGCTGCGTCGTTGACCAGGGCGCCAGGCCAACACGACCCAAGCTGTCGAGCCCTGTGTAGCCGTTCGCGTACGACGCCGACAACGTGGGCCAGTACTGCGAGCGCGCGGCGCCGACCTGGGCTCCGGCGGCGCGGGCCCTCGCCTCCGCCTGCTGCACCTGGGGTGAGGAGTCCAGGGCCTGGGCGCGCAGCGCCGTGGTGTCGGGAAGGGACGGGAACGCCGTATCGGGGACTGCGCGCACCGGCTGGTCGACGCCGACCTGGCGTCCGAGGTTGGCCTGGGCCGTGGCGAGGTTCGCGTTCGCTTGCAGCAGCGCGAGCTGCGCGTTGCCGAAATCCACCCTCGCAGTGAGCGTGTCGGAGCGCGTGGCCGCCCCGGCTTGGAACTTGTTCACGGAGATCTGCAGCTCTTCTTTGGCGCGCTGCAACTGCGCCTCGGCCACTCGGACGAGTTCCTCGTCGGCGAGGGCCGTGAAGAAGAGCTGCGCGGTCGTCGCCGTCACTTGGTAGCGCTGGTTGATGAGTCCGGCATCGGCGGCGTGCTCGGTGGCGGCGGCGGCGCGCTTGTTGGCGAGTCGCTGGAAGCCGTCGAACAGGTCCAGGCTCAGCCCCAGCGAGCCCGAGTACGATGTGTTCGAGGGCACCGTCACGATCTGCCCCGTCGCCGCGTTGTACCGGCTGGTTGACGCTAGATTGGACGAGCCGCTGGCGGTGATCGTCGGCAAGAACGCGCCGGCGGCCGAGCGCTGCCCGGCGCCGGCGGTGCGCACGTCGCCGCGCGCCTGGACGATGGACGGCTGCACGTCCAGCGCACGGCGCACCGCCTCCGCGAGCGAGATCTCGAGCTGCGGCTGCTGCGCGGCGACCCGGGTCGCGGATAAAGCCGACACGAGTGCCACGATCACTCCCGCCCGCGCCCCGATCACTTCTTTCGAGTCCCCGTGTCGGCCTTCTCCTGCTCCTTCTGATGCCGGTACCGGGTCACATGGTCGCGGTACTTGGCCTGTTGATCGGGCGTGAGGTGACGGGCGACTTCAGAGTCCATCTGCGCCCGCATCGAGTCGAAGCGCGGGCGCACCGTCTCCCACACCGCCGTCATCCGCGTGCGGTGGCGCTGCACGATCGCCCGTACCGAGTCGCGCTGCGCGGGGTCGAGCCGCAACTCCTCGTTCAGCTCGTCCATCATCCGATCGAGGCCGCGCCCGCGCTCGGGCGCCGCCGCCGACGCGTACCGGACCCAAAGCGCCCGGCCGCCGGCCCCGACGGCGAGCCCCGCCGCGAACGTGGCGACGAGGAATGCCACAGCCCAGGTTGTGGAACGGTTCAACATGACGGTCCTTTCCCTTACTAGTTGTTGCCGATCACGGACGCGAGGACGACTTCGACCTCTCCCGGGTGCGCCGGCGGCGCGATCAGGACATCCGAGACCGTCGGGCGAGCGGCAGCGGGGGACGCCGCGGTAGTGCGGCCCACGAAGTAGCCTGCGGCCAGTGCGACGACGAGGGCGGCCGCCACGCCGGTGCGCGCCCAACGGGCGAGCACGGCGTCCCACGACGGCAGGCGCACCTGACCCGCCAGGGCTACGACGCGCGCGGTGAACGCCTGCGCGTCGCCGGGGTCGAGCGCCTCTCGCAGCGCCCTCCCGAGCACCAGGTCGGGCCGGTGATCGAACGGCAGTGGATCGTTCATCCCTCCTCCTTCCAGTCTGCCAGCAGCACCCGCAAGCGGCGCCGCGCGTGGAACACTTCCGATCGCACCGTTCCCTCGGGTATCCCGAGGACCGTGGCGATCTCCCCATGCGAATACCCTTCGACGTCGAACAGCACCACCGCCACACGCCGCCGCTCCGGCAGCTCGGCCAAGGCCTGCCGCAACCGCTCGTTCAGGGCCCGGCGCTCGGTCGCCGTGTCGGGCCGCGGGCCGCCGGCCGTGAGCCCGACGTCGAGTGGCTCGACGCGCCGCACCGAGCGGCGCCGCCGCCGGTCCGTGGCGGCGTTGGCGACGATCCGCAGCAACCAGGGGCCGAACGGACGCCGCGCGTCGTACTGCTCGAGCTTCACGAGCGCCGACAACATGGCATCCTGCGCGGCGTCGTCCGCGTCTTCAGGATTGCCCAACACCGCGCGTGCCACGCGGCGCGCCACGCCGGCGTATCGCTCCACCAGGACCCCGAACGCCGGACGGTCGCCGGCGACGGCACGGGCGACCAGGTCGGCTTCGTCCTGCTGAGCTATACGCGCAGCCTGCTGCGTGGGTTGGGGGGGGGGATCAGCCATCGTCCGCGTCCCGCGTGCGGCGCCGCTCGAAGGTGTAGAGGCCGAAGGCCAGGGCCAGCGAGAACGCCCCCGCGGCGAGCACGATCGCCATCACCCGCGGGAACGCGAGCAGCAGCACCCCGACGCCCGCAAACACGAGCGCCGCGGTCGACGTGATCGCGCGACGCAGCCCGCCCGCCACGCGGCGCAGCGTGACGACAGCCACCGCCCCGAGCTCGTACCCGGAGCGCTTGTGCGGCTGCTCGGGAACGGGGGACGGCGCGGCGGCGGGCGCTCCAACGAGCCGGGGCGGGAGGAATCGGCGACGGGCCTGCAGCACGATCTCGCGGCTGGACGCGAGGTCGCGCAGGAATTGCTGCGCGAGCGCGGCGGCGAGCTGATTGCATTCGGCGAAGAGATCCAGCTCGTAATTCCCGAGCAAACTGGAGACGTTGAGATTACTCGACCCCACGCGCGCCCAGCGGTGATCGACCAGCAGCGTCTTGGCGTGCAGCATGGGTCCCTGCCACTCGAAGATGCGGGCACCCGCGCGCAACAGGTCGCGGTAGCCGATCCGAGTGGAATCCCGCAGTACCGGGAGGTCGCTCGTGCCGGGGACGAGCAGGCGCACGTCCACGCCGGCCCGCGCGGCGTCGAGCAGGCTGGCGTACAGGGGCGGCGGTGCGATCAGGTACGCATCGGTGATCCACAGGCGGTCCGTCGCGCTCGCGGCCAGGAGCTGGACCGCGCGGTACACGCGCGCCCGGCCGGGGGCGCCCGCCACGACGCGCGCCGTCGAGGACCCGCATTCCGCCGGATCGGCCTCCAGCTCATCGGGCGGGAGCGGCGGGCCCGTGCGTCGCCAGATGCGGGCGAAAGCGCCGTCGAGCGCCGCGGCCCCGGGACCGGTGACGGCCACCATCGTATCGCGCCAGGGCCGGCGACCGCGCGCCGGGTCGCCCGCCCACTCGTCGCCGATGCACAGGCCGCCGGTCATCGCCCAACCGCCGTCCGTGACGAGCAGCTTGCGGTGGTCGCGGGCGAACAGGTCGAACGGGTGACGGGTGAGGAGCGGATGGAAGGCGCGCACCTCGGCGCCGGCCTGGGTGAGCCGGCGCCAGTAGCGGCGCGACGTGCCGAACGAGCCGAGGGCGTCGTACAGGACACGCACGGCGACGCCGGCACGGGCTCGCTCGACGAGCGCGTCGGCGAAGCGTTGGCCGGTCGCGTCGTCGCGGATGATGTAGTTCTCGAAGTGCACCCAGCGGCGCGCCGCGGCGATGGCGGCGAGCATCGCGTCCAGGGCGCGCGGGCTGTCGGGGTGATGCTCGAGGCGGTTGCCGTCGATCGGCCGGGCGCCGGCGGCGCGGTCGATCGCGAGGGCGAGCGGGTCGCGCGCGCTGGGCGCGGCCGTGGCCGGAACGCTCACCCGACCGGCCCGCCGAGCCCGAGCCCGCCCTCCGCGGGACGCAGCGCCTGAATCACGAAGGCGATGTGCTCGTCCAGCGGGACGCCCAGCTCCACGGCTCCCTGACCCACTTCGTCGCGGTTCACCCCGCGCGCGAACCCCTTGTCCTTGAGCTTCTTCTTCACCGACGACACCTCGAGATCCGCGAAGCTCCTGGATGGGCGCACCAGCGCGCACGCCACCAGGAAGCCGCACAGCTCGTCCACCGCGAACAGCGTCTGGGCCATGCGGGTGTCACGCGGCACGCCGGTGTACGTCCCGTGACCGAGAATGGCGCGGCACAGGGGCTCGGGCACGCCCTTTTCCCGGAGCAGCCGCGCGCCCCACGCCGGGTGACCCTCGGTGGGCGAGTGCTCCGGATTCGGAAACTTCTCGTAGTCGAAGTCGTGCAGCAGCCCCACGATGCCCCACGTCTCCGGGTCTTCGCCGTGCTTCTGCGCGTAGGCGCGCATCGCCGCTTCGACCGCCAGCATGTGCTGGCGCAGCGAGGGGGACTGGGTGTGCTCGTGCATCAACTGCAGGGCTTCGGCTCGGGTCATGGCTCGCTTGTGTCTACGTTCCATCGCTCCGCCCACAGCTCGGCCATGAGAATCGGCCACAGCTTGCGGGCATTGTTGCGCCGTCCCGTACGGTGCTCGGCCAGAAGTCGCGCGGTCGGGGCATCGCGATACAGCCGGGGGGCCGCGAGATGACGATCGGCGAGCGCGCCGAGCCCGGCATTCAGCCACCGAGCGACCGGCACCGACAGCCCACGCTTGCGGCGATGAATCACGTCGGCGGGCACGAGGCCCCGCGCCGCTTCCTTTAATATCGCCTTGGTGGTGAACCCCCGCACCTTGAGCGCCGCCGGCGCCGGCAGCGCCAGCTCCATCACCTCGCGGTCGAGGTATGGCGCCCGTGCCTCAATGGACGCGAGCATCGTCCCACGGTCCACCTTTACGAGCAGGTTGTCCGGGAGGTAGGTGAGGAAGTCGAGCCACAACACCCGGTTGAGCGACGCGTCACCGGGAAACCCGTTCAAGAGCCCGCCCGCCCACGCGAGCACGCGTGCGTCCGGCCCCAGCGCGCCGAACCACGTCAGGTGACGCTCGACGAGCGGGAGGTCGGCGCCGGCGACGAACTGCTTGAGCAGGAACTCGAGCGTGACCTTGCCGGTCGAGGTCGGCAGCCGGTTCACGAGCCAGCGGAGCGCCGCTCGTCCCGGAATCCTGCGATACCACCCCGCCGCCGTGTGGCCCAGATACGTAGGGTAGCCGCCGAACAGCTCGTCCGCGCCTTCCCCCGAGAGCACCACTTTGACGTGCTCCCGTGCCGCTTCGGCCAGGAGGAACGTCGGTAGGATGGCGGGGTCGCCCACCGGCTCGGCGAGCGAGCGGGTTATGTGATCGAACGCGCGCTCGAGCGCAGGATCGTCCGCGGTGACCACGTGGTGCATGGTGCGGATGTGGTGCGTCACGGCCTCGGCGTTGGGGCTCTCGTCGTAGCCCGGCTCGGCGAACTTCACGGAGTAGGTGTGGATCCGCTCGCCCGACATGACCCGTGCCGCCGCGGCCGCGAGCAGCGACGAATCGAGGCCGCCGCTCGTGAACACGCCCACGGGCACGTCCGACATCAGCTCGCGCTCGACCGCGCGGAGCAGCACGTCGCGCAGCGTGGCCGGGGCGTCGAGCCGCGACGGCCGTGCGGCGACGGCGGCGGGATCCCAATAGCGGCGCACCGCCAGGCCTTTGCGATCGGCAACAAGGAGATGGGCGGGCGCGAGCTTCGAGATGCCGGCGAGCATCGTGTACGGGGCGGGGACGTAGCCGAGCGCGCCGTACAGCGCCGCCGCCGCGGGGTTCACGCGGCGCGGCTGGTCGGGGTAGGCGAGCAGCGCCTGGATCTCCGACGCGAACCGCAGCTCGCCGTTCACCTCCGTCCAAAAGAGCGGCTTCTCGCCGGCGCGGTCGCGCGCGAGCACCAGCCGTTCGTGCCGGTCGTCCCACACCGCCAGGCCGAACATCCCCTCGAGCCGTCCCACGCCGTCCGCGCCGAAGCGCTCGTACAGCGGCACGATCGTCTCGATGTCCCCGGTCGAGCGGAACGGATACCCGGCGAGGGTATACTCGCGGCGCAGCTCCGGCGCATTGTAGATCTCGCCGTTGCAGATCATCCAGATGGAAGCATCCGGGCTCTGGAACGGCTGGTCGCCGGTGGTCAAGTCCATGATGGCGAGGCGGCGGGCGCCCAGGCGCGCGCGCTCGTGGCCCACGATGCGCTCGCCGTCTGGACCGCGGTGGGCCAGTGCCGCGGCCATGGCGGCGATGCAATCGGGGTGTTTGAGCGGGGCGCCCGAGAGGGAGACGGCGCCGAAGATGCCGCACATTACCGCCCACCCCCACCCCGCCGGGGAGGTTGTGGAGGTTGGCAGGGACCGTAGGCCGCGTAGTGGTCGTCGGCGGCGAGGAGGGGCAGCGCGGCAGCGAGGGTGGCGCGCGCCTCGCGATGCCCCGCGCCCGTCAGGAACACGGTGGGCATGGGGCAGCGCGCCAACGCCTCGCGCCAGTAGCCCGCCGGGAGCAGCGGCGAGCCGGGGATAGAGCGGAACCGCTCCACGTTGTCGGCGATGTAGTTGCTCGTGAGCTCTCGACCCGTCTCGGTCGCGACCGCGATGGGGCGGCCGAGATAGAAAGGGAGCGACGGGGGATAGGCGAGGACGCCGAGCACGGTGCCGGTGCCGCCGCTGCGCTCGAGCGCCGCGGCGGTGGCGCTCGCCACGGCGGCGGAGGAGCGGTCCTCCCCCACCGCGATGAGGAGCCTGCCCGACAGAAGCGGGATCGCCATGACGACCACAGCATACCCGAAAATCGTGGTGCGGGGTCGGCGGGTAAGGGCGCCGAGCCCGACGAGGACGGCGGAGCAGAGCAGCACGATCCCGAGCGCCACAGCGGTCGGCGGGATGGCGACTTTCTCCGCCGCCGTGAGGCTGATGGGCGCGGGGAGCCAGCGCGTGAGCGCCACCAGCGCCAGACCCGCGACGCCCGAGACGCCGGCGTAAACGCGGGCTGCGGTGTGGCTCCGGCCCGCCATCAGGTTCCGCGTCGCGGCGAGGGCGAGCGCGGGGATCAGCGGCAACACGTACTGCGGCAGCTTGGACTGGTTGAGCGACAGGAACACCAGCGGCACGATTACCCAGCACGTGAGGAGCAGCGGCTCGCTGGTCGCTGGGTCACGCCGGGCCTCCCAGGTGGCGCGGAAGTGCTTCACCCGCGCGAGCGCCGGGACTATCCAAGGGAAGGCTGCGAGCGGCACGATCGGCAGGTAGTACCAGAACGGCGCGGTGCGGTGGAAGCTCCGCGTCGTGACCCGCTCGAGCGTCTCGCGCAGGAATACGTAGCCCGGGAAGTCCGGATGCCTGATCGAGACGACGATGAACCAGGGGAGGGCGATCGCGCCGAACAGCGCGAGCCCACGCCACGGGAACAGTCGCCGCACGGGTGTGCCGATGGCGAGCGCGTGGGAGACCAGCGCGAGCAGCGGGATGGCGATGGCGATCGGGCCTTTGGTGAGGGCGCCGGCGGCCAGCGCGGCCCAGGCGGCGACGGGCCGCTCGTCGGCGAACCAGACGATGGCGGCGGTGGTGGACAGCGTGAGAGTGCTGTCGAAAATGGCCGTGCGGGCGTAGGCGAGCGGCAGCACCATGGTGGCGTAGGCGAGGCCGGCGAGCCAGCCGGCCTCCTCGCCCCAGCGGCGCCGCGCGAACCACACCAGCAGCCCGATCGTGGCGAGCGTCGCGAGGTAGGCGGGCAGCCGGGCGGCCGCTTCGGTCGGGCCGAACAGCTCCATCATGGCGGCCGCGGCGGCGAAGTAGACGATCGGTTTGTCGAGATAGGGGAGCCCGTCCAGGTGCGGCACGACGTAATCGTTCGAATGCGCCATCTCGCGCGCCACTTCGGCGTTGCGGCCTTCGTCGGGATCGAAGAGGCGGTAGCCGTTCAGGTTCCAGCCGAGCGCGACCGCCGCGAGCAGGAGGAGCAGCGGCAGGCTGACGAACCGCGGGGGGCGCGCGGGGCGGGGGCGGCGCGATGGCGACGGCAGTGAGGTCTGAATAAGCTTGGCGTGTGGGTGATCGAACTCGGGCGCTAAAGCTATTCGAGCGCGCGTACCAGTGCCAGTTGGCGGGCGATCTGGCGGGCGCGGTGCACCTGTATCAGGCGTCGCTCGCGGAGCTGCCGACGGCGGAGGCACACACGTTTCTGGGCTGGGTGTACTCGTTCGAGCGGCGCTACGACGAGGCGATCGCCGAGTGCAAGCGGGCGATCGCGGTGGATCCCACGTTCGGCAATCCGTACAACGACATCGGCTGCTATCTGATCGAGCTGGGGCGCGAGGACGACGCGATCCCGTGGCTCAAGCGCGCGATCGACGCGCCGCGCTACGAAGCACGGCAGTTCCCGCATGTGAACCTGGCGCGGATTTACGAGAAGAAGGGCCAGGTGCTGGACGCGGTGGCGGAGTATGGGAGGGCGGTCGACAAACTGCCGGGCTACGCTCCAGCGGTGGCGGGCTTGCGACGCTTGCAGGGAAGGGTGAACTAGAGGCAGGGCGGCGGAGGACGGTGAAGGAGGTACATGCATCCGCAACTCCAGCTTGTCGCTGACGAATACAAGGGCGCGCAGGCGCGGCTCCACGAGCTGGTGCGCGCGGTTCCGGTCGAGCGGTGGGGCCGGCGTGCCGACCCGGCGCGCTGGTCCGTGGCCGAGTGCGTGGCGCATTTGAACCTCACGTCCCTGTCCTACGTGCCGCTGTTGACCCATGCGGTGTCGCGCGCCCGCATGCTGGAGCGGCGCCCACCCGATCGCTACCGGCGCGATCCCATCGGCTGGCTGTTGTGGGCGACCATGGGACCGCCGGTTCGCTTCCGTATCAAGACCATTGCACGGTTCCTGCCATCGAGCTTGGCCGCCCCCGAGCTCCTCGTCCAGGAATTCGATCGCCTGCAGGCGGCGCAGCTCGACTGTCTCGCCCAGGCGGACGGCCTGCCCCTTTCTCAGGTGCGCGTGACGTCGCCGTTCAACGCGCGCGTGCGGTACAACCTATACGCGTGCTTTACGATCTTGCCGCGGCATCAGCACCGGCATCTGTGGCAGGCGGAGAGGGTGTGGGGGCGGTAGAGGGGGCGCCGCGCGCGAGGTGCGCGAGTGAACTCGCGGCTCGGCATCTGCCCGTAAACGGGCCTGCAGTTGCGGCTTCAGCCGCGACTCCATAGGAGGAGCTGCATGCCACTCCGCGCATTGATCATCTGGTTCACCTTGCTGTTGGTCGCCGTGGCGAACGGTGGGTTCCGCCAGGCCCTGCTGATCCCACGGTTCGGCCCGCACCCAGGCCACATCGTGAGCACCGGCATGCTCTGCGCGGGCATCCTGATCGTCACGTTCCTAGCGATACCATGGATCCACCCGGCCAGTCGCGGTGACACGATCGCGGTCGGCTTGGCCTGGCTCGCGCTCACGCTCGCGTTCGAGTTCGGGTTTGGCCGCGCCCGCGGCAAACCTTGGGCGGAGCTGTTGGCGGCCTATGACGTCCTCAAGGGGCGCATTTGGGTGCTCGTGCTCGTCACGACGGCCGTCGCTCCGTACCTGGCGGCGCGAGCCCGCGGCTTGTTGCCGCATCCTCCCTCGTAACGAACCCTAGCGTTGCAGCGGAGACTCTCATGACCTGCTTCAATCGACCGGTCTTGCACGCCGCCCTGACGCTCGTCGTCGCGGTCCAAAGTCTCGCGGCCCAGGCGCCCGGTTTCGCCCCCACCGCGGTCCTGCCCGTACAGGACGCCTATCCACACGTGTCGCGCCAAGGCCTGGTCGTCTTCCAGTCGAATCGGGTGGGCGGCTCGAAGCTGTTCGTGGCCCGGCTCGACGGCTCCGGCCTGCGGCAACTCACGAGCGGCGCCGGCGAGGACCGGACCCCGGTCTGGTCGCCCGACGGATCGCAGGTTGTGTTCGCCTCGGAACGGGGCGGCAACGAAGATGTGTGGATCGTGCAGGCCGATGGGACGGGGCTGCGCAACCTGACCAACCATCCGGGGAGCGACAGTCACCCCAGCTGGTCGCCCGACGGTCGCATGATCGTGTTCTGCTCGACCCGCGGCGACGGCGAGAACGACGACATCTACACCATGCGGGTCGATGGCTCGGATCTCCGGCGGCTCACCGACAACGGGCTTTACTGGGACACGTTTCCGTCGTTCTCACCGGACGGGGGCAAGATTCTCTTCCGGCGCCTCCTCCGCACGCGGTCGAGCGAGGGGATGCTGGTCAATTCGGAAGTCATGGTGATGAACAGCGACGGCACCGGCGTCGTAAACCTCACGCGTGACGCATGGTTCGACGGTTGGCCGAGCTGGTCTCCCGACGGACGTCGCATCGCGTTCAGCTCCAACCGGTCGGACCCGTATCAGATCTACGTGATGAACGCCGACGGATCGGGCGTGACGCAGGTTGTGAACAGTCCATATACGGACGTCCGGCCGCAGTGGCTGCCGGACGGGCAGCGACTGATCTTCAACCGCGAGCACGATGGTCGGATCGAGATGTTGCAGGTCCGGTTGCCATAGACCGAACCTCGGGCGGCTAGTCGGGCTTGCGCGGGTGGCCCCGCAGCCGTGCCGCCGCTTCGTCGATCCTGACGACGTACGCGCGGACGGTTTCGCCGTGCCCGCGTCGCGGGACGACGAAGTGGCGGTCGTCGGGCTGCGAGCTCTTCAAGTCGTCCACCATCAAGTCCCCGCCGTGCGCCTCGACCACAGCCTCGAAGCGCTCGACCGCCGAGAGCAGGTCCACCAGGTCGTCAGGGCGCTCGGCGCCGGTCAGGGCGATTCCGCGTTGCCGCAGCCGGGCTGCGACCTCCGCCGCGGCGCGTGCCCGCTCCTCATCCTGCCGTGGATCGAGAGCCATGCTCAGTCCTCCTTCGCTATAGGCATCCGACGTTCCTGAGGTCGTTCCACCACTGATTGCCAAAGCCACTGCCGCGCCGCATCGACCTCGCCGTCGGTCAACGTATGCCCGCCCGACTCCCAGTGCACCGTCACGGCCGCCCTCGCTCGTCGCAGCATCTCGGCAAGATGCTCGGCCTGCTCGGGAGGTGCGATCGAGTCCGCGCGCCCGGCGCCGATGAACACGGACGTGCCGGTCAGATCGGGAGGTGCATCGGGCTCGAACGGGACCATGGGACTCAAGAGCACCGCTCCGCGCAGCAGCCCCGGGCGCGAGAGCAGTAGACTCGCGGCGATGTTCGCGCCGTTCGAGAACCCGACCGCCACGATCCCGTCGCGATCGAGGTCGTACGTCTTGGCGGCCGCCTCGATGAATTGCGCCAGCTCTTCGGTGCGGCGGGCCAGGTCCTCCTGGTCGAACACTCCCTCGGCCAGGCGGCGGAAGAAGCGCGGTGCGCCGCGCTCGAGCACCTTGCCGCGCGGGCTCAAGAGCCCGGCGCCCGGGAGCAGGGCTCGCCCGAGGGGAAGGAGATCCTCCTCGTCCCCGCCCGTGCCGTGCAGCAGCAAGAGCGTCGTGCTGCTCGCGAGCTCCGCCCCGGCGGCCGGCGGGATGTAGCGGTGGATGAACCCGAGTGCGTCACCGCTCACGTCCTCGGGTCCCGTGGTGCTCGTGAGCAGCGTGGCTGCCGACGCCGGAACGGGAAGATGGATGGGCGGAAGGATGGCCTCGATCTGCGGCCGGTGCGCCTCGTACTGCCGCGGCAACATCAGGCGCTCGCCCAGCCGCGCCACCGGCTCGTCGATGGCAAAGCCCGGCGGGTCGGTGGCGAGCTCGAACAGCACGCCGCCCGGCTCGCGGAAATACACCGAGTGGAAATAGTTCCGATCGATGACGGGCGTGGGGTCGAGTCCCGCCTGCGTGACCCGCTCGCGCATCTGGAGCTGCGCGCCGTCGTCGGGTACGCGCCACGCCACGTGGTGGACCGTTCCACCGCCGCCGGCGCCGTGCACGAAGCCGCCGACCGAGCGGACGTCCACCAGCGTTCCCGGCCCACCGTCGCCGACGGCGAAGCGCCGGGTGGTGCCGTCTTCATGCACGGGGCGGAAGCCGAGCGTGTCCACGAGCACCCGCTCGGTGGCCTCGCCCTGCTCCGCCCATATTGTCACGCCGTGAAAGCCGTGGATCGCATGCTCGCGCGGAATCCCGGGTGCCTCTCCCCAGGCGGGCCTCGCCTCGGCGCCGGCGTGGGCCACGATCTCGAGCATCAACCCATCGGGGTCCTTGAACGAGATCACCTGCTTCGTGGGCCCCTCAAACCGGACGCCGTGACGCACCAGGCGCTCGACCCAGAATCCGAGGGCGCGTGGGAGTACGGCGAACGACGTGACGGCGACCTGCCCCGTCCCCTGGCGCCCGGGTCTGGCGCCGGGCCAGGGGAAGAAGGTCATGATGCTCCCGGGAGTGCCGACCTCATCGCCGAAGTAGAGATGGTACGTCTCCGGATCGTCGAAGTTCACGGTGCGCTTGACGAGCCGCAGGCCGAGCAATCCCACGTAGCAGTCGAGGTTGCGCTGCGGGTCGCTCGCGATCGCGGTGACGTGATGGATGCCGAGCACGCCGGTCACGGGTCAATACTCTGCGAAGGCGTCGTCCGGATAGCAGTACAGCCAGCGCTCACCTGGCTCCGCCGACGCGATCACCGGATGGCCGCTCGCCCGCGCGTGCTTGCTCGCGTGCCGGTTGGGCGAGTCGTCGCAACACTGGGTGGTGCCGCACTGCTGACACGTCCGCAGGTGGACCCACTGGGCACCGATCTTCACGCACTCCTCGCACTCCCGGCGCTTCGGGTGCCGGACGGTCGTGATCGCGGCGATGTGCGCACAAGGCTCGTCGGGCATGATCGTCCCTCTACTCGTGCAGTACCTGATGGACGAACGCTACGGCAATCGACCCTTCTCCCACCGCCGAAGCGACGCGTTTGACGTTGCCGCCCCGCACGTCTCCCACGGCGAAGACGCCCGGCAGGCTGGTTTCGAGGAGGAGGGGTGCCCGGGTGAGGGGCCATTGCGCCGCCGCGAGATCTTCGGGCGACAGACCCGGTCCAGTCTTGATGAATCCCTTCGCGTCGAGCGCGACGCATCCGCGGAGCCATTCGGTGCTGGGAACGGCGCCGGTCATGAGGAACACGTGCCTGATCGCATGAGTCTCGGTGCTCCCTTTCCGATTGTCCCGCCATTGCACCCGCTCGAGATGGTTCGTGCCCTCGAGGGCCACGATTTCGGTCCTGGTTCGCAGCGCGATCGTCGGATTCCCTTCGATGCGCTGAATGAGATAACGGGACATGCTCTCCGCCAGGCCGTCGCCCCTGACCAGCATGTGGACCCGCTTGGCGGTCTGAGCCAGGAACACGGCGGCCTGACCCGCGGAATTGCCTCCGCCGACCACGATCACTTCTTCGCCGCGGCACACCTGCGCCTCGATGAAGGTGGCGCCGTAGTAGACGCCGGCACTTTCGAACCGCGACAGGTTGTCGAGCGGGAGTCTCCGATAATCGGCGCCGGTCGCGATGATGACCGTACGCGCGGGCACGCGGGAGCCGTCGGCGATCTCGATGGTGTAGGGCTTCCGCGCGCAGGTGAGCTTCTGGGCGCCTCGAGCGATCATCACCTGAGCGCCGAACTTCTGCGCCTGGTCGAACGCGCGAGATGCCAGGTCCTGACCGCTGATGCCGGTGGGAAAGCCGAGATAGTTCTCGATCTTCGAGCTGGTGCCGGCCTGCCCGCCGGGGGCGTTCGATTCGATCACCAGGACATCGAGCCCTTCCGATGCCCCGTACACGGCGGCCGCGAGTCCCGCGGGTCCCGCTCCGAGGACGACGACATCGCGCAGATGTGTCTGGTCGATCGCGCTGTTGAAGCCGAGGCAGTCGGCAATCTGGACGTTGGTCGGGTTGCGCAGCACTACCTCGCCGCGGCAGATCATCACCGGCACGTCCTTTGCCCCGACCTGAAAGGCATCGAGCAGGTCCTGAACGCCCGCATCGACGTCGAGATCGATGTAAGAGTAGGGATGCCCGTTGCGCGTGAGGAATTCCTTGACCCGCAGGGTCCCGGAGCAATGCCGCGAGCCGATCAGCACGACGTCGCCGAAGCCGTGGGCGATCAATTCCAGCCGGCGAAAGATGAATGCTCGCATGATGATCTCGCCGAGCTCGCTGTCGGTCTGTACCAGCGCCAGCAGGCGTTCCCGGTCCAGCTCGATTGCCTCGCCCGGCTCCGACACGCGTGCCCGGGCCATGGCGCGGCGGCCCGAGAGCATGGTGACCTCCCCGGTGAACTGCCCCGGTCCATGGGCGACGACCAGCGTCTCGGCGTGATAGGACGGGCGGATCATCTCGATCTGACCCGCCGTGACGAGGAAGAAGGACCGCACCGCATCCCCTGCTTCGAACAGCACCTCCCCCGTCCGAATCGGGCGCACGTGTCCGTGCGCCGCGACGCGGGCGATCTGATCCGGCGTCAGGGTCGGAAAGGTCTGGTCCCGCGGGGTGCGGGTGAGCGGGAACGAGGTCGTAGCGGTCATGTGGTGAGCTTACTCCGTCGTGGGGTCGCGGGCAACCGGCGAAGCGTTGGATCACATGCGGCAGCCGGTTTGCTATCCGGACGACGCGGGCGCACAATCAAATGTAACACCGTCATCGAGGACCCAATCCAAATTCGGCCGCCAATGTTCATGAGGACTGGCGCACTGGCCACGGTTTGGCACCTGCTCGGGCCGGCTCCCGCCGCGGCCGCGCAGACGCCCGCGATCCTCGACTCGATCGACCGGTATGTCCGGACGGAGGTCGCCCGCTACCGCATCCCCGGCGTCTCGGTCGCCGTGCTCCACGGCGACAGCGTGGTGCTGGCCCGCGGCTACGGGTACGCCAACGTGGAGCATCACGTGCCCGCGACCGACAGTACCATATACCAGTCCGGGTCGGTCGGGAAACAGTTCACGGCCGCCGCGATCGTCATGCTCTCCGAGCAGGGGCGTCTCTCGCTCGACGACTCCATTACGCGATTTCTCCCGGACGGCCCGGCGGCGTGGCGGGGCATCACCATCCGGCATCTTCTCACGCACACCTCCGGCATCGCCGATTATACCGACAGCACGCTCGACTCCCGCCGCGACTACACGGAAGGCGAGCTCGTGACGCTCGCCGCCAAGCAACCCCTCGAGTTCACGCCCGGAGACCGCTGGAGCTACAGCAACACCGGCTATGTCCTCTTGGGGATCATCATCCACCGCGTGACGGGAGTGTTCTACGGCGACTTCCTGCGCGACCACGTCTTCCGGCCGCTCGGCATGCGCACGACCCGTGTCATCTCCGAAGCGGACATCATTCCGAATCGGGCGGCCGGCTATCACCTGGTCAACGACACGCTGAAGAATCAGGACTGGGTGTCGCCGTCCCTCAACACGACGGCGGACGGCGCGCTGTATTTCTCGGTGCGCGATCTGGCACAATGGGCCATCGGGCTGAACCATTGGAAGATCCCGAGTCGGGCCGGGCTCGAGGCGAGCTGGACGCCGGTCCGCTTGAACAGCGGGGGCACGTACCCTTACGGATTCGGCTGGCAGGTCGGCCAACAGCGGGGCTATCGCCGCATCGGTCACGGCGGCGCCTGGCAAGGCTTCCGAACCGCCATCCAACGCTACCCCGATTTCGACCTCACCGTGATCGTGCTGGATAACCTCGAGCAATCGCTGCCCGAGGCGATGGCGGCGACGATCGCAGGGATCCTGGAGCCGCGACTGACCCCTCCGCACGCGCTGCGACGCGCGCCATCCGAGGAGAAACCACCGCAGGCCATCGACCGTCTGCTGCAAGACATCGCGGCGGGAGCCGAAGCGGCCCGCGTGACGCCGGGGCTCAAGGCCTTCGTCTCGGGTGCCCTCCGCGGGAGCGTCAGCCGGCGGCTCAAAGACGCGCAGGGCTGGATGTTCGTGGGGTGCGATTCCGTGGACGGTCGCGGTATCTCGCGACTTGGTACGCAAGTTGTCCATATCTGTTACGCCAGAGGACTCGGCCCCGCCCCGAACTCACTCGTCACCGTGCTCTACGGAGCGGACTGGCGCGCGGCCGGGTTCGACTTCTATTCATACTGACCATGACGATCCGATGGCTGCTGGCCGCACTGGATCTGCTCGCGCCGCTTCGCGCGGATCAGCTTCGTCCAGGCGGTGCTCGTGGTCCTCATGGTCCTGGCGGCGACGGCCATGGCGCGCGGGTACGGCGTGCCGGCGCGATAAGGAGCGGCGCATGAGCGTGTCCCTGCTTTACCGAGTCTCGTCCGGTCTGCTGGTGCTGTTCGCACTCGGGCACACCCTGGGGTTCCGCCAGGTAGATCCCCGCTGGGGCGCGGACGCCGTCGTGGGGGCGATGCGTACGACTCGTTTCGACGTTCAAGGGTTCAGTCGCACATATTGGGAGTTTTATACGGGTTTCGGGCTGTTTGCGACGGTCTTCCTGCTGTTCGCAGCGGTGCTCGCGTGGCAGCTCGGGGGCCTGCCCCGGGATCGCCCGATGCTCCTCCCGGTCCTCAGGTGGGCGCTGGCGATGTGCTCGGTCGGCGTCGCGGTCCTGAGTTGGAAATACTTTTTCATCGCCCCGGGGGTATTCTCGAGCGCCGTGGCGCTGTGTCTCGTCCTGGCGGCGTGGCTCGGGGGAAAAGCCTGAGGGAGCCGCCCAGTTCACGAAAGGTCTGATATCATGTGCAGAAACATCAAGCGTTTGCGACACCCGGATCACGCACCGACTGACACGGAGCTGCATGACGCGGCCCTGCAGTTCGTGCGCAAGATCAGCGGCTTCCACGCTCCTTCGAAGGCGAATGAGGCCGCCTTCAACACCGCGGTGCGGGATGTAGCGGCGGCGGGTCGCGTGCTGTTCCGCTCGCTGCACGTTCGCGGGCACGTCGATGCCACTGCCTAAGCGCCGCTTCGCGCTCGCTCTGTGTCTGACCCTGCTCGGCTGCAACCGGGGGTCCGCGCCCGCGTCCGCCGGCGCCGCCCCGTTCGGCAGCGCGAACCCGTTCGCGAGCGCCAGTTCGCTCCTGTACCAGGCGCCGCCGTTCGACCGGATTCATGACGCCGACTACCAGCCGGCCGTGGAGGAGGGCATGCGCCGACAGCTGGCCGAGGTCGCCGCCATCGCCTCCGATACCGCGGCGCCCGCGTTCGACAACACGATCGTTGCGCTGGAACGCTCGGGCGCGCTGCTCACGCGTGCGTTCAAGGTGTTCATCGCGATCACGCAGGCCAACACCGACGACACGCTACAGCGGGTGCAGACCGAGGAAGCGCCCCGGCTTGCCGCGCATCTCGACGCGATCCTGTTGAACGACGCGCTGTTCCGCCGGGTGAGGAGCGTGTATGAGCGGCGCGCCGATCTCGGCCTCGACTCGGTACAGACCTTCCTGGTCGAGCGCTACTACCGCGACTTCGTGCGCGCCGGCGCGCTGCTCGCGGAGGCGGACAAGGTGCGGCTGCGCGCTCTGAACCAGGAGGAGTCGAAGCTCGCGACCGAGTTTCAGAACCGGCTGCTCGGGGCGACGAAGGCGGGGGCGGTCGTCGTGGGCGACAAGAAGGAGCTCGAGGGCCTGAGCGACGCCGAGATTGCCGCCGCTGCCGAAGCGGCACGCCAGCGCAAGCTCGACGGCAAGTGGGTGCTGTCGCTGCAGAACACCACCCAGCAGCCGCCCCAGGCCTCCCTGCGGAACCGGGCCCTGCGGCAACGGTTGTTCATCGCGTCGACCACCCGTGCCGAACGCGGGGACTCGAACGACACGCGGGAGATCGTCAAGCGGCTGGCGCAGCTGCGCGCCGAGCGCGCCCAGCTGCTGGGCTACCCGAGCGTCGCCGCGTACGTCCTCGACGACCGGATGGCCAAGACCCCGGACGCGGCGATCAAGCTGCTGAGCGACCTGGTGCCGGCGGCGACCGCTCGGGCCCGGCGCGAAGCGGACAAGCTGCAGGCCATGATCAACAAGCAGCGCGGCGGCTTCAAGCTCGCCCCGTGGGACTGGCAGTACTACGCCGAGCAGGTGCGCAAGGCGGAGTACGCGCTGGACGAGTCGCAGCTCAAGCCCTACTTCGAGCTCGATCGGGTGCTGCAGGACGGCGTGTTCTTCGCCGCGAACCGGCTGTACGGGTTGACGTTCAAGCAGCGGACGGACCTGCCCGTATACCATCCCGATGTCCGGGTGTTCGAAGTGTTCGACGCCGACGGCACGTCGCTCGCGCTCTGGTACTGCGACTATTTCAAGCGCGATAACAAGAGTGGCGGTGCGTGGGAAGACACGTTCGTCGACGGCAGCGGCCTGTTAGGCACCAAGCCTGTCGTCTTCAACGTCGCCAATCTCCCGAAGCCCGCCCCGGGCCAGCCGGCCCTGCTGCGCTTCGACGACGTGAAGACGATGTTCCACGAGTTCGGGCACGCGCTGCACGCCATGCTCACGCGGGTCGAATACCCGCGACTCACCGGCACCAACGTACCGACGGACTTCGTGGAGTTTCCCTCGCAGTTCAACGAGCACTGGGCGCTCGAGCCCACCGTGCTGGCCCATTACGCGAAGCACTATCAAACCCGGCAGCCGATGCCGCGCACCCTGGTCGACAAGATCAAGCGAGCCCGCACGTTCGACCAGGGATTCGCCACCACCGAATACGTCGCCGCCGCCCTGCTCGACATGGCGTGGCACAGCCTGCCGGTGGGGCCGGAGCAGGCGGATATCGGTGCGTTCGAGTCCCAGACGCTGAAGCGGTTCGCCGTGGACGTGCCTGAGGTGCCGCCGCGCTACCGCACGACCTATTTCTCGCACATCTGGAACGGTGGGTACTACGCCGGCTACTACGCGTACTTGTGGAGCGAGGTGCTCGATGACGACGCCTACGCGTGGTTCACCGAAAACGGCGGCATGACCCGCGCCAACGGCCGCCGCTTCCGCGACATGATCCTGTCGCGGGGAGGGACGGGCGACATGGGTGCCTTGTACCGCGCCTTCCGGGGGCGCGATCCCGAGGTGGGGCCGTTGCTCGAAGAGCGGGGACTGCAGGCGGATCAAAAGTGATGTGGAGCAGGGGGTGAGCGCGGACGTCCTGAGCCTCGCGTCACCCCGTCATGGACACTTCCGCCTCGAATCGGGACACCACTCGAATCTCTGGCTCGATCTCGAGGGCCTGTTCGTCCAACCGGCCTCCGTTCGTCCGTTCGTCACCCGCCTCGCGCGAGCGCTCCGGCCGCATAAGGTCGCGGGCGTGTGCGGGCCGCTCGTGGGCGGCGCGTTCCTCGCCCAGATGCTCGCCTCGGCGCTGAAAACGGAGTTCTTCTACACGGAGCGCGTGCTGCCTGGGGAAGGAGAGGGGTTGTACCAGGCGCAGTATCATCTCCCGCACGCTGCCCGGAGCCAGGTGCGCGACAAGCGCCTTGCCATTGTCGACGACGCGATCAGCGCCGGCTCTGCAGTCCGAGCTACCTACGCCGAGCTGCAGGGGCACGGCGCCGAGCCCGTCGTCATCGGGGCGCTGCTGGTCCTGGGCAGCGCGGCGTCGCCGTACTTCGCAGAGCGGGAGGTGCCGATCGAGGCCGTGACGCGCGTCCCATTCGATCTGTGGGTGCCGGCCGAGTGCCCGTTGTGCGCGTCCGGGCAGGCACTCACGGATCCTTGATTGCGACCGCGAGAGCCCGCACCTTAAGCGCCACCCAAAGGAGGCTTCATGACACCGCTCACCTCGCTGTGGCTTCCGATTCTGCTGTCCGGCGTTGGTGTTTTCCTCGCGAGCTCCGTCCTGCACATGTTCACGGGCTGGCACAAGAGCGATTACCTCAAGGTGCCGAACGAGGACCGGGTGATGGACACCCTCCGTCCGCTCGCCATCCCGCCCGGCGACTACATGATGCCCCGGCCTGAAAGCTCACAGGACATGCGATCGCCCGCGTTCGTCGAAAAGTTCAAGAAGGGCCCGGTCATGATGTTCACGGTCATGCCGGGCGGCTCGATGGCGATGGGCAAGCAGCTCGCGCAATGGTTCCTGTTCTCGGTGGTGGTCGGGATCTTCGCGGCGGGCGTCGCGGGGAGCGCCCTGCCCCCCGGCGCGAGCTACCGCGCCGTTTTCCACTTCGCCGGCCTGACCGCCTTCGCCGGGTACACGCTCGCGCTGTGGCCGATGTCGATCTGGTATCGGCGCTCCTGGATCACCACCATCAAGGCCACGGTGGACGGGCTGATCTACGCGCTCCTCACGGCGGGCGTCCTTGCATGGCTGTGGCCCCACTGATCTTCTCCCCCGATCCCGACTCCCTCGGCCCTTCCCACCTGAAGGTCGCGGGCCTCGAGCTGTGGGTGCACGATCGGCGGTCTCCGGACGCGCAGGATTACTGGGAGGGCAACTGGCTCGTCGTAACGGTCCGTTGCGCCGCGGATGGAGCGACCATCTGGACCACGGGGCCGATGCTGCGGGTCCCGGACCTGGCGCGCTGGGCCGCCGCGCTCGACCGACTGCACCAGCGGCCGGAGGGAGTCGCCACGCTCACCTCCGACGAGCCCAATCTCACCGCCGTCGTCCGCTCGACCGACCGCGCGGGCGAGCTGCAGCTGGTGGTCGACATCACGCCCGATCCCCTGACGCAGGAGCATCGGCTCAGATTCACGGTCGAGCGGTCGGCTCTTCCGGATCTCGTGCAACAGTGCCGCGGCATCGTAAAAGCCTACCCGGTGCGCGATCCCGACGGAGCACATGATGCCTGAGTAGTTGCGGGGGGCCGCCCGGCCCGCATCTTTAGGCGCCACGGCTCGACCGGGAGGGGTCATGGCGCAAGACGGGAAGCACGCACTCATCACCGGCAGCTCGCGCGGCATCGGCCGGGGCATCGCGCTCAAGCTCGCCGGACAAGGCGTGAAGGTCGCGATCAACTATCGCAAGAATGAAGCGGCCGCGAAGGACACCCTCGCCAAAGTGAAGCAGCGCGGCTCCGACGGCTTCGTCATCCAGGCCGACGTGTGCCGCCCCGACGACATTGCCCGCATGTTTGCGCGCGTGAAGACCGAGTTCGGGAAGCTCGACATCTTCGTCAGCAATGCGCGACCCGACGTGCCCGAGTTCTACCAGGGACCCATGACCATCACCCTGGAGCAATGGGACACGGCCATGAACTCCCAGGCGAGGGCGTTCCTGGTGGCCGTGCGCGCGGCATCCCCCTTGATGGACGAGGGCGGGAGAATCGTCGCGATCACGTACGCGCCGGGCGGTCGCACCGGCAGCTGGCAGCCGTGGGTGGGCATGGGCGCGGCCAAGAGCGCCATGGAATCGCTGTGCCGCTACTTCGCCGTGGCGCTCGCGAAGCGGGGCATCACGGTGAACGCCATCAGCCCTGGGTGGATCGAGGACAGCGTGCTCAACTCGCTGCCGGACGCCGCGCAGGACATGATTCGCAACTGGCACCAGGGAGACAAGGGATGGACGCCGATGGGCCGGCTCGGCACGCCGGCGGACGTCGGGAACGCGGTCTCGCTCCTGTGCTCGGCGGACGCGGGCTGGATCACAGGCCAGGTCATCGCGGTGGATGGGGGGTTGTCGCTGATGGACGCCGGGCTCCCACTAGACATCCAGCGAGGCTAGCGAGCGGCCGGAACGACGTCGTCGGCGATCACACCGAGGACCTGGGCGGCGAGGTCGGTGGAAGTGATTTCCGTGAGCTGCACCCAATCGGTGGTGGCCACCACCACGAGATCCCGGCTCGGCACGACATACACGAACTGTCCGCCGTAACCCCAGGCAAAGAAAGCGGCCGGGTCGGCGTCGGACACCCACCAGAGCATGCCGTAGGTGACCTGCCGCAACGGGCCCACCGCGGTGCGCCAGGTGAACCGCGGCCGGGTGACCGAGTCCACCCAGCTCTCCGGCACCACGCTCGCGTTGCCCGACCAGCCGCGTTGCAGGAACAGCTGACCGAATTTCAGCAGGTCCCGCGCGCGCAGCGCGATCCCCGAGCCGCCGTTCACGGTGCCGCGGTCGAGCGGCTCCCACGCGACCGTCTGCACGCCGAGCGCTCCGAACAGATGGCCGGTGGCGTACTGCGGCAGCGGCGTCCCGGCCGCGTCCTCGAGCACCACGCCGAGTGTGTGCACCGCCGCGGAGTTGTAGGTGAAGGTGGCGCCGGGGGACGCCGCGTGAGTGCGGTCGAGCAGGTACTGCACGTGGTTGTCCGCGACGATCCACGAGTTATAGTCAGGGCCGGCTGTTTCATCCCAGGCGTAGCCGGAGGTCATCGTCAGGAGGTGGCGCACGGTGACGGCGCTGTCGGCCGAGTCCAGCGTGTCGGCCGCGGGGAGATAGCGGGCGATCGGCGCCGCCGTCCCGGGGAGCACGCCGTCGCGCAGCGCGATGCCGGTGAGGGCGCACACGACGCTCTTCGTCACCGAGCGCACGTCGAACAGGGTGGTCGAGTCGCCGCCGCCGAAGTAGTACTCCGCGACGAGCCGGCCATGGCGCGCTACGAGCAGGCTTCTGAACCGGGGAATCGCCGACGCGTCGCCCGCCGCGCCGAGTAGGGCGAAGGCGCTCATCCCTACCTCGCCGGGACTGGCACGCAGCCAGGCGCTCGACAGATCGACCCGGACGGGCGCGGTCGGGGCGGTGGGTGCGTCGCTGCACCCTGCTGCGACGAGGAGCGCGGCGAGCCACAGGGCGGGCCGCATCTCAATTGCTCCCGCCCGCGGGCGGAGCCGGCAGCTGGCTCACGGTGAGCGGCACCGACGCTTTCCTGTCGCCGTCGATGGTGATCTCGAAACGGTACGCGCCGGGGTGCGGGAACGGCACGTCGAACACGAGAATCGCTCCCGCTTCGATGTCGGTCACCCCCGCCGGCGGCTCGGCGAAGTTCACGGTGCCGTTGCCGCCGAGGACCTCGGCGTCCTGCTCGTCCAGGAGCCGGATCTGCACCTGGTGCTCGCCGATCTCGGTGCGCCTCCCCTTGAGGCGGAGCACCAGGTGCAGACGGGGGTGCATGGCGGGGAACTGCTGCACCCAGATGTGCTGGAAGATCCCCAGCACGGACAGCTTGCCTGCCTGATCCACGATCGCGTAGTCGGCGACGACGGCGAAATCGAGATGCAAGCTATTTGGCCGAGAACGGGATCGATGCGCGGGTCTTCTCCCATTCCAGCTTCAGCACGCCGCGTTTCCCCTTTGGCTCGATCGCGATCGTGAACTGCTCCACCGGCTGCAGGAGCGACTCCACCTTCATCTCGAGTCGCGCGAGGTCGTACTGCGCGTCGTAGTCGGTCCCCCACTGGCCGGTGTTCTTGTTGACGATGAGCTTCCAGCCGCCCGGCGAGGGGATGGTCCAGAGACTGTACTTGCCAGCAGGGACCGTGGTCCCGGCCACGGTCAGGTCGGCGCTCGTCTGGAGTATCGTTGCCTGGTTCGCCCCGGTCCGCCACACCTGGTTCCAGGGAACCACGTTCCCGAAAATCACCCGGCCGCGCGTCGAAGGGCGGCTGTAGCGTACCGACAGGGCGGCTCCCCCCACGCTCGCCCGCAGCGAGTCGGGCGGCGACAGCGTCCCGAGCGAGCGCGACGCGAACGACTTCCCGAGCGCGGCAAAGTCGAGGCCCTGCACCCGCTCGACCGTGACCTGCATCGTGCTGCCGACGCCCGAGAGACCCAGCAGCGTCCCCTGACCGTCCACGCGCGCGCGCATCGGGCCGAGCGGACCGAGCACGATCGTCATGGAGTCCGGTCCACGAGGGGTGACCGTGACCTCCAGGGGATCGGTGTCGCCGAGCTGCACCATGGCGATGGCGTAGCTCCCGCTGCCGGCGGCGCGGGCGCGGCGCGCCACCTCTTCGACCAGCCCCCATCCCTGGCCGATGAACGGCAGCGCCCCCGGAGCGGTTTTCACGCGCAGGGTCGTCGTCGAATCGCCGCGTGGCATGCTCATCACCGCGGAGTCGCCCGAGAAGGTCGCAATGGCCCTGCGCTCCAGCGGGCCGGGGCCGCCGTCGACGTTGTGGGTGATCAGCTCGAAGCGCTGGATCGCCCCGCCGGGACCGAAGCTCGCCGTGTAGAGGCGGTGCACGGTGCGCGGGCTGCGCACGACCTGCTCTCCCTCGAGCCGGTCGGCGGTCCGGGTGTAGCGCTCGACCGCGAGCGTGTCGCGTCCCAGCCGGACGACGAACTCTCCCGTTTGTGCGGGGAGCGCGGCGGGGATCGCGAGTGCGATGATGGCGAGTCCACTGATCGTGTGCATGGCTATCTCCGTTCGACTCATTTCACCCGAACTGACTTCACTTCGTCGTTCTGCGCAATCTTGTTGACCACGTCCAGCCCCTTCGTGACCTGTCCAAAAACCGTGTGGACACCGTCCAGGTGCGGCTGGGGCGAATGACAGATGAAGAATTGGCTGCCGCCGGTGTCCTTACCGGCGTGGGCCATGGACAGCGTGCCGGCGACGTGCTTGTGGACGTTCTTCTGGGTTTCGCACTTGATGGTGTAGCCGGGCCCGCCGGTGCCGACCCGCCCCTTTCCGCTCTTCGAATAGGGGTCGCCTCCTTGAACCATGAAATTGGGGATCACGCGGTGGAATTTGGTGCCGTCATAGAACCCCGAGTTCGCGAGCTTCTCGAAATTGGCGATGGTGGCCGGCACCTCATCGGCGAACAGCTCCACGTTGATCGTGCCTTTCGCGGTCTCGAAAACGGCCTGTTTGTTCGGCATCATTGCTCCAGAGAGAGGTTGTCCTCCACCTGTGCCACGGTCTTCATGCCCACAATCACGACCGATACGGCGTCGTTGTCCAGCACGAAGCGTAGCGCCAACTGCGCCGGCGTCACGCCCGCCTGCCCGGCAAGGTCCTTCACGCGCTCCGCCACCGCGGCGAGCTGCGCCACGTAGGGGCGCGGCATGCGGGCGCGGATGTCGCCTTTTTCCCACGTGCTGTCCCGCCCATACGACCCGGCGAGCAGGCCGTTGGCGAGCGGCTCGCGCGCGATCACACCGACGTTGGAGGCGCGGGCGACGGCGAAGAAGCGGTCTTCCGCCTCGCGCCGCACGATGTTGTACACGATTTGGACCGTATCGGGTCGCGTCACCTCGACGGCGGCGAGCCCCTCCTCGGGCGGGTGCACCGACACGCCGTAGAACCGGATCTTGCCTTCCCGCTTCAAGTCCTCGAGCACCAGGTACGTGTCCGGCTCGGCGATCAGGCTGAGCGCGGGGTTATGGAGCTGGAGCAGGTCGATGTAGTCGGTGGCGAGGCGCCGCAGCGACTGCTCGACCGCGAACCGGATGTAGTCGGCGGAGAAATTGGCGTCATGGGTCACCGGGAGCGGGATGTCGGGCGCGAGCTCGGCGACCGGCCGCCCGACCGCCTCGGCGATCCGGCCCAGGAGCAACGGGTTCACGGCTCGGTTATAGAAATTGCCGCCGACCTTGGTGGCCACGAGCACGCGCTGGCGGATCCCCGCGAGCGCCTGGCCCAGGAGCTCCTCCGAGTGCCCGTGCCCGTACACGTCCGCGGTATCGAAGAAGTTGCACCCCAGGTCGTAGGCGCGGTGCACGGCGCGTAGCGACTCGGCGTCGTCGGTGGGACCATAGGAGTTGCCGAACCGGTTGCCGCCGATGGCCCACGCGCCGAAGCCGATGGGACTCACCGCGAGGCCGGTGCGGCCGAGCACCCGCCGCCTCACCGCAGCAGGTCCCCGAGCGCCTCGGGCGTCGTCACGGGAAGCGAGCAGGTCGTGCCGATGCATACCGTTGCGGCAGGCCGCTCGGCGGTCTTCCGGACCACGAGCTTGCGAGGACGGTAGGCCTGGAGCGCGCGCAGGTGCATCTCGCACGCCGGCCCCTGACCCCTGGCACCTGACACCTCTATGCGCGTGACGGGACTGAGCGCCCAGTCGACGGCGCGCACCAGCGTCGCGCCGTACAGTGAGAGCTGGGACGCCGCCCCGCCGAACGTCGCGAGCTGGCGATCGAGCTGGCGGCGCCAGTCCAAGCCGTCGGTGACCGCCCAAAGTCGGGCCAGCACGAGCGCGGCGACGCCGTTCGCCGAGGGCGTCGGCGAGTCCTGGACCGGCTTGGCGGGGGTCGTGAGGTAGGCCGCGCCGGACCGATCGCGCGCCACGTCGAAGAAGCCCCCCTTGGCGTCGTCCCAGTGGGCGCGGCCGCAGTAGCGCATCACGGCGATCGCGCGGGTGAGCCACGCGTCATCACCCGTGGCCTCGGCAGCATCGAGGAAGGCCGCGGCCGCGTGGACATTGTCTTCCAGCAGACCACGCGGCTCGGCCCGCCCGATGACGTGACCCATCCCGCGCCCCTCGTCCCACGCCTCCGCCCAGATCCGCTCGAGGACCTTGAGGGCGAGCGAGTTACACTCCGGCCGATCGAGCACGGCGCCGGCATGCAGGAACGCCGATGCCATCATGGCGTTCCAGTTCACGTACGGTGTGGTGTCGACGAAGGGTGCCTTGCGCTTGTCCCGGGCCGCCTTGAGCCGCGCGAGCGCGTCCTTGAGTACCGGCCACTCGTCGTCGGCTGCGGGGTCGACCTTCCACCACAATACGTTCTTGCGCGGGTTGTGGTGCATTTCACCGTGCTCTTCCACGTCGAAAACGCGACGGGCAACGTGGAACGCCTTATCGGGCAGTGCCTCTCGCAGTTCGTCGAGCGTCCACGTCCAATAGTCGCCATCATCGCCGAACTGCACGTCCGCGTCCTGCGACGTGTAGAAGGCGCCCCGGTCTCGGTCCGACAACACTTCCAGCACCCAGCTCACGATGCCCTGGGCCACTTCTTTGAACAGCAGGTGTCCGAGCGCCGCGTAGCCGTCCAGGTACGCGTGCAGCAGCTCCGAGTTGTCGTAGGCCATCTTCTCGAAATGCGGCACGATCCAGCGCTCGTCCACCGCATAGCGGTGGAATCCGCCACCCACGTGGTCGCGGATCCCGCCTTTCGCCATCGCGGTGAGGGTCTTCTCCGCCACCTCGCGCAGCCAGTCCTCGCGCGTGTCGTGCCAGCGGGCGAGCAGGAACTGCACGGCCGCGGGGTGGGGAAATTTGGGCGCGGTGCCGAACCCGCCGTACCGGATGTCGAACAGGCGGGCCATTTCGCTCGCGGCGCGCTCCAGGGTCGCCGGCGTGACCGCACCGCCTTTCGCCTCGTCGAGCGACTCGGCCACGTGGCGGCGGATCGCCCTCGCGTTCTCCACCACTTTTTCCCGCTGCTGGCGATAGAGACCAGCCACCTGCTTGAGCACGGCGAGGAAGCCCGGTCGGCCGTAGT
>DATHKX010000199.1:0-2774 GCA_035488835.1 Gemmatimonadales bacterium
GGTGATGTTCGCGCTGGCGGCCAACGCCGCATACGTCACGTCACCGTAGTGGGTAAACGAGCTGTCCGAGAGCGTCGGGTCCTTGAGCGTCGGCGGGTTCCCGAGAATGGTGGGGTGCCCGCTGGCCGTGACCGATCCGTCCGACTGCGTGCGGATGCCGGCCTTGGCAGAATCGAGCGGGGGACAGCCCGCCCACCCGCCCGGCACGTGGTCGTTCCCGTCGATGCTGGCGCTCCCGACCACCACGTTGCTGCCGCCCGATGTGACCGCCGCCTGCGTGTTGAGATTCAAGGGTCGGATCCGCGCCAGCAGCCCGAGCCGCTGGCTGGCGCCGCCGCCCCGGATGCGCCCCGCGAGGCTCATGGTATCCTTGGCGGTCATGTCGATCAGGTAGAGCGCGTCGTTGAGCTTGTACATCGTGCCGCTGTAGCTCCCCGTCTTGCTCGCCGACGTCTCCCAGCCGTAGGCCGCCGTGTCACGCGCAGGCGCGACCGCGGGGTACGGATATAGCCCGGCGTACTTCGCCTTGGTGACGGGGTCGCTCCAGCCGCGGATGATGTCGTACACCCCCTCCTCCGCCACGCCGAATGAGGCCTGGACCCGGCGCACGTTCTCGGCCACCCGCTGCTCCTGGGTGCCCGAGAAAAACGCGCCGGCGATGAGCGCGCCCACGACCACGAGGGCGACGATCGCGATGGCGAGCGCCATGCCGCGCTCGCTCTGCAAGACATGCTTCATAGACCGCTCCTTGATGTTCACGTGTGAGACTGTCTCGCCCGTCATCCGCATGGGCGAAATACGACGATGGGCGCGACTGAGCCTGATCCACACCGCGGGTTGTTCCGCAGCGCGACGCGGGTCACCAGACTGTCCACCTTGTACGTCTGCGCGCCGGTACCGCCACTCCGGATCGGCGATGCCGTCCGGGCGCGCAGCACGATCTCGATCTGCGCCACCTGCGTCGGCACAACGGTCACCGCTCCCGCGGTGTCGTAGTAGGCGAAGCTGACCCCATTGGCGCCGATCAGCGGCCCGATGACCGGTTGAATGGTGCCCCCCGTTGCCGGATTGCGCTGCCCGAGATACCAATTGCCATCCGCGGCCTGGTACGAGCGGTACACCACCTTGTCGAACCCGCGCACCGGAGCGCCGCTGGGAATCGCGCCCGCGCGGTTCAGCACGGCGTTGTTGATCCAAGTCGGCTGCAACGTGAGCAGAAAGGCCGGGTTGGTCGCGACATTGCTGTCGGCGCAGAACCCTGGATCGGGGTCCTTCTGTAACGTGGCCGGGAGCCATTGGTCGTCAGATCGCGACGTGGGGTCGCCCTCCCAGTACACCAGGATCGAGTCCCCTTGCTTGTACGTCGCCCGGTTGCCGTAGATCATGGTCGGCCGGATCGCCAGGGCGATCTGGCCGAGGCCACCACCCAGCACAGGCGTCGCGCACACGAACGCGAGCTGCCGCATCGCCCGCATCTGGATCGAGTCGGACCCCATGGCGGTGATGTCGCCGTCGGCCGCGTCCAGCTCCCGGAACTCGGCCGGCAGAATGGCGGCTCCCGCGCGGATGTTCTGCTGCAGGTCGATGGTCTGCGTCTGCGCCAGGTACACCCGCTGGTTGCTGACCAGCACCTTGTACACGGCGGTCGACACCAGGCCCAGGAGCACCAGCGCGATCATCAGCTCGATGAGGGTGAACCCTCGACGGGTTAGAAGAGACATGAGATTTGCGTCTCCGTGCTGTCGGTACGCCACTTGCCGAGTGCCGTCGGATACTTGCTGCGCACCACGACCTGCCAATGGTTCGCCCCCGTGGCCGCGAACCGCCACGTGAGGGAGTCCACCGGCGCCGACCCGCGCATCAGGACCTCGGTGCCCCCGGCCTGCGAGGTGCAACCGGTCACGCGCAGCATCTCGAGCCGCCGCTGGGCGTACTGCGCCGCCACCGCCGAGCGCTGCCCGCGGCCGATCATCCGGGTCACCAGCGCCGCCGACGTGACGAGCGCCAGCAGGCCCACGGTGAGCACCATGATCGCGACGATCACCTCGACGATGGTGAACCCCTGCTCGCGTTTCATTGCCGCACCACCTTGCCGATCGGGTTGATCATCACGGAGTCCTTGTTGGTCGCGACGCTGCCGGTGAGCCGCACCACGGTGTTCGAGTTGAAGCCGTCCATGCTCAGTCCGCGTGGATCGTATTGCACCGAGTCACGCGAGGCGGCGAGCGTCACCTTGAACCGCGTCGTAAAGTTCTGCACTCCCGACACCGTATCCAGCTTCGCCGGGCACGCGGTGGTGACCCACACCGTGGACGGCGACGCCGTGAAGTGCAGCGCGCTGCGGCAGCCGCGCTGGATCGCCGCCGCCCGCGCCGTGGCCGCCAGCGTGCCGACCGCGTCGCGCGCCGAGCGCACGTTCGTCTTGTCGAGCATTTTCGAGATCTTCGGGAAGCCGATCATCGCGATGAGCCCGATGAGGACCACCACGATGACCATCTCGATAGTCGTGAACCCCGAGCGCTGCATGCCAATACCTCCAGTCGAGCAGTATCCCTATCACACCTCGTGCCATAGCGTAAGCTACTGTATTGCAATGTATTACGTACTCTAACAGGAGGCAGGGAGTACTGCAGAATGCTGCATAAGTGCAGAATACTGCACTAGTCGATGCCGTATCGATCCATCTTGTAGAAGAGGGTCCGGAGGCTCACGCCGAGCCGCTTGGCCGCCTCGCGGCGGTTGCCACCCGCCGCCCCGAGGGCAGCGGTGATGGC
>DATHKX010000200.1:0-7398 GCA_035488835.1 Gemmatimonadales bacterium
TGGCGGATGGCCGCGAAGATGAGGCGTCGATAGCGGTCGAGAAACAGGTCCCACGCGGCGTCGGGCCTGCCCGACAGCAGCTCGGCTGCCCAGCCTTCCATCCGCACGACCTTCGGGGAGACTCAGGCGGATATAGCTCAAGTGGGGGGGGTGTCAAGAGTTGAAACGTGGCTGAGACGAAACGGCCCGTCCGGCAAAGCAGACCGGCGAGCCGTTTCGTTCCGACTCAGCCTTGCGTGGCCTCACGGGAACGCGACCGCCGAGGGGACGCGCCGATCGTTGGTGGTGCCGTCGCCCAACTGGCCGTTGGCGTTCCCGCCCCAGCAGTACCCCTGGCCACTCGTCGTCACGCCACAGGTGTGGAAGGTGCCCCCGCTCAGCGCGGCGAACCTAAGGCCCGCGGCGACCGCTGTGGGGACGAGCCGCCCCGTGGCCGTGCCATCGCCCAGCTGGCCGTTGCGGCCCCAGCCCCAGCAGTACGCCGCGCCGCTCGTGGCCACACCGCAGGTGTGCGCGTAACCCGCGCTCAGCGCGGCGAACGTCAGGCCCTCGGCGACCGGCGTGGGGACGAGGCGCCGGTCGAACGTGCCGTCGCCCAGCTCGCCTTCGCCATTCCAGCCCCAGCAGTACGCCTGGCCGCTCGTGGTCACGCCGCAGGTGTACTCGCTGCCCCCCGCGCTCACCGCGGCGAACGTGAGGCCCCCGGCGACCGGCGTGGGGAAGGGCGACAACCCGATCGTGCCGTCGCCCAGCTCGCCCACGTTATTGTAGCCCCAGCAGTACGCTTGGCCACTCGTGGTCACGCCGCAGGTGTGGAAGTCACCCGCGCTCACCGTGACGAACGTCAGGCCGCCAGCCACCGCCACTGGGACGGTGCTGCAGGCGGTACCTCCATCTTGGGGGCACACCTCCGGCCCGTATTCCGTCCCGGTGCCCAGCTGGCCGGCCCAATTGACGCCCCAACAGTACGCTGCGCCGGCCGGAGTCAGGCCGCAGGTGTGACCACCACCCGCGCTCACCGCGGCGAACGTGAGGTCCCGTGCGACTCGTGTGGGCACGAGCCGAGTGCCAATTGTGCCGTCGCCGAGCTCGCCGACATTGTTGTAGCCCCAGCAGTACGCCACGCCGCTCGTGGTCACGCCGCAGCTGTGATCGCCACCCCCGCTCAGCGCGGCGAACGTCAGGCCACCGGCGACCGGTGTGGGGACAGGTTGACTGAAACTGCCACTCGTGCCGTCGCCCACCTTCCCATAATAGTTGTCGCCCCAACAGTACGCCTGGCCCGACGGGTTGAGGGCGCAAGAATGGAAGCTACCGACGTCCGCCGTCATGACCGTGCCGGAGTTCGCCGTGAGAGTGAGCGGCGTCGAGCGGTTGCCGGCGGTCCCGGTGCCGTCCACCGTCAGGTTGTAGACCCCGGGCGCCACCGCGGCCCCCACGCTCACCGTGAGCTTGGCGCTGGTCCCCGTGGGCGTCGCGGGCGTGAACGACCCGGTGACGCCGGCGGGCGTGTTGCCCAGACTCAAGGTCACCGCGCCGGTGAAGTTGGTGCGGGTGATGGTGACCGTCGTGCTGCTGCTCGCGCCCCGCCGGATCGTGAGCTCCGCCGGATCGAGCGACAGCGCGTAGTCCGGGGCGGCGCTCACGGCGAGGGTGAGGGGCGTCGAGCGGTCGCCCGCGGTCCCGGTGCCGGTCACCGTCAAGTTGTAGACCCCGGGCGCCACCGCGGCTCCCACGCTCACCGTGAGGGTCGAGCTGGTCTCCGTGGGGGCCGCTGGAGTGAACCACCCGGTGATGCCGGCCGGTGCGTTGCCGAGATTCAAGGTCACCGCACCGGTGAAATTGGTTCGCGTGAGAGTGACCGTCGTGGGGCCGTTCGCCCCCTGGACGATCGTGACCGCCACCGGCGCGAGCGTGAGCGTATAGTCCGCGGCCGGCCCGGTGCCGCCGTCCTTGCAGCCGATCAGAAGGGAGAGCACCAGAAGCGGACTGCCCACGGAGTAGCGTCGCATGACAAGCATACAGCCCTCCCTCTACCTACGCAGAGTGTGTCCGTCCTTTAGCGCCACCGCAGCTAGTGCTGCGCGGGCCCAACCGCTACGTCACGTCCCCCGTGGGGCGGCTCGCCGAGCAGGTAGCGCCAGGCGTCACGCAGCAGCGGCGTGCCGTCCGGGCCCAGAGGTGTGTTTGTGTCCTTGGCTGTGCTCTGGTGCGGGTTGGGGCGGTCATATCCCAGCGTCGGCTTCAGGTCCGTGAACAGGATGTGCGTCCCACCGTACGGTGGCTCGCTGAGCTCCGCCTGCACCGGAGCGCCAAACCGCTCCATGGCCAGCGCCGGGAGATTGAGGCGGATCCCCGCGACGAGATGATCCCGGTCGTGGAACAGCGCGAAGTACTTCGCCGCAGGCGTCTCGCCGATCGAGATCCACGGGTCGACTTGCTCGGGTACGCGTTGCTCGGGAGGCCCCGAGAACATCACGACACGATCGACGTGGCGGAGCTTGCCGATCAGCGCGGCCTGGCCCGCCCCTTGTGAAGTGCCGCTCACCGCGATCTGCGACCACTTGGGCGTGCCGTCGTACTCCAGGAACCGCGACCATCCCTCGGCCGGGAACTGGTCGGCCAGGTATCCGAGGAGCTTCGCCAGCCGATTGTCGATGCTATTCGCTAGTGTCACGGACACGGCGGCCGAGACATCGGCACCGGTGAGGACTTCGAGACGCAGGTTTCCAGAGCAGTCGGGGTCAAGGCTATGTCCCTCGGGGATGAAGCTGCCACCGCACTTGCCGACCACCTCCACGTCATTCTGGTACACGAGGCCGATCACGTGATAGCCCAGCCGCGCGGCCTCCTGCTCGAAGAGCTGCCAACTTGCCGGCACGTTACCGGCGCCCGGCATGAAGACGAGGAGCTTGGGGTTCCCCCGCGCCGACGGGTCGAGCCAGACGTAGTGGTTGGCGAGTTGGGGACTGACTGCCGGAACCCAGGTGATTTCCGGGTCGGTCGTTTGCGGTGCGATGAGGTGTTGGATGAGGGGCGCCGCGGACTCAGCCGCGCGAGACATGACCGGCTCCGTGCGCACCGGACCGGCAGCTTCGTTGGGAGCCGTGGCATCCTGGCAGCCGACGAGCCCGAGACTGATCGAGACAGCGGTGAAGGTATGGCGCGCGACGCGTAACATGAGGCACCTCCTGTAGGGACTCCGCAGTGTTGCGGAGCGATTCTCGACGACGTACGTTCGGGTCGACACGCCACAGTAGCGGCACCGTGTGAGCGGCTCGTTACGCCCGCCGTAACGGAGCGATGACGCCGCCCGCTCAAGCTTGGGCATGCGCGGTGCCGGAAGTGTTGCGAGAGGTTCCCGTGGTCGAGTTTCGGATTCTGGGGGCGCTGAACCTCCTCGGAGCTGGCGGGCACGAGCTCACGTCGGTGCTGGCCCAGCCCAAGCGCGTCGCCCTACTCGCCTATCTCGCCGCCGCCACACCGCGACGGTTGCGCAGGCGCGACTCCCTCCTCGCCCTATTCTGGCCCGAGCTCGATCAGGAACATGCCCGCGCCGCGCTGCGCCAGGCACTGCACGGGCTGCGTCATGCGCTCGGTGACGGTGTGCTCGTGACCCGCGGTGACGAGGACATCGGCCTCGACCACGCGCAGATTCGCTGCGACGTGGTCGAGTTCGCGCGCGCGGCCCACGACGGCCAGCTCACGGACGCCCTCGACCTCTACCGGGGGGATTTACTCGAGGGGTTCTTCATCCGTGGCGCGCCGGAGTTCGAGCAGTGGCTCGACCACGAGCGGGCGCAGCTGAAAGCCGTGGCGCTGCACTGCGCAACCGTCCTCGCCGAGCGGAGCCAAGCGCGTGGAGACCTGTCCGAATCGGCACAGTGGGCCCGACGGGCCCTGCGGATCGCACCGCTCGACGAGCCGGCGTTGCAGCGCCTGATCAGGACGCTCGACCAGTCGGGCGACCGGGCGGGAGCGTTGGAAGCGTACGCAGGGTTCGCGAAACGCCTCGCGGCGGAGCTCGAGGCCGACCCCGCCCCGGAGACCCAGGCGCTGGCAGGCGCCGTACGAGCGCGCGCAGCCACGCTCGCCTCGGCGGTCGCGGAGCTGCCGCCGCTCAAGACTGCCGCGGAGCTCCTCAAACCGGCGCCGGCCCGGCCGCCGAGCGGTCCGGGGCGGCGTTCGCGAATCGTCGCCGGTGCGATCGCCGCGATTGTGGTGCTTGCCGGTGCGGCAGCAACAGTGCGCCTGCGTCGTCTCGCCCAGTCTACCGCCGCACCGCCGATCCGGCTCGTCGAACGACGGGTCGCCGTCGCGCCGTTCGAGAACCACACAAGCAATCCCGCCCTCGAGCCCATCGGACATCTCACGAGCGACTGGATAACTCAAGGACTTGCGGAAGCGGGCTTCGTCGAGGTCGTTGATCCGCAAACCGTTTGGATCGCGACAGGCAGGACACCAATCAACGTGCGCGGCCTCGCGTCCGCGACAGGTGCACGCCTGATCGTGTCGGGTGCGTACTATCTCGAGGGCGACACCCTGCGATTTCTCGCGCGTGTCACCGACGCGTCGGAAGACAAGCTACTGCGCGTCATCGGTCCCGTGACCGCGCTGGCGGCGACTCAAGGTCAAGCGATCGCCATCCTGCGCGAGCGTGTGCTCGGCGCGGTCGGAGGTCTCCTCGATGTCCGGTCTGGCCAATACGCGGCCTTGTCCGGCCTACCGCCGAGCCTGGCCGCATATCAGCGCTGGTCGCTCGGCGTCGAACACTTCTACAAGAACGATTTCGCACAGGCAGGCGCTGCGTTTCTCGCGTCGGCGCATGTGGATTCGACGTTCATCCTGCCCGTGCTCTGGGGCGCCGCGGCCTACATTAATACGGATTCGTTGAGCAAAGCGGACTCGCTCCTCCGCGTCGCGGATCGCTCGCGCGACCGCCTCTCTCCGTCTGACAGATACCTCCTCGACGTGAAACGCGCCGAACTGCGCGGTGACTACACGACTGGCCTGGAGGCAGCGCGTGAAATGCTGCGCGTGTCCCCCGGATCGGGAGTGGCGATCGTCGTACTCGCGTGGGACGCACTGCGAGTCAATCGTCCGCGTGAGGGCATCGCAGCGCTGAGGCGCGCGGATCCTGAGCGCCCCCCAGCGCGACAGTACCCGCCCTACTGGGACGTACTGACGCGATTGGAGCATCTGCAGGGCGACTATGGTGCGGAAGTGGCGGACGCGATGCATGGACGACGTCAGTATCCAGATCGGCTCGCCACCCTTTCGGACGAAGCGCGCGCGCTCGCGGCACTTGGTAGACGCGCTGACGTATGGGGCCGCCTGGACGAAGTCATCGACCTCGCGTGGGATCCCCTCGCGACGCCTGGCGACGTCATGCGTGAGATCGGAACGGAGCTGCGTGCGCACGGGGATAGCCCTGCAGCCGACAGCGCCTTCACACGTGCGTTGCGGTGGTACGCCGATCGACCATTTGGCGAACAAGCAACGGTCGCCGCGCGAGCCAAGGTTGCGATGACACTCTACGTCGCCGGGCACTGGGACGATGCACGCCCGCTCTTCGAGCGGCTCGCTCGCGACGAGCCGCGCGACATCGAGTATCGCGGTTATCTCGGCGTGCTCGCCGCGCGAAGCGGCAACCAAACAGAGGCGCTCGCCGTGGAGAGAGAGCTCGGCGGGCTACGCGGACCCTGGCTACTCGGGCGACACACGTATTGGCGCGCACGCATCGCCGCACTCGTGGGCGAGCGCGAGCGCGCTGTTACGCTGCTCCGCGAGTCCCTCCAACAGGGAAGGGAGTACTTTCCGGCGCATCTCGAAGCGGACTTCGAAACACTGCACCCGCTGCCGTCGTTTCGAGGGTTGATGCGTGCGAAGGAGTGAGCCCGCGATGCAAGATGGAATCTCCAACCGCTGCTTGCCCGTCACTACATCGGCTTCATAGCCGGCCAGGTTGCCCCGTTTGGTGAGGGACTCGACCTTGGCGAGCCGTCGGTCAGGAGGGGGCGAGATACGCCCCTCTAAGGCACGGGGGGCCGTGCCCGCTTACGGCACGGAGACCAATAGGTAGATCGCCGCCCCGAGGATCAGCGGCGCTGAGTACACCCCCGGCATCGCCTTCCTCATACAGAACGACCCTACGAGGTGCAGCAACCCGTTACCCACCATCACGATCCCGTACGCATACCCGACCGGGCGTATCCACGCCACTCCCCGAAACGCCAGCGGCGTCAGGCTCGCAAGCACGAGGACGGCCGCCACCAGTCCGGTGAGCCAGACACGGAATGTGAAGGTGGGCAGGGGCAAGAACGGGAAACGTGTCCGAATCGCTCGTACGGCGGGGTTGTACACCGAGAGAAAGTCTGTCAACGCTTCATCCGCAACATGAATCGCGAAGGCGACGCAGAGAGTGGCCCAAGCGAGTCCGAGGTGGGTATTGGGGGCCGTCAACAGCAGCGCACGCCCCTTCCCTTCGACTCGAAGAACTGTGCGACGTACTCTCGCTCGCCGAGCGTCGGCGCATGGCCCGCCGCCCGGCAATGCTCGAGATACGCCTCGTAGTCGGGCGCGCCGATAATGCGCCGCACCACGCGGGCGATGCGGATGCGGAAGGCCAGGGCCGTTTCCCCTTTCCCGTTTCCCCTTTCCCGTTCAATCACCCGTCGCATATCCCGTCTCCACGTACGGCGCCTCGTGCACGATGGCCGTCTTGCGACGCGACAAGACCAGCCACCACTCGCGGACCGACGTGAGGATGAGCACCGTCACCACCGTCATGAACAACAGTGCCACGAACGTGTTGAGCCGGTCATTGAAGATCAGGCGTGCCGCGGCCGGGTTGGTCGACCCCGCGAGCGACGCGGCGTGGGCCAGGAACCCGAGCCGCGGGTCGGCCGAGAACACTTTCTGCCAGCCGGCGGTCATCGTGACGATCACGAGCCAGGCGAGCGGCGCGGCGGTCACCCACGCGAATCGGCCGCGGCCCATCTTGATGAGAATGGTGGTGCCGACGCACAGCGCCACAGCGGCCAGCAGCTGGTTCGAGATCCCGAACAGCGGCCACAACGAGTTGATCCCGCCCAGCGGGTCCACCACGCCCTGATACAGGAAGTATCCCCATCCCGCCACGATCACGGCGCTCGACGCGATCACGCTGGGATACCACGACGTCTCGGCGAACCGGGGCCAGACGTGACCCACGATCTCCTGCAGCATGAACCGGCCCACCCGCGTGCCGGCGTCGATCGTGGTCAGAATGAACAGCGCCTCGAACATGATCGCGAAGTGGTACCACAGAGCATCGAGCGTCTTCCCGCCCAGCACGCTCGTCGCGCTCGCGAAGATCTGGGCCATCCCCACCGCAAGCGACGGGGCGCCGCCCGAGCG
>DATHKX010000201.1:0-3041 GCA_035488835.1 Gemmatimonadales bacterium
CGTGTACAGTGCCATCGGGAATACCGGCCTGAAGCCGGAGCGGGCGCGGGAATACGAGGTCGGCGGGGAGGCGACGTTGTTCAATAGCCGAGCGTACCTCGAGCTCACGTACTACAACAAGCGGACCACGAATGCGCTCATCGCCGTACAGGTCCCGCCGTCGGCGGGCGGCCCGCTGACGCGCTTCGAGAACCTCGGTGCCGTGGTGAACCGGGGCGTCGAGGCACTGACAAACCTGCGATTCATCGACAAGCCGAGCGTCGGCTTCGACCTCACAGTCAACGTCGGATACAACACCAACTTCATCGCGGACATGGGCGGCAAGCCGACCATCATCACCAGCAGCACCACTCGGCAGGCCCAGGGCTATCCGATCAATGGATGGTGGCAGCGGCCTTACACGTTCAACGACGCGAACGGCGACGGCATCATCACCGCCAGCGAGATTACCGTGCAGGACAGCGCGCAGTTCGTGGGGTACGCGAACCCGCGTTGGGAAGCGGTCTACGTCCCCGGGATCGACCTGTTCAACAAGCGGCTGCGGATCCAGGGGCGGTTCGATCACAAGAGCGGGTACTACCAGCTCAACGGCACCGAGCGGATTCGCTGCGAGTCGCGGTTGAACTGCGACGGTCTCGTTGACCCCAACGCGCCGCTGTGGAAGCAGGCGCGCGTGGTCGCGCTGCGCGAGACGCCGTCGCGCACGCAGTGGGGGTTCATCGAGAAGGCGACGTTTGTCCGGCTGCGGGAGGCCGCCGCGACCTACGAGCTCCCGGATGCGTGGGCCCGGTCGTTCAGGGCCACGCGCGCGAGCTTTACGATTGCCGCCCGCAACCTCTGGAAGGGCACCGCGTTCTCGGGCATCGACCCGGAGGCGAACTATTTCGAAGGCGCCACCGGCGTGGTGAGCAACTTCCAGACGTCGCCGCCGCCGACCTATTGGACGTTCCGCTTGAACGTCGGCTTCTGAGGCTTGGGCGACGACACGCGACTCGACAAACGACCGTGAAAGGGGATTCCGTACCCATGAACCGATACCTCACGCTCCGGTGGCTGCGGCGCCCGCTCGCAGTCGCGGGCCTCGCCGCCCTGCCGGCGCTCGCCTGTACGGACACACTGCTCAACGTAACCGATCCGGATATCGTCCTGGGCGCCAATTCGGCGTCCGCTGCTCTCGGGCTCTCCAACGGAGCCGTGCTGCGGCTCGCTCAGGCGGTGAGCGGCACGCAGGGCCCGGATGCGCTGTTCATGTTCGGGGGCCTGCTCGCCGACGAATGGCGCTCGGGCGACACGTTCATCCAGCGGAACACGATGGATCAGCGAATCTGGGATCCCAACAACACCTTCAACGCCGGACCGTTCCGCAACTTGAATCGGGTCCGAACCCAGGCGCTGCTCGCCATCGATGGCCTGCGAACCTACCTGCCCGATTCCGTCGGCGCTGTCGCTCGGATGTTCGCCTTCCTCGGGTACACGGAAGTACTCTTGGGTGAGCACTACTGCAACGGCATACCGCTGAGTGGCATCTCGGGCACCGACATCGTGTTCGGCAACCCGATTTCGAACGATTCACTGTTCGAGCTCGCGATCGCGAACGCCGATTCTGCGCTGGCAATCGTGGGGAGTGGCACGGACAGCGCGCGGGTCAAGGCGAGGCAGTTTGCCAGCGTGATCAAGGGCCGGGCATTGCTCGATCAGGGGCGGGGCTTCCTCGCCGCAGCGGCGGCCGCCGTCGCTACCGTGCCGCTGACGTTCCGGTTCGATATCTCGCACTCGCTCAACGTCAACGACAACCAGATGTGGGCGCTGAATGCGAGCTCGCGGCGGTACACCATGGGCGACGTGGAGGGCGCGACCGGCCTTCCCTACGTGACCGCCAACGACCCGCGCATTTCAACCAAGACCGGGCCCGACGGGATTTTTGACAGCGCGTTTCCCATCGTGGTCATCAGGCAGGGCATCTGGGGGCGGACGAGCAACGTCACCCTCGCGAGCGGCATTGAGGCGCAGCTCATCACTGCGGAAGCCGCCCTCCAGGCGAACGACCCCGCGACCTGGCTCTCGATCATCAACACCCTGCGAACGAACACGGCGCTCTACCCGGCCGCGCAGACCGGCTTCACGCCGGGCCCCAACCTGACGGCGCTCGCGGATCCCGGACCATCGACCAACGACAGCCTGCGGGTGGACGTGATGTACCGCGAGCGGGCGTTCTGGATGGTTTCAACGGGCCACCGGCTGGGCGACATGCGGCGGCTGGTGCGGCCCCCGACCGCGGGTGGGTATGGTCGCGCCGACAGCACGGTGTACCCCAAGGGCGCGTGGTTCAAAGGTGGAAACTACGGCGACGCGATCCAGATGGTGCTGCCGGTGGAGGAGCTGAACAATCCGAATTTCCACGGATGCGGCGACCGCAACCCGTAAGGCGTGCGGCGGAGCGGTAACGGTGCGGGGGCGGCCTGAGCGGCGCCCCCGCAGCGTTTCAAGGACGTCCGCTCGTCGTCGTGATGACGATGGCGCCGGAGGTGGAGGCGGCGCCGTACTGCGTGGTCGCATCGAGTCCCGTGAGGATCTCGATCGTGAGGATGTCGGCGGCGGCGATTTGCTTGAGGACCTGAAGATCGTCGATCGGCAAGTGATCGAGGATCACGCGGACCTGGTCGTCCTGATACAGGCTCGCCCGCCCACGTCGCTGGATCCTGGCCGGCTCCCCACGAACCTCTCGGAGCTGCACGTTGGGCACCGTGAACCGCACCGCGTCCCACGCCGTCCTGGCACCGGACTTGGCGATCGCATCGGCGGTGATGACCCGCCCGGCGCTGGGCGCGTGCGACTGCGCCAGCCCTGCGCGTGCCCCACCGTGCGCGAGCGCGACCCACACGAACAGGGCCCAACCCGGCAAAAAACGCGAGGGGCGCAGCACCCTGCGCCCCCCGTCACCACGATCGACCGGCCGCCCGTCAATCCACGATCGCATCGGGCATGACGTACTTCAGTGGGTCCACCGGCTTGCGGTTCACCCACACCTCGTAGTGCAGGTG
>DATHKX010000202.1:0-5127 GCA_035488835.1 Gemmatimonadales bacterium
GTGTCCGGTGATGACGATGAGCTCTTCGACGTCGAGCCCCTGCACCGCGTCCATGACGTAGTCCATGACCGGCCGCCCGGCGACCCGTACCAGGGGCTTCGGGACCCGCTTGGTGAGCGGGAGCAGGCGCGTTCCTTTTCCGGCGAGCGGCACGATGACTTTCATCAGACCCTCCCGTAGCGGTCTTTGAGCCGCACGACGTCGTCGATCTCGGAGGTCGAAGCCTCGAGCAGGTCGGTCGGCACCACCGCCTCGAACTGGTGGATCACCTTGGGAGCGATGTGGAATGCCGCTCCCTGCGCCATGGGCCGCTCGATCAGCGTCTCGTCCTGCTGGATGCGCAGGATGATCTCGCCCGTGAGCACGTAGATCGATTCATCCTTCTTATTGTGGTACTGGAGCGACAGCACGTGTCCCGGCTCGATGTGCAGGATCTTGCCGACATAGCGGTCGGTCCTCGCCCAGATCAGCTCGTGGCCCCACGGCTTCTCTACACGGTACGGCAGGTCAGTCACTTTTCCCTTCCCCTCAGTGCGGAATGGGAAATGCGGAATGCGGAGTGTCAAGGTGGGCGTCGCTCGGCGAACGACCTCCCCCTTCAATTCCACACTCCGCACTCCGCATTCCGCATTCTGTTCATACCAATGTCAGTTTCAGGGACGATGGCGAGGTCACACACGCGGTCACGCACACCCCACACCCAACGCAACCCTCGGGCCGCAGCACCGGGTGACCGCCCGCGTCCATCGCGAGTGCGCGCTCCCCCACTGGGCAGGCGCGGGCGCACACGCCGCAGCTCACGCCCTGGAAGGTGATGCAGCGTCCGGGGTCGAGCTCGAGGACGCCCATGTGGATTTCGTCCCAGCCACCGGCGGGCGGCACGAGGGCGCCGGTGGCGCAGGCGTGGGCGCACGGCATGTCGGCGCACACCACACACGCCTGGATGGCCGGATCGATCATCGGCGTGCCGGCCGCGAGGCCCGCCCCGGGCGGGGCCTTGATGATCGCGTGCACGGGGCACACCGGGAGACAGTCGCCGCAGCGGGTGCACGACGCGAGGAAGGCGATCTCGTCGGCCGCGCCGGGCGGCCGGAAGTAGCGCCGGGGCGCGACCCGCTGCTCCGTGCGCGTCGCCACTTCGCGCACCAGCTGGGTGAACGCCTCGCGGAAGAAGCCGCGCCGATCGTTCGCGCTCGCGCTCATCAGAAGCTCGGGCTCAAGCTCACCTGCCAGCGGAACGCGAGCCTCCCTTCGCCGGGCCGCGGATCCGCGGCGTAGTTCCAGCGGCTCACCACGAGCGGCAGCTCGATACGCATGGTCCAACCCAGGTCCCGGATCTGGTGACGGGTCACGAGGCCCACGCCCACATCATACAACGGGGTGTACCAGCGGCCGGGCGTCGCGGGCGGGACCGCCAAGGTGTCCACGAGTCCGCCGTCGGCAAATCCCATGATCGACGCATCCCGCAAGATACCCCGATCGCGCCGCCACACCGAGCGGGCGAGCTCCAGGTTGGCGGTGAGCGCCCAGCGGCCGCCCAAGTCGCTCCGGAAGCCCCGCAGGTTGCCGTTCCCGGGCGCGTGATAATAGAAGCCCGGACGGACGAACAGCGCGCCCTCGCTGCGTAACAGGGGATTCGTGAACGTCTCGTAGGGGTCGGCGCCGGCAATGGGAATGCGGCGCTGCGGCACGGGGACCGAGCGGCCGGCGTAGGCGCCGCCGAACAGCCGCACGCCGATGGTCGTGCCGAGCGGGAAAGGCGCCCGCACGCTCGCCTCGCCCGTGAAGCGGCCGAAGCCCTCGACGTCGTAGCGGCTCGAGGACCCGTACCCGGGCCCCGGCTTCGAGTACACCACCCCCCCGCGGGCGCCGAGGCGAGCCTGCACCAGCGCTGCCCCGCGCCGCACCGTGGTGGACACCCACGGCCCTCCTTCGATCGTTCCCGCATCGTCCCACAGCCGGCGGTCGAGGTAGCCGAGGTTCGTCGTGGCCATCCAGAGGGCGTCGAAGCCGGCGTGGGGATCGGCGCCGAAGCCCAGATGCTCCCGCAGCGCGCGGTCGACCGAGAGCGCGACGCCCGCGCGTCCCTCCACGTACCATCCGGCCACGCTCGTCTCGGTGCGCGGCGTGAAATGGCGGATCGGGTTGGACCAACGGCCGTAGAAGCCGAATCGGTCGGTGGCGCCGGCGCCGGTCGCGACGGAGGTGAGCTGGAGGCTCCTGTCGTACCGGCCCAGGTAGTTGGTGCGGTTCCGCAAGCCAATCGTCACGCCACCGAAGTCGTTGGACCAGCCCAGCGGCAGCCACGCGCTGACGAGCTTGTCTCGCCGGGCCGTCTCGCGCGTCGGGTCGTCCACCCGCCAGTCCACCGCCGCCCGGCCCACAAACGGGCGCTTCTCCCGGTTGTTCAGCATGTCGTAGTCGTGGGCGCGACCGCGGGGGTCGAGCACGAGGCGGCCGGGCTTCCGGGCGGTTGTGAACTCGATGCGTTCGGTGGCGGGCTCGCCGGTGGCTCGGGCATAGATGGTATCACGGTCGCCGATCTCGACGGGCATGCGGCCGTCGCCCTTGCGCTCGATGGTCACCACGGTGCGCCAGCGCCCATCTGGGGGGGGGAGCCGGTGCCGCTCGACGCGCCGGAGCCGGTAGTCGATGAGCGGCGTCGCGTGGAGCCACTCGCCGAACAGCCACTTGAGATCCTGCTTCGACACCTCCTCGGCGACGCCGCGGAACGCGTCCTCGTCCACGTGCTTCAGCTTCCAGCGTGAGAAGTACTCGCGCAGGATGCGCCGCATCGTCTCGTCGCCCACCACGTAGCGCAGCTGCTCGTAGAACAGCTGCGCCTTGGCGTAGACCATTTCCTGGTAAATGAGAAAGTCGCGAAACTGCTCGCTCACCGTCGAGACCGGCTCGCTCCACCGCTCGAGGTCGAGCCACAGCATGCCGGGCTCGAGCCCGTCGTACGCCGGCGGGCCGCCGTGCGTCTCGAAAAACCAACCCTCCTGGAAATCCGAGAACCCCTCGTCGAGCCACCCCTCGCGCCACTCGTTGTTGGCGAGCTGGCCCATCACGTACTGATGTCCCGTCTCGTGCACGATGAGTCCGACGCCCGCGCTCCCATCCATGATCATCATCGGGAACTCGGTGCCGCCGCCCTCGATGCGGTGCACGTTGGTGAGCTGGGGCCACTGATACTTCCCGAACAGCGAGTCGAGCCACGCGAGCGCCAGGACCGTGTTCTGGACGGCTTTTCCCTGCCCCCAGGTGGCGCGGTCGCCCGGCTGGTACAGCACGCGCACCACGGCGTCCCCGTAGCGGCCCTGCTCGTACACGTAGTCCGGGTTGAGGGAGAAGGCGAAGTGATGGACCTGCTCGGCCCGGAAACGGACACATTTACGCCCCGCGGCCACCTCCCCACACTGACGCGTCGTGCGTGGTGCGTGGTACCAATCGCGCTGATAATCGATCTTGAGCGCGGGGTCGGCCTTCGCTTTCTCCCAGCCCGGATCCCCTTCCACCGGCACGCCGGTGGCGCCGATCACCTGGTCCTGTGGCAGGTCGAGCATCACGTCATAGGTCGCGAACTCGCCGTAGAACTCGCCTCCCGGATAGAGCAGGTGGTCTTCCCAGCCGTAACGGTCGTACACCACCACCTTGGGATACCATTGCGCGAAGTCGAAGCGCCGGCCCTGGCGTCCCTGGCGCCGCGGGAGGGTGGATGGGCGCGCCTGCCAGTCGATCTCGACCGCGAGCGAATCGCCGGGGGCGAGGGGCCGCGGCAGGGCCCAGTGCGCGATGGTCGAGTCGGGGGCATACGGGTAATCGGGTCGCAGCGCCTGGCCCATCACGGTCGCGTTGGTGATCCGCTCGAAGGCGTAATCCGGGTCCTTCATGTGTTGAAATCGCTCGCGCCGCTCGGCCGAGTCGGCGGCGGCCCAGCGGGAGCCGGGGCGAAAGGCGTTCAGGTACTGGTGCACGTAGAAGTCGCGCAGCGTGTCGGCGGAGCGGTTCACATAACCGATGCGCACGTGTCCGGTGAGCACGCCGGACGGCTCGTCCAGCGCCGCGGTGATCTGATACGCGACTTGCTGCCGCCAATAGCCCGTGGTATCACCGGCTACAAAAAGGAGAAGGAGCGGGAGCATGGAGCGGGGGAAGCTACAGCGTGGCGGGCCCGATGGGGAGGCAGGCTCTAGCGGCGTCGACCGATCCTGCTCCATTTTCCCAATGGAGTAGCGATCACGCCACGGGAGCGGTCTTCGCGGTTTCGTTAGGCCATCCACGGAGTTTGAGCCAACCATGACCGCCCGCGAGTTCCGACGCATCGCCTTGAGTCTCCCGCAAGCCTTGGAAGCCGCTCACATGGGCCACCCCGACTTTCGCGTGGCGGGCCGCATCTTCGCGACGTTGGGCTATCCCCGCAGCGGCTGGGGCATGGTCAAGCTCACCCCGGAGCAACAAGAGCTGTTCATGCGAGCCCAGCCCGCGGTGTTCGTGCCGGTCAAGGGCGGCTGGGGTCGCGGGGGCGCGACCAATGTCCGGTTGCGGGCCGCCAGGAAGGGCGCCGTTCGCGAAGCGCTGATCACCGCCTGGCGCAACCGGGCCCCGAAGCGTCTCGCCGAACAGTGACCGTCTCGGTCTTCTTCTACGGCCTGTTCATGGACTCAGACGCTCTCCGGTCGAAGGGCGCGCATCCCGTGAACGTCCGGCCGGCTGTCCTTCCGGGGTACACCATCCGCATCGGGAACCGCGCCACCCTGGTGCGCGAGGCCGGCTCATCGGCGCATGGGCTGCTCATGGATCTCCCCCGCAACGAGATTGATGCGCTGTATTCCGGCCCGGGGTTGGAAGCGTACCGCCCGGAGCCCGTCGTGGCCGATACGCCGGATGGCGCGCGGATTCCCGCCTTGTGCTTCAACCTCGCCACGCCGCCGTCGCCGGACGAAGCGAATCGTGAGTACGCCGAGCAGCTGCGCGAGCTTGCCCGCCGCCTGGGGCTGCCTCTCGACTACATCGAGCGTATCCGGTGACCGTCGTGGGAGCGGTAGCTTGCGGGGTGCTGATGGCTGTGGGTCTTCAGCAATCGCAGCCGCTCGTGCCCAGACCGGTGCTCAAATTGATCGTCGA
>DATHKX010000203.1:0-9057 GCA_035488835.1 Gemmatimonadales bacterium
CAAACCGTCGATGGTGACGAACGATGTCGGGCTCAGAACAGAGTCGTTGGCCACCAGAACCGCTCCGACGACCTTCCCGTTACTCACCAAGACTCGAGCCGAGTGCCGCATGACGTCGGGGCATTCGCCGCAGCTTATCACCGTCTCGTAGGTGTAAGAGTCGAAGGGGCGAGCTGCCCACAGGGCTTCAGCTCTGCCGAGGGCGAGCACTTCCTTAGGCGATAATGACGAACTGCAGGCCGCGGCGAAGCAGCTCAACAATCCGATGACCGCAATGATCCGGTGGCGCACCATGCAATGAATACCCTTGAATGCGGTTTCGGAGTCACCGAGCGCGTGAGGCGCTGCCTAACGGACCGCGCTTAAGCTGCGGCGCGCTGAAGAAAGATTCATTCCCTAATCTACGCGCGCCGCCAGCTTCAAGCGCTTGTTAGGCGCCTGCCGGCGTAAAGATCTCGACGACTTCATACATCCCCGGCTCGAACTTGGCGAGCGCGAGGGCTTGCTCGAGGTAAGGTGAGGCAACCGGGTCTCTGCGCATCGCTTGGTAATCCTCGTTGCTGCGCCACTGGGCATACATCGCGACCTTGGTGCCGTCGAGACTCCGGTGGAGAGTGGCTGAAACGAAGCCGGCGATATGCCTCACCGAAGTCTCAGTAGCCCTGATGAGCAGATCGACGAGTTCTCGCTGCTTGGCGGGCTCGACGGTGAAAATGTTGATGAGCGTGAGGAGCTTACTCTCTTTAAGATATCGTGGGCATGAAGCCGCGTCTCGGTGAATGGGATTTGGCAGCGGCCTAACGGATCGCGCTTAAGCTGCGGGCGCAATGCAGGTGGGCGCAAGGCGGTGGAACGGCAGACAAAAAGGTTGGGCGGCGAGGCAACGCAATTCTTCCCTACTTGTGAGCGCCCGGCAGCTTCAAGCGCATGTTAGGCGGCAACTTGTCCGAACTCGGATTAGCCAAGATCGAGAGTGTTTGAGATTATGGAGCGTGCGCGTGCACCTGCGGGTGAGCGAATCCAAGCCTCAACTGCAATCGCGATGAGAACTGCTACAACGATAAGGAACGTGTAGACGACAAAGCGGCCCGTATCGATAACCCATGCGCCACCCAAATTGTTAGACGGCGTGCCCTAGCGAGAAGGCGGGCGCCCAAACGCTAGACCGGCGCGGACGAAGTCGAGCCCGTTCGAGTCGCTCGTCCAAGTCTGCGCGCACACGCAGACAGGTGGAGCAGACAGAGATGCGACGCATCGCATTTTCCCATACATCCCGGTTCTCATGCGGATTCCGAGCCGAGACTCGTGCATACCGGGCACCCAGACGAGCGTGTCCTCCAAGAGCTGGGCGTCCTTCACTAATACGAGGCGCCCTCGCAATTCGCGGGTGAAGCTTCTAAACGTCTGTTCATCGACCGTGTTGAGAGCCTTGAGGACGAACACCATAGCAACGTCCGATGAGTCTTCATTTCTGAATACCCACACGAAGGATTCGCGGCCGACAGGCTCATTCGCCAGGATGGCGGCCATTGCCGGGGGCAGAGCGACCAGGTGAAAGGCCTTTCCGGGATTCGGGAGGGAGAAGCCAAAATCGCGGTGGCGGATGCTGTCAGAGAAAACGTCCAGGTGCTCCTTTTCGGCTTCACTGACCTCGAGGTGGCGAGCGCCGATGAAGAGGAAGACTGGAACAGCGGACCAGACCAGCACAACCAGCCCCGCCGCCAGGAGCTTCCAACCCTTTTGAAAGAGATAGGAGGCGAGGAACCCGAGCGGTGCCACAACGAAGACGAGCGTGCCCGCCAGTCTCCCAGCCGCTTCAGAATCCCTTTGGAGAGCGACGGCGGTGACACCGAGCGCGATCGCGAAGACGACTGCCACCAGAGCGGCATGAAGACAGCCAGTTCGCCCTGAAAAGGTGGATTGCATCCTTATCCGAGGGTGTTTTCGCGCACGCCGTCTAACGGATCGCGCTTAAGCTGCGGGCGAAGGGTTTGCGGGCGCAAGGCGGTGGAGCGGCAGATAAAAAGGCTGGCTGGCGAGGCAACGCAATTCCTCCCTACTTGTGAGCGCCCGGCAGCTTCAAGCGCTTGTTAGGCTGCACCCTCCCAATACGACCGTCAGCAACCGTCGGTCTGGTGCATGCACTCTCGGTTCAGCCGGAGCACAGCGGCCTCGACCGGATGCGTGTTGGCGCCTAAACGTACCCGGAGAATTGACATGTCCGGCTCCGTGGAGTCAGGTGCGATAACCGCAATGCCATGTATGGGATCTTGCGATGGGCCAAGAAGGTCGGCCGTTCCCAGGCCACTCAGTGCTGCTGGAGTAATGAATTCAGCCGTCAGGTTGTCCAGAGTGGTTACTGAGTCCCGCGCATATTGTCGAGGCTCGAACTCAGAATCAGGCAGTTGGAGCTCACGCTTGACACTCCCTATGAACGTGGCGAGCACTCTTGGGAAGAGCCTGGCGGCGTTGCGCGCCACACTGACTCTGCCGGACGTCCCAGCGAAACTCAGGCGCAGTTCAACAGCAGGACCCAAGACCTTCGAAGGCAGGAAGCGCGTCATATCGATGGGAGTCGGAGTGACGAGCACGCTGCTGCCCGACGATCCGTACCAAACCCGGCAGTGCCATCCGGCAGGAGCAAACAGTCCTGGCGCTTGCTCCCCCTTGTAATAGGCGATTGCTCCCGCCGGCACATCGCGAAGAAATACGGGTCTCGCCTGACCCTTGGGCGCTTCAATGGGCCCCGACTGGCCATCCGCAGGGCACCCAACGAACGGGACGGCACCCTGCTGGGCTTGGCACACTGCCCGCAGGGCTGGGAAGGCGACTGTAAGAACGACCAACATCGGGCGCATTGATGGTGCCGCCTAACGGATCGCGGTTAAGCTGCGGGCGAAGGACCCGCTGGCGCAAGGCGGTGGAGCGGCAGAAACAAAGGCTCGCCGGTGAGGCAACGCAATTCTTCCCTACTTGTGCGCGCCCGGCAGCTTCAAGCGCATGTTAGGCGGCAGACGGCGGAGTAGGTGACATGGCCCAGCCCCCGCTGCGTTGCATGGCAACCGCAATCAACGCGAGCGCCTCCTCGGGCGTGCTAGCGATGGCCTGGTTCAGATCGTTCAACCCTGAACCGTGGGACTCAGGCACGTGGTAGCCGACCAAGTAGTCGGTCGACCCGAAGACGGGGTCTATGAGGACGGCCCAGCGAGCCTTCATGTCATCGGTGGGGAAGAGCCACAGTCGCGCGTGAGAGGTCATGCCCCAGACAGGCAGGCCCTCGCACATGGTCTCGAGTCCGGGCAGAAGAGCGAGCATCTTCTGAGCTGGGCCGTCCATCAAGGGCATAGTAAGGAAGTGCTCGTAAGCCCCTCGTAACGGCGTCGAGCTCTGGAAGGACACACGTCGCAGCATCGTCCTTATCCGCAACGAATAGGGTCAGCTAGAGTCACAGAGTTGCGCGTCTGCCGCCTAACGGATCGCGCTTAAGCTGCGGGCGCAATGCGCGCAGGCGCAAGGCGGTGGAGCGGCAGACAAAAAGGCTAGCCAGCGAGGCAGCGCAATTCCTCCCTACTTGCGCGCGCCCGGCAGCTTCAGGCGCATGTTAGGCGGCAGCTTCAGTACGGGAGGTCATGTGGCCCGAGACCGATGTGATCGGGTGGCGGGTCCTCATCGAACTGAACCGCGTCGATTCGATCTCGTCCCTGCAATGCAGCCTTGGCAATCCGATGTCTACCGTCCATCACCACACCACCGGCGGAGAGGATTATCGGGAAGGCCAGGTCCGCCTCTTCGATCAGCCTCATGTGAGAAACCAGTGTGCGCCAAGTTGGCCGTTCCTCTCCGCTTACCCATTCCTCATCTAGTTCTCGGATATCACTGAGCAACACTTGCTTGAGCGGTAAATGGCTCGACAATTGAACAAGGTGGTCTACGTCCCATGCTAACAGTCCGCGATCGGACGGCCGAAAGTAGTACTGCTTTCGCACCCCCTACCTCCACGGGTGGATACCACCGGGGCCCTCTTACGGCTGCCGCCTAACGAGATGCGCCTAAGCTGCGGCGCCGCGCTTTCACCTTCACAAACGCAATTCTACCACAGACGACGGGCGCCGTCAGCTTCAGGCGCGTGTTAGACGGCGCGCCCCATTGAATCACTGCGGTTGCATCTCGAGCGTCACCAGGTAGTCCTCGGGACGCAACGGTGGCTCCGGCGATAGCGCGCGTAACACCAGGCGGTGCGAGCCGACCATTGCCTCGCGAGGTTCGACGGCGGTATTCAGCACGATCGACCGTGCCTCGTCTCGCACCGTCACTTCCAATCGTACCTCCGCACTGCCTTCCCAAACGCATACAACTGTCCGAGGGCACCGCGAATCCGATGGCACGCTGCGGAAGGTGATGGTGAGCTGGAGATCCGGAAACGCCGCAGTCTGGTCCAGCCCTAGAGTGAATGGCTGCTCAATGCGAGGCTGAACCCTCGGCTGAACCGTGCTCGGGGTTCCGCATGCCGCAACCGCTATCACAAACACTGTAAAGGTTCGGCGCATGAATTCGTCCTTGCCAATGTCCGAACGCGCCGCCTAACGGACCGCGCTTAAGCTGCGGCGCGCTGAAGAAAGATTCATTCCCTAAATCTACGCGCGCCGCCAGCTTCAAGCGCTTGTTAGACGGCGCGGTCAACACAACGGCACCCGGATAATCATCACACCACATCGCCGGACGCCCTCACTTGTGCTGCACCCCGGCCTGCGCCTCTCGAAGCCGATGCGCACGAAAGAACGCCCACATCAGGCTCGATGCGTCGATACCGTTGCTGGTGCGCCCGACGAACCATTCCGGCAGCGGCTGGCCACCGGGCCAGGTGTGGCCTCCTCCTTTAATGGTATAGAGCACCACCGCCGCGTCGTCAGCGCACTTCGTGTATTCGAGACGCGTGACGTCCGTCGCGACCACGGAATCGACCGGATTCGTTCCGCACCGGTTTCTTCGGGCCCAACTCGCCGCAAAGGCACGGACGCCCTGAAATCGCTGGGGGGCGACCCACGAGAAGCCGCCCTTGTACGGAGCAGCCCCATCGGCGGTCCCGTGAAACGCGATCATCGGCACCGGTCGCTGGTCCGTGCACCAGCTGAACGGCACCAGGAGAGCAGCTCCCACCATCCCGACCGCGGCGATCCGGCCGGACAACGTGCAGGAGAGCGCGAACGACATGCCTCCGCCATTGGAAAGCCCGTTGGCGTAGATCATCCGCAGATCGATGTTGTACCGTACCTCCAGCGTGTCGATCAGCTCGGAGATGAATCGGACATCACGCGACGGTTCGGCTCCGTCGCCTTCGTGCCAGACCCTTGGCCCGCCTCCGCCCTCTCCCGAGGGGTACACGACGATGAAGCCGTGCTCGTCCGCCACGCGGTTCCACTGGCTCGTCTCCTTCTGTGCCGCACCCCACATCCCCGCCCCGTGCAGGCTGATGACGAGCGCGGTCGGCTTGCTGCGGTCATAGCTCCTTGGGACGTAGAGCAGGTACTCCCGCTCCCGCCCCGAGGACACGAAGGAGCCGTTGGACCGATTCGCGACGTAGAAAGACACTGCCTCGATCAGGGCCAACACCACTGGCAGGCTGATCAGAACGAGCACTGTGGCGATGGGTCTCCCCCTGCTCTTCGGGGTGGTCACCGGTGCCGATTCCACGCGAGCGCCAGCGGCGCCGCCGACAGTCGCGCGAGAGGAACCGCTAGGATCGCGATGAGCGCGAGCACGTAGCGGGCGACGAAGGGCGTGGAGAAAAACCACACGAGCACGCCATAGAGCGCGAGCACGGCGACACACCAGCAGGCCGCGCCAGCGACGAGCGCGCGATCGCCGAGCAGCCGGCTGCGTTCGAGGCGCGTCGCGATCCAGGCGGCAGCGGACATCTTCAGGCCCACCAGACCGGCCAGGATCAGGGGCAGCGCGTTCCATAAGGCGCCCTGCACGCTTGGGCTGTCGATGATCCATTCCACGATCGGCCCGAGCAGGATGAGGAACGTCAGCGTGAGCAGCACGCTCCCCTTGATGAGCCATGGACGGCCGGTCAGGACGATGTGCAAGCTCTGCACGAGTTGCTTCCAGGTCGAGACGATGAACCCCGCGAGGATGAGCAGCACGAACACCACCGCGCGCGGCGTCCCGATGGCGTCATTCATGCGCTGTGCGCGTTCGATCAACACGGGCCAGGCGCCCGACCAGGCGAGCGCGAGCGGGGTGGTGACGAACACCAGCCCCCACGCGGCCAGCGTGCTCCACATCGCCATCTTCAGCTTGGCGCCGATGAGCTCGGCGCTGGTCAACGGTCGCGTTGCGCTGAACGGCGGCACGCCGTAGGAATCGCTGACATTTGGATGCGGCTTGCTCCCCGTCCACCCCGTGAAGGCGGCCACGAACGGCGGCGTGATGAGCACGAGAAACAGTATTTCGAAGACGAATGCCGGCGCGTCCTTGGCGAGCCAAAGCAACGCGAGCTCGAACGGCAGCAGGAGACCGACGAGCGCCGGCAGCGACCGGCCATGCCGCCGCCACTCGAACCACGCTTGAGCCCGGGCGGGCGACGGAAAACGGTCTCGCCAACGGGTGAGGACGGCGTTACCCGCGGGCCGGGCGAACATCCCCCGCCAATCGGGCACGTCGCCGCAGCGGGCCCGTGCCACGGCGAAGCAGGCGGCGGCATACGCGAGCGGAAGCTGCGGCGCCAGGACGGCGAGCAGCACGGCCTCGGGGACCTTGGAGTGGAGGGCCAAGAGAACGGCGGCATCCAGCGTAGCCAGCCACAGCACGGTGACGATCACGCGCAGCCCTGGCAAGCCGTACGGCATCCACGTCAGTGCCTGCGTCCACGCGAGAAATACCACGGCCAACAGTGCCGGCCAGATCAACGGGAGGTGCATTCCCCACGGCCACCGCGCGAACAGTGCCGTTCCCAGCCACAGGCTGGTCATGGTCGCCGCGCCATACAGCATCGGCCATCCCGCCAGCGCCTTGGTCGTCACCGGCAGGGCGAACATGCGAGCGGGATAGATCGATTGGCGCGCGCCCAGGTCACCCGCAAGGCCGAAGCTGAACACCGCGAGGAAATAAAAGAACGTGGTCGAAAGGGGCACCATCGCCACGCCGACCCTGCCATCGGGGGGATCCAGTGTGACGGGCTGCCACGGCCCGTGGATCAGGACCTTGATGGCCGCCAGAACCAGCAGGTAGCCGGCCAGGGCGATCAGCACCCAGAGATGCCGGCGGCGGAACTCCCAGGCGATGGCGAGCGCGGGGGAACGCATGATCTACGCTTCCGAGGCCGGCGCTGCTGGCATACCGACACGGGCGATGAAAATCTCATCGAGGGAGGGGACGCGTCCGTCGACGCGGTGCGATTCCTTGATGTCGTCCAGCGGCGCGCTCAGAACGATCTTGCCCTGGTGAATCATCGTGACATGATCGGCGACCTGCTCCACTTCCCCCAACAAGTGCGACGAAAAGAGCACCGTGCGGCCTTCATCGGCGATGGTGCGAATGACGGCACCGAGAATGTCGCGGCGCACGATGGGGTCGAGGCCGGACGACGGTTCGTCCAGCACCAGCAATTCGGGTCGATGCGCCAGCGCGATGAGCAGTCCCGCCTGCGCCCTCTGCCCCCTGGAGAGGTTCTTGATCTTCGCCGTGGGGTGCAGTGCGAACGCGTGGCGCAGTTGCTCCGCATACGCATCGTCCCAGGCGGGATAGAATGCGCGCGAGTAGCGCAGGAGCTCGTCGACGCGCATCCAGCCGGGGAGGTCGTTTTCCTCTGAGAGATAGCCGATCCGCGACAGGACGCCGACCGGATCGGCGACGGGATCGAGGCCGAAGACGCGCACCGAACCGCTTTCCGCCCGGAGCAAACCCAGCAGGTGTTTGATGAGGGTCGTCTTGCCCGCACCGTTTGCGCCGACGAGGCCGTAGACAGCTCCGCGTGGCATGGACAAGCTCACTGAGGCGAGGGCCGTCGTGGCGCCGAAGCGGCGTGTCAGCTCCGACACGCTGATGACCGATTCACTCACCCTCGAGCCACCGCCTACGCGTAAAGTTGCCTGGTTGTGATTGCACGGACACTCTCGATGCAACTGGAACGATGATTCGCGCCGTCTAACGGATCGCGCTTAAGCTGCGGGGGCAACGCCCGCTGGCGCAAGGCGGTGCAGCGGCAGACAAAAAGGCTCGCCGGCGAGGCAACGCAATTCCTCCCTACTTGTGCGCGCCCGGCAGCTTCAAGCGCATGTTAGGCGGCGACCGGAACAGAATGGCTACTCTCCGCACTCAAAGGGGATCTCCGCATGGAGGCTGTCCAGGACTCGGCCAGTAATGAGGCGAGCAGTCACCTGAATTCTTTCACAACCGGTCCCGTCCAAACGGAAAGGGACGAACTGCGTTCCCGTAGAGTCAAACGGTGCCAAACCCGCTTCCATGACGATGTGCGAGGGACCTGCCCCCATGCCGGGCAGGTTCACGCGGGCGCGCCGGAGGACGGGCACGCCCCCAGAGTCAAGGGACGTCTGGGGAACGTCGACAACGGTGTCGGACGGACCAGCCCGATTACGAGAAGCTTCACCTTGGCATCCGGTAGGGCCCGATTGGGAGGTCCGGTGACAACCACACGTACGAGCGTGGCTTCGGAGGGATGGTGAACACCGGTTGCGCGGTCCGTCGCATCGCCCTCGCCGATGATCGTGTTCCACAACACCCAAGGGTGAGGACCGATGATGTCTTCTGAGAGTTGCCCGTCACGAAAGATGAGGTGGGCTTCGATGTGAGGGATCCGGAACTCACTCAGAGGGTGGGATGTGTCCGGTGAACGCTGTGCGGCATTGTCACGCTGGGACAGCGGCACGCTCGTCTGCTTGCCGTCGCTACTGACGCACGCGAGCAGACTCGCGCTTATGGTTGTAAGAAGGGCTCGCAAAGCACTGGGCATTCGGTCGCCGCCTAACGGATCGCGCTTAAGCTGCGGGCGCAACGCCCGCCGGCGCAAGGCGGTGGAGGGGCAGACAAAGAGGC
>DATHKX010000204.1:0-3353 GCA_035488835.1 Gemmatimonadales bacterium
CGTGCATGCGCTCGAGATCGTCAAATCCTGCGTACAGCACGGTGAATCGCCAGCTGCCGTGACGGACGCGGCCGTGCGGAGCCTCGCCCTGATGAAGGAAGCGATGATTGCCGCGTACGGGGACGGCGTCGGTCAGGTCGAGCGGCCCTGAACCTTCGCGAAGTCCTCCGGCGTATCCACGTCCACCAGCAGTGCTTCCGGCCGATCCACGTACATCGCTTCGTGTTTGTGAGCCTGCACGACTGCCTTACCGCACCCCTCGCCCGTCCACGCGAGGAGCTCGCCGAACAGCGCCCGCCGGAACAACAACGGCGGCGCGGTGACGTCGCCGTAGCGGGACACGACGAGCGGCGCCTCGGTCCCGCGCGCCGCCGCGATCAACATGGCGAGCGTGTCAGCGGTCACGCGCACCATGTCGCCCAACATCACGACGACGGCGTCGACGTCCGGGCCGAGCGCGTTCAGGCCTTGGTGCAATGAGCCGCTGGTGGGACCGGTGTAGTCGGGATTGACCGCGAACTCGAGCGGGAGGTCCTTCAGCTCGGCGCGCAGGCGGTCCGCTTCGTGGCCGATCACGACCACCAGTGGCGACAGCCCCGCCCCGAGCGCGCGCTGCGCGGCTCGGCGGATCAACGATTCGCCTTCGAGCTCGAGCAGCATCTTGTTCTTGCCCATACGGCGCGACGCGCCCGCCGCCAGGATCACTCCGGCAACGCGCAGCGGCTCAGTCGGTCGGGGCATGGATCGCGGCCCGGCGCTCCCGCAGCGACCGGGCCCGGCGCCCCGACCGCACCGCGAGAATCTCCGCGATGACGGCGAGCGCCACCTGCTCGGCGCCGTCGGTCCCGATGTCCAACCCCACGGGCCCGTACACCCGCCCCTCGTCCATCGGCCCCTCGGCGATCAGGTTCCGGAGGATGCGCTCGCTGCGCTGGCGCGGGCCCAGCATCCCGACGTAGGCGACCGGCGTCTTCATGAGGGCGCGCACGTACGCCTGATCGTCCGCAAAGTTGTGATTCATGACGACGGCATAGCACTCGGCGTCGAGCGGCAGCGCCGCGGCGAGCTCGTCGCCCGCGCTCTGAATGAGCGCCGCCGCGGTTGGGAACCGGTCGACGGTCAGGAACCCGGGGCGCCGGTCGACCACGACCACACGAAAGCCGACGTCAGCGGCAAAGCGCACCAGCGGCCGCGCATCGTCGCCCGCACCCAGGACCACCAGTTGAGGTGGAGGAAGCAGCACGTCAAAGAAGATTGAACGGCCGCCGATTTCGTGGATGCCAGAGTCCCCGGTCTCGAGCAGCTCGCGGGCTTGGGTGGTGGCTTTACGATTCAGGTCGGCGGAGCCCAGGTCGCCCTCCGCACCCTCGCCGGTCACGACAACACGTTTCCCGTTTCCCGCTTCTCGTTTCCCATCGAGCAGCGTGCAGACCACGAACGAGCGGCGGTCATCCAGGAGCGCCCGTTCCCTCGGCCGCGGCTCCGCCAGCTCCACGAACACGTCGACCTGTCCTTCGCATCCGACCCCGAGATCCCAGGCGGCGACCTCGTCGGCGCTCGAGCAGTAGCTGCGGAGCTGGGGCTCCCCGGCGCGGATCACCTGGAGCGCCACCTCGCGCACGTCCTGCTCGAGGCAGCCGCCGCTGACGTTGCCGGCAGTGCTGCCGTCCTCGGCGACCACGAGCTTGGCCCCTTCATGGCGATACGCCGAGCCGCGCACCCGCACGACGGTGGCGAGCGCGGCGCGCTTCCCCCCTGCCCGGACGCGGGCGAGGAAGTCCAGGACTTCTCTCGTCTCAAGCCACTGTTTCATCGCTTGAAATCTACTTGGACCGCTCCGCCTCGCCGACGCGGGCCGCGAACTTGTCCCAGAAGCTCTCCGTGAGCTTCTTGGCGGTGCCCTTCAACAGCCGGGCCCCTACGCTCGCCACCGTGCCGCGGACCTCCGAGCTGGCGCTCCACTTGAGGCGAGACCGGTTAGGGGGGATGGGCTCGATCTCGAGCGTGGTGCTCACCTCCACGCCCGAGCCGGGCGCCTTGCCGTGGGCCGACATCCTGAGGCTCTTGGGCGGGTTCACGTCCGACAGCTCGACATCGAGCTGAAACCTCACCTTCACGGCACCCACCCCGAACCCCGAAACCACCTTGAAGTGCCGGTCGTCGATCGGCTCTACCGACTCGACCCCAGGTGCCACCGACGCCACGAACTCGTGATCGAGCAGCCGCTTCCACACCTGGTCGGGGGGCGCAGCGATTTCGGGCGCCCCGGAGAAGTCGAGTCGCACTAGTGCGCCCGGGCGGTGGAGCGTTTCATCGCGGTAATATATGCCTTGCACCTTGATGTCCCGAGGGTAGCTTCGCTGGGACCAGCGGTTAAGAGGAGGTACCCCCGTGAACCGCACAGCCAGGCTGTTGTTGTTCGCCGTCCTGCCCGTGGGGCTCGTGATCGCCCCCGTCCCGAGCGGCCCCGCAGATGAGTCGGTATTCGTCCGGGGGCTCCCCGCGAGCCAGCACGAGTCCATCCTGTACGTCTGGACCAGCGACGCCGATCAGAAGGACCCCGACTTCCTGTCGGTGCTCGACGCCAACCCCGCGTCGGCGAGCTATGGAAAGGTGATCGCGACGGTGCCGACCAGTTCGCCGGGGAACGAAGCCCATCACTTCGGCTACACCGCCAACACTGATCGAATTTTCGGGGGCGGCCTGTTCTCGAACCGACTGTTCATCTACGACGTCGCCACCGATCCGAAACACCCGAAGCTCGTCAAGACAGTGCCCGACCTCGCGGCGAGCACGGGCTACTCGGGGCCGCACACCTTCTATGCCGTGCCGGGTGGCGTGATCGTCGCGATGCTCGGCTCGAAGCAAGGCGGCGCTCCGGGCGCGCTGGTGAAGCTCGACAACGACGGCAACTTCCTGCAGGCGCTCCCCGCCCCCAACTACATGTATGACGTCGGGATCAAGCCGGAGCTGAACCTGATCGTCACGTCGAGCTGGGCGCATCCCCACGCGGTCAAAGCCGGCAACACGCCGATGGACCAGGTGGGTGACGAGGTCGTGGCGTGGGACTGGAAGACCGGCAAGGTCCTCCAGGTCGAGCACCTCGACAAGTCGCCGCTCGAGGTCCGCTGGCTGCACGGCCCGACGGCACGCGGAGGGTTCATCAACTGCGCCTTCGGCAACAGCGTGTGGCATTGGCAGGTGGGCAATGACGGGAAGCTCGCCTTCCACCGCGTGATCAAGCTGGCCGACGGCTCGCTGCCGGCGGACATGCGGATCTCGTACGACAACAAGTTCCTGTACGTGTCTCTGTTCGGCGGGGGTGCGGTGCAGCAGTACGACGTCGCCGATCC
>DATHKX010000205.1:0-95054 GCA_035488835.1 Gemmatimonadales bacterium
TCTCCGGCGCGATCGCTCGGTTCTCGGGGGTGATGGGCGCCGTGACCGAGCACGCGCGCGCCGGCGGCGCGGTGCTCGGCATTTGCAACGGCTTCCAGATCCTGTGCGAGGCGGGGCTCCTGCCGGGTGGCTTGATGCGAAATGCCCGGCTGCGGTTCCTCTCCCGGCCGGTGTGGGTGCGGGTGGAGCAGACCGACACCCCCTTCACTTGTCTGTACGAGCAGGGTGAGGTGCTCGAGCTCCCGGTGGCGCACGGCGACGGGCGGTATGTGGTGGACTCCCGAACGGCCGCCGAGCTCGAGGCGACCGACCGTGTGGTGTGGCGCTACGTGCGGGAGAACCCGAACGGCTCGACGAACGAGATCGCCGGCGTGATGAACGCCGGCCGGAACGTGGTGGGGATCATGCCGCACCCGGAGCGCCGCGACGCCCCGGCCTTGGGCGGCCAGGATGGAGCCCGTGTCTTTCACTCGATGGAGGCTCGACATGCGACGCAGCACGCTGCTGATGTGCGCGCTGTTGACGATCGCCACCTCAGGGTGTAAGCAGATCAACGAGCAGGTGCAGAAGGTCAAAGACAGGATCGCCGCGGCGCGCCAGCGTACGAAACCGGGGCAGCCGGCGGAGCCCGCGCCGGCCACGCCACAGCCCGCCACACCGGCGCAGGACGTCGCCGCTACGCCCCCGCCCAAGCCGGCCAGGCAGGCGCCCGCGGTGCCGCTCCCCGCGCGCGACGTTCCGTACAACTCGCCCGACACCGGCACAATCGCGCCGGGCATGCGCGAGCGGGATGTCTATTCGCTGTGGGGGCCCCCGAACGCCGTTCGTCGCCAGGGCGATATGACCTACCTCTACTACCCGAACGGCTGCGAATACAGCTGCGGCACGGCCGATGTGGTGTTCCTCCAGAACGGCCAGGTGGTGGATGCGGTGCTCCGCTGGCCGGGCCATGGCTATAGCGGGCAGTCGTCCTCGCCGTTCGCCACACCGCCGCACGGCCCGGGGCGTCCCGGCGGGGACACGCTCACGGTGAAATCATCTTCGACGCCTTGAGGCCAATGCCCGACAAACCCAGCAGAAACGAAGACGAATACTTCGCCAAACGGGACGCCGAGCTGCTCCGGCAGCAGCGCGCTACCGTCCAGAAAACGGCGGCCGAAGCCGAGCGCCGCTCCCACCACATGAAGTGCCCCAAGTGCGGCTACGATCTGATCACCGGGGAGTGGCACGGCATCCAGATCGATCAGTGCACGCATTGCCACGGGATATGGTTCGACGCCGGCGAAGCGGAGAGCGTGCTCGCGCATCCCGAGCCGAACATCATGGGTCGCGTGTTCCGCGCCCTGCTCCGGGGTGTCTCCGGGGCCAAGGCGTCCGACGCGTGACGCGGGGCGCCCCCCCTCTCCCCCGCCCTCCCACGCCGTTCGCGGGCGACCCCGCCATCACGCCGCAGCTGGTTCGCGAGCACAATCTCACCGACGCAGAGTACGAGCGGATCACGACGCTGCTCGGGCGGACGCCCACCTTCGCCGAGCTCGGCGTCTTCTCCGCGTTGTGGAGCGAGCACTGCTCTTACAAACACTCGCGGCCGGTGCTGAAGGCGTTCCCCACTGCGGGGCCCCAGGTCGTGCAGGGTCCCGGCGAGAACGCGGGGGTGCTGCGGCTCCCCGACGGCTGGGCCGTAGCCTTCAAGATCGAATCCCACAACCACCCATCGGCGGTCGAGCCCTACCAGGGGGCGGCCACCGGCGTCGGTGGCATCCTGCGGGACGTGTTCACCATGGGCGCCCGGCCGGTCGCGGTCCTGAACAGCCTGCGCTTCGGCCCGCTGGACGAGGCGCGCAACCGCTACCTCTTCGCCGGCGTCGTGAAGGGGGTGGGCGACTACGGCAACTGCGTGGGCGTGCCGACGCTGGGCGGCGAGGTCGACTTCGGTCCGAGCTATGGCGGCAACCCGTTGGTGAACGCCATGTGCGTCGGCCTTCTCAAGGAACGGGACCTCATCAAGGCGGCGGCGCACGGGGTGGGCAACGTGCTGCTGGTCGTCGGCTCGCGCACCGGCCGGGACGGCATCCACGGCGCGTCGTTCGCCTCCGAAGAGCTGACGCACGAGAGTGAGCGGCGGAGGCCCCAGGTCCAGGTGGGCGATCCGTTCACGGAGAAGTTGCTGCTCGAGGCCAGTCTGGCGTTGATCGCGTCGGGCCACATCGTCGCCATCCAGGATATGGGCGCGGCCGGTCTCACCTCATCGTCCGCCGAGATGGCCGCGAGAGGCGGCGTGGGCGTGGAGATCGACCTGTCGCTCGTGCCCACGCGCGAGCCGGGGATGACGCCGTACGAGATCCTGCTGTCCGAATCGCAGGAGCGCATGCTCGTCGTCGCGAGGCCCGACCGGGTCGCGCAGGTTCAGGCCATCGCCGAGCAGTGGGACCTCACTGCCACGCCGATCGGTCGCGTGACGGACGACGGGATGTACCGGGCGACATGGCAGGATCAGGTCGTGGTCGATATCCCGGGCCAGCGCCTGATCGACGACTGCCCGGTGTACACGCCAGAAGCCCGTGAAGACGACGCCATTGTCCGGCTACGCGCGGCCACGCCTCCCGCCTCCCGCCTCCCGCCTCCCGATGCAGTGCTGCTCCGGCTGCTCGACCACCCGCCCATCGCGTCCAAGCACTGGGTCTACGAGCAGTACGACTCGACGGTTCAGGCGGGCACGGTGATCGGCCCGGGGGGCGACGCCGGCGTGATTCGGGTTCGGAATGCCGAGTTCGGCATTGCGGTGACTGTGGACTGCAACAATCGATACGTGCTGCTCGACCCGTACGAAGGGGGCAAGGCGGCCGTGGCCGAGGCGGCCCGCAACATCGCGTGCACCGGCGCTCGCCCGCTGGGCATCACCGACTGCCTGAACTTCGGGAGTCCCGAGCGGCCGTCGGTGTTTTACCAATTCAAGGAGAGTTGTCGCGGCATCGCCGACGCCTGCCGGGCGCTGGAGACACCGGTCACCGGTGGGAACGTCTCCTTCTACAACGAGAGTCCCGCCGGCGCGGTGGACCCGACGCCGGTGGTAGGGATGATCGGCTTTTTGGCTCGCGCGGACCGCGCCGTCCCCAGCCAGGCGCGCGCGGCGGGCGACGTCGTCTTTGTGTTGGGCGAGACGCGGGCCGAGCTGGGCGCGTCGCAGCTATGGGAGGCACTCCACGGCTTCGTGGGCGGACAGCCGCCGCGGGTGGACCTGGCGACTGAGCGACGGCTCGTGGACTACCTCGTCGCGGCGGCCGAGCGCGGCCTGCTCCGCTCGGCGCACGACTGCTCCCAGGGCGGCCTGGGCGTCGCGCTGGCGGAGATCGCGATGGGAGGTCCGTATGACGAGACGGGCTTTGGTCTGGATATCGATCTCACGGCGTACGGCTTACGCCTTGCGGCTGATGAGCTGTTGTTCAGCGAATCCCACGGGCGCGCCGTCGTGACATGTCCGCCGGAGCGCGCGACGGCCGCCCTGGCGCTCGCGCAGGAGCTCGGGGTGCCAGCGCACCGGGTCGGCACTGTGGCAGAACGCGGCGGTGCGGTTCGCCTGCGGTTGCGCGACGCGACCGTCGAGCACCCTGTCGAGGGTCTCAGGCAGGTATATTTCTCGAGCGTATCCCGACGCATGGGAGATTGACGGACAGATGTGCGGCATCATCGGCGTCACCGGCGTTCCCGACGCAGCCCGCGTCGCCTACCTCGGCCTCTACAGCCTGCAGCATCGGGGGCAGGAGTCGGGGGGGATGGTGGCCGTGGATGGGGAAGGCGTGGCGCGATCCCACCGCGGCATGGGGCTCGTGTCGGACATCTTCAACGAGCGAGTCCTGAGCGATCTGCCGGGCGATGTCGCGATCGGCCACACCCGCTACTCCACCGCCGGTACCTCTGTCCTCGCCAACGCCCAACCGATGCTCGCCCGCTACCGCGAAGGCCCGCTGGCGCTCGCCCACAACGGGAATCTCACGAACGCGGTCCAGCTGCGGTCCGACCTCGTCGCCAAGGGCTCGCTGTTCCAGAGCTCCTCGGACAGCGAGGTGCTGGTTCACCTGATCGCCCGCTCCGAGGCCCGGGAGCCGGAGGACCAGCTGCTGGACGCGCTCGAGCGGGTGGAGGGCGCCTTCTCGCTCCTCATTACCGTCGGGCGCACCCTGTATGCGATCGTCGATCCGCGCGGCTTTCGGCCGTTGGTGCTGGGTCGCCTGGGGCGTGGCTGGGTGGTGGCATCCGAGACCTGCGCGCTCGACATCACCGGGGCGACGCTGGTGCGGGAGCTCGAGCCCGGCGACTTCGTGCGCATCCACGGTGAGGACGTGGATCAATTGCCCAGCCTGCCCGTGCGGCCACCGCGCCGCTGCGTGTTCGAGCTGGTCTACTTCTCGCGTCCCGACAGCACGGTGTTCCATCGCTCGGTGGACCGGGTCCGCCGGGCGCTGGGTCGCCAGCTCGCCCGCGAGCACCCGGCGCCTGGAGCGGACTGTGTGTTCTCGGTGCCGGACTCGTCAAACGCCATGGCGCTCGGCTTCTCCGAGGAGTCGGGGATCAAGCTCGAGCACGCGCTCATCCGCAATCACTACGTCGGCCGCACGTTCATCCATCCGGCCCAGGCCGGCCGCATGGCCAAGGTCAAGATCAAGTTCAATCCCGTCCGGGAAGTGCTCCAGGGAAAGAAGGTTGTGGTCGTGGACGACTCGATCGTCCGCGGCACGACGAGCCGGGCCCTGGTCCAGCTGATCCGCCAGGCGGGCGCGGCGGAGGTGCATTTCCGCGTCGCGTCCCCGCCCATCACGGGTCCTTGCTACTACGGCATCGATACGCCGAGCAAGAAGGAGCTCATCGCGTCGAGCAGCAGCGTCGACCAGATCCGTGAGCACCTCGGCGTCGACACGCTGGGCTATCTGTCCCTGGATGGGATGCTGGGGGCCGCCGGCGGCGATCCGGCGGACTTCTGTCACGCCTGCTTCTCGGGCGACTACCCCACGGAGATCCCCGAGGATCTCGAGCGGGCCCGCAACGCCGCCCCGCTCCTCGCCGCCATCCCCAGTTGATCCGCGGTGCCGGCGCTCGAGCGGTGGGTCTATTCCTTCGGCGAAGGCCGCGCCGACGGCTCGGCGGCCATGCGGGACATCCTGGGCGGCAAGGGAGCCGGACTCGCCGAGATGGCGAACCTGGGCCTCCCCGTCCCCCCGGGGTTCACCATCTCCGCCAAGCTCTGCATCACCTACCTCGAGCAGGGCACCTTCCCCGACGATCTCCGTGAAGAAGTCGATCGCCAACTGAAGCAGCTGGAGCGGGCGTCCAAGAAGCGGTTCGGGGACGCGGGCAATCCTCTGCTCGTCTCGGTGCGCTCCGGCGCCGCGGTATCGATGCCGGGGATGATGGAGACCATTCTCAACCTGGGGCTGAACGATGAGACCGTGCAGGGGCTCATCGCGGGCTCGAAGAACCCTCGCTTCGCCTACGATTCGTATCGTCGCTTCGTCCAGATGTACGGCGACGTGGTGTTCGATCTCGGCAAGGAGCCGTTCGTGGAGGTGCTGGAGGAGTGCAAGCGCCGCCGCAGGGCGCAGCGGGACATCGACCTCCCGGCCGACGACCTGAAAGCGGTGGTGCGGGAGTTCAAATCCATTATCCAGGCGAAGTGCGGGCTCCCCTTCCCCGAGGATCCCACGGTCCAGCTGTGGGGGGCGATCGCGGCGGTGTTCAAGAGCTGGCGCACGCGCCGGGCCGTGGACTATCGCCGGGTGCACGGTATCCCCGACGATCTGGGTACCGCGGTCAGCGTGGTGGCGATGGTGTACGGCAACATGGGGGACGATTCAGGGACGGGGGTGGCCTTCACGCGCGATTGCAGCACGGGCGAGGCGGTGCTCAACGGCGACGTGCTCACCAACGCGCAGGGCGAGGACGTGGTCTCGGGCGCGCGTACTCCCGAGCCGCTCGCGAAGCTGAAGCGCGGCAAGCTCGCCAAGGTGTACCGCGAGCTCGAGCAGATCGCCGACAAGCTCGAGCGTCACTTCAGGGACGTGCAGGACATCGAGTTCACGTTCGAGCACGGCAAGCTGTACATCCTGCAGACGCGCCGCGCTCAACGCGCTGGGCTCGCGGCGGTGCGCACCGCCGTGGAGATGGTGGAGGAGGGACTGATCACCCCCAGCGAGGCGGTACAACGGGTGCCGCCTCAGGACCTGGACCAGCTGTTCCATCCGATGGTCGATCCGCGCGCTTCGGTCACGGTGATCGCGAAGGGGCTCCCGGCCTCACCGGGAGCGGCGACGGGCGAGGCGGTGTTCGACGCGGACGAGGCGGAGGCGCTCGCGCACGAGGGCCGCAAAGTCATCCTCATCCGGCCGGAGACGTCCCCCGAGGATTTCCACGGGATCGTGGCGGCGCAGGCCGTGATCACCGCGCGCGGCGGCATGACGAGCCACGCGGCGGTGGTCGCCCGGGGGATGGGGAAGACTTGCGTCGTGGGAGCGAAGGACATCGAGGTGGACCCCGCCGCCGGCCGGCTGCGCGCCAACGGCCGTGTCGTCAAATGGGGTCAGCTCATCACCGTAGACGGGACTACCGGCCGGGTCCTGCTCGGCGCCGCCAAACTGGTGGAGCCGAAGCTGGGCAGCCACTACGCCAAGCTGATGGTTTGGGCGGACGAACACCGCCGGCTGCGGGTGCGGGCCAACGCCGACACCCCGGCGGACGCGAAGCGGGCTCGGGAGTTCGGCGCCGAGGGGATCGGGCTGTGCCGCACCGAGCACATGTTCTTCGAAGGCGATCGCATCACGGCGATGCGCGAAATGATCGTGGCGCCGGACGAGGCGGGTCGCCGCCGCGCGCTCGCCAAGCTGCTCCCGATGCAGCGTGAGGACTTCGAGGGGATGTTCGAGGCGATGGCCGGCTACCCGGTCACGATCCGGTTGCTCGATCCGCCGCTGCACGAATTCTTGCCGCACGGGAAGGACGAGGTCGGGGCGCTGGCCCGCGCCATGAAGCTGCCCGCGGCCCGGCTGGAGCGACTCGTGGCCTCGCTGGTCGAAGCGAACCCGATGCTCGGGCATCGCGGTTGCCGGCTGGGAATCACGTATCCCGAGATCACCGAGATGCAGGCGCGGGCGATTTTCGAGGCGGCGTGCCGTGTGGTGAGTCGCGGCAAGAAGGTCACGGTGGAGGTCATGATCCCGCTCGTCGCGCTCGTGGAGGAGCTGCGTCGCCAGGCGGAGATCGTCCGCCGGGTGGCGCGGGAGGTGTTCCAGGCCGAGGGGCGTGCGGTGCCGTATCTGGTGGGGACCATGATCGAGCTGCCACGTGCGGCGCTCACCGCCGACGCGATGGCCAAGGACGCGGAGTTCTTCTCCTTTGGCACGAACGACCTCACGCAGACGACCTTCGGCCTCTCACGCGACGACGCGGGCCGCTTCCTCCCGTTCTACGTGGAGCACGGGATCCTCAAGGACGACCCGTTCCAGGTGCTCGACCAGGAGGGGGTCGGCAAGCTCATCGAGCTGGCGGTGCGGCTGGGCCGGAGCACGCGGGCCGACCTCAAGATCGGCATTTGCGGGGAGCACGGCGGTGAGCCTGCGTCGGTGAAGTTCTGCCACCATGTGGGCATGAACTACGTGTCCTGCTCCCCGTTCCGCGTGCCCATCGCCCGCCTCGCCGCGGCCCAGGCGGCGCTCGAGGAGCAGGGCGTGATCAACCGGACGAGGGCGACGGTGTGACGGCAGCGGGAAACGAGAAACGGGAAACGGATCCCGCTTCCCGTTTCCCGTTCTTTATGGAGGCGCGGGGAATTGAACCCCGGTCCGAGAATGACTCCGATACCACTACTACGTGCGTAGACGAGGCTTGTGGTCTCACCACCGTGGCACCTCGTCGGCCACGGCAGCGACGAGCCCTTTAAAAACTCTTACGCGACCCGTTCGGGCCCCAGGTCACGCCAGCCCGATTTTGCGATGCGTGAGCGCCGCCTCAGGCGGGCTGCCACTCACGCAGGTGCGTGAAGCCGAAGCTTACGCAGCCAGTGCCAGGTTTGAATTGGCAGTTATGAATTGTGCCAGTGGTTTTACCAGGTGACTGACAACCTGGGCACGCAGCGATATCCTCGCCAAACCCGTCGAAGCCTGTCGCCCCCGCGAAGCAAACCTAATCGGCGAAACAGGCGTTTTCAACTCTGCCGGTCTCCAGTCCGCTCCAGCTTCTCGAAAAACCGCTCGATAACCGGCCACTGCGCGCGGACATCGTCGTATCCCGCCTCCACCAGCCGCGACGTGTGGATCGGATGAAACAGGAGGAAGCTGAGGAACTCCGAGGCTGCATCCCGCTGCCCGCCCAGGGCGCGCACGATCCGGCGCACGCCCGGCGGCAAGAGCCGGCCCTGCCCGGCGGCGAGATCGGCCAGATCCCGTGTCGGGTGGAGCAGCAGCAGCTCCACAGGTCGCAGGCCGTCGGGCGCGGGGGCGTTCGGCGGCAGCGCAGCGAGCAGCAGGTTCAAACGGTCGAGCCGCTCGGCGTCGGCCTCCAGCGCGTCGTGGAAGATGGCGTCGAACAGCAAGCCCAGTGCTTCCGCCGCGCTCGGGTAATCGCTCGCGTGTCCGGCGGACCCGGCGCGGCGCGGCGTCGACAGCCCGACGGCGACGACGGCACGGGCGCCAAGGTGCAGCGCGGGCGCCAGCGGCGCCGTCTGACGGACGCTGCCGTCACCGTAGAACTCGGCGCCGATGCGCACGGCCGGAAACAGTATCGGGAGGGCCGCGGACGCCATCACGTGATCGAGCGTGAGTCGTGTGCGCACCGCGATCCGCTGGACCCGCTCCCACGTGGGCGTCTCGGCGGCCGACTGCACGAATGTCACCGAGCGCCCAGTCGTGTACGACAGCGCGCTGAGCGCAACCGACCGGAGGCGCCCGTACACGATGTTGGCGTCGACGCCCCCCGGGTTCACGCAGCGGTCCAGGAATGCCCGCAGCGGGCGCGTGTCGGCGAGCCCGTGTACGGCTACTGGCCCACGCCGCCGGCCCGTGGCGCCGTGCCAGACCCAGCGGAGCACGGAGCCGGCCAGTCGTGCCGGCCGCACGCGGTACACCTCGTCGCTCGTCAGGAGGTCCCACTGCGCGCGCAAACCGGCGACGGCGGCGGCCAACGGGCCCGGGTGCGATGCGAGGTAGAACGTGTTGATCGCACCCACCGACATGCCGGAGAGGATCGGGAACTCGAGCCCCGGCAGCCGCTCCGCGAGCCCGGCGAGCACGCCTACGTGATACGCGCCGCGGGCGCCGCCGCCCGACAACACGAGCGCGAGGTGTGAGGAGTAGCGCCATGCGCCCGGGGGGCGCTCCCCCGGCGCCGTCTGGGTGAGCTCTCGCGGCGAGGCGACGTGGCGTACCGGACTCATGACGAGCGTGAACCGGGCTTAGTGACTTTCCAATCGTTCCGACTTCACGATCTCGAGGTCCAGCACGAAGACCGCGTACAGCACGGGCACCAGGATCAGCGTGACGACGAGACCCTGTCGCGACGGTAACGGTTGACTTGCGTCCAAGAGCGAACCGTTCAAGAATGAACCGAGGCAGACGAGTGCGCCAGACGTGGTTGCCTCGGGTTGGATGAACGCCTGGGAATAGAGAGATGAGTGCGCGTACAGAAGCGGATACTGACGTCCTCGTCGTCGGAGCCGGCCCGACCGGGCTGATGCTCGCCAACCAGCTCGCTCGGCGCGGCGTGTGTGCGCGGATCATCGATCGACACGCCGGTCCGGCGCGCGAGTCGAGGGCCCTGGGCGTACAGGCCCGCACCTTGGAGATCTACTCGCACTTGGGCCTTGCCGAGCGGGCGGTCGCGCTCGGCAAACGTGCGGACGGCGCCGTGCTGTGGGCTCAGGGACGTCGGGCGGCGCGCGTGCCGTTGGGTGACATCGGTCGGGATATCAGCCCGTATCCCTATCTGCTGGTCTTGGGGCAAGACGACAACGAACGGTTGCTGGGCGACGCCCTCCGCAGCCGCGGCCTCGCCGTCGAGTGGGACACCGAGCTGGTCGGCCTCGCGCAGGATACCGATCACGTCACGGCCACGCTCAAACACCCGGACGGCACGGTCGGCCAGGTCACGGTCCCGTGGCTCGCCGGGTGCGACGGCGCACGCAGCACCGTGCGCGAGCTCAGCGGGATCGCGTTCGAGGGTGCGCCCTACCAGCACGTGTTCTTTGTCGCCGACGTGCAGATGACGGGATCGATGGTGCCCGACGTGCTCAACGTGTATCTGTGGCGCAGCGGGTTTCACTTGGTCTTCCCAATGCGCGGGACCGATCATTGGCGGATCGTCGGCATCCTGCCCCCGCACCTGCGCGGGCGGGACGACCTGACGTTCGAGGAAACCATTCCCTCGTTACGCCACGAAGCGGGGACCGACCTGTCCTTCCAGGCGTGCAACTGGTACTCCACCTACCGCATCCATCACCGGCGCGCGGCCCGGTTTCACGATCGCCGCTGTTTCCTCCTGGGGGACGCGGCGCATATCCACAGTCCGGTGGGGGGGCAAGGCATGAACACCGGTCTGCAGGATGCATACAACCTGGCATGGAAGCTCGCACTCGTCGTGTCCGGACGCGCGGGGGCGGCCCTCCTCGACTCGTACGAGGACGAGCGCCTCCCGGTCGCCAACCACCTCCTGAAGCGCACCGACCGGCTGTTTTCGGTCGTGGTCTCGGACAGTGTGCTCGCCGGGCTGCTCCGGACGCGGGTCATGCCGAGGATCATGGGGCTCGCCCTGCGCATCGCCGGCGTGCAACGGATCTTCTTTCGCACCATCTCACAGACTGGTATTCGCTACCGCACCAGTCCTCTATCGGAGGCACTGGCCGGTTTGCCCGAGGATGGCCCACGCGCCGGCGATCGTTTCCCGTGGCTGCGGCTCAAGTTCCAGACGAATGGTCCCATTGAGGATCTATTCGCAAAACTCGACGATACGCGATTCACTCTGATCCTGATCGGCCAACCGTCGCCTGCGGGTGGGGTGCCGGAACTGGGCGACCTGTTGCGCATCCTCGATGTTCCACGCGACCCTGCCAACGATCGGGAGCTTGCACGCGTACACATCCCCCGGCCCTCTTTCTATTTGCTGCGTCCCGACGGCCATGTCGGGCTCGCGGGGACTCACCTGGACGCGGCTGCAGCGACCCGCTACATCGCCGAGCGTCTGCACCTTGGAGGGAACGGCGCGTGAGCTGCGGAGCAGGTTGACCGAGAGAGGGCGCCTGTGAGCCCGTCGGGACTCATCCAGGCGCTGCGCACTCCGCGCAGTGGTCCCGGCACGACCGGGGGACGGCGCGGCACGACGCTCCCGCCGGACCTGCTGCGCGAAGCGGGCCGTCGACTCGGCATCCTTGCGCGGCTCATCATTGCCCTGGCCGTCATCAACCTGACGCTCGGCCACACGCTGTTCCCGGCCCTGCTGGTCGCGTGGCCCTGGGTGTCGGACGTGGTTGTCTCGAGCGTCGCCTTGTTGTCGCTCGGCGTTTTCCTGTACACCCGGCGTCCTAACACCGATCCCGCGTCGTTCGTCACACTCGGCTTGGTCTACGAAGTCGTCGTCGCCGCCGCCGTGGCCGCGACTGCCGCGGACAAGATCATCGGGACGCCGGCATTCATGCCGCCCGAGATGGCCGCGGGCGATGCGGTGGACGGGCGCGCGGACCTCTACGGTGTGGGTTGTGTGGCGTACTGGCTTCTGACGGGGCGGCTGGTGTTCGATGGCGAGACGGCTTACCAGGTGGTGGCGCAGCATCTGAACGCGGCACCGGAGCCGCCGTCCCATCGCAGTCCCCACCCGATCTCTGCGACGCTCGACGAGGTCATCCTCTCCTGCCTCGAGAAGGACCCCGCGCGGCGGCCGCAGGACGCCCTGGAACTGGCCCGCCGCCTGGCGGAGTGCGATGTCGAGGCGCCGTGGACCGAGGAGCAAGCTGGGCAGTGGTGGCAGGCGCGCCTTCCCCGCGGCGAAGCTCCCTCACTCTCTAGAGATCGTCGATGAGACCCTCCGCTCGACTTGCTCCGTCGCCTGTGTCCACCGCTCGAGCCCGGCATCGAGGTCGCGCTTGAGGATCTCGAGCTGTGCGCCGAGCTTGCGGGCCGTCGCGGCGCCTTCGGGACGCGTGTAGAGCGCCGGGTCTTCGAGCGCCGTCACCGCGCGCGCGACCTCGGCTTCCAGTGCCGCGACCGCGGCCTCCGCCTCCTCGACCTCGCGCTGCGCGCGACGCAGTTCTTTGCTCGGATCGCTCTTTGGGGACGGAGCGACCCGCTGGCGCTCGTGCAGCTGCCGCAACGCCTGCTCCTCGGCGGCGCTGACCGCGGCGGCGTGGGCCCGCTCCGTGCTCACGTCCTCCCACTCCGCGAAACCGCCCGCGAACTCGGTCATGTGCCGCTCGTGCAGGATCCAAATCCGCGTCGTCAGCGCGCGCAGCAAGGCCCGGTCGTGGCTCACGAGGATCACGGTTCCGTCGTACCCATCGACGGCGTCCTCGAGCGCCTCGATGGATTCGACGTCGAGATGGTTCGTCGGCTCATCCAGGATGAGCAGGTTGGCGCCCGACAGCATCAGAATCGCCAGCGCGACGCGCGCGCGCTCGCCGCCCGACAGCGAGTCGGCGCGGCGTAGTACCTCCTGGCCCGAAAACCCGAAGCGGCCGAGGTGCCCCTGGATCTGACCGCGCTCCCATTTCGGGCGCAGCCCGGCGATCACCTCGTAGAGCGTGCCATCGAGCGGCACCTGTGAGAGATCCTGCCGGTAATAGCCGGTGGTGATGGACGCGCCGAGCCGGAGCTGGCCGCCCTGAAGCGGATGCTCGCCCAGGAGCGCGCGGAGCAGGGTGGACTTCCCCGCCCCGTTGCGTCCGATGATCCCCACGACGCCGGTTCGCTCCAGCGTGCCGCTGAATCGCTCCACCAGGGTACGCGCCCCGACCGCCACGCTCACGTTCTGTGCGGTCACTACCTGATCGCCGCCCCGTTCGGTCGGCTCGAACCGCAGCGCGATCGTGCCGTCGGGTCCGATGACTGGGCTGAGCCGCGGCAGCCGCTCGAGCCGTTTGCGTCTGCCCTTAGCCTGCTTGCTGTTCTGTCCGGCGATGTTGCGCGCGATATAGTCCTGCTCGTGCGCGATGGTGCGTTGCTGCTGTTCGAACGCCCGTTGCTGTGCCAGCCGGCGCTCGGCGCGCTGGGCGACAAAGTCGGTGTAGCCGGCCGAGTACGGCGTGGCGGTGCCGCCTTCGAGGTGCAGCACGCGATCCACAGCGGCGGACAGGAACGCGCGGTCATGGCTTACGAGCAGCACGGTCCGCTCACTCGCGGCGAGGTATTGCTCGAGCCACCGGGTCGTCTCGAGATCCAGGTGATTCGTTGGCTCGTCGAGCAGTAAGACGTGGGCGGTCGACATGAGCTGGCGGGCCAGGCCGAGCCGGCCGAGCTCGCCGCCGCTCAGCGCAGACAGTGGCGTGACGCGGGCCTGGGCGGGATCGAACTCGAGGCCGTGCAACACCGCGTCGATCCGCGCCGTGATGGCGTAGCCACCCTCACGCTCGAAGCGTTCCAAGTCTTCGCCGTACTGGGTCAACGCGCGGGGCGACGAGTCGTGGGCGAGATTGGCAGCCTGTTCCACCAGGGACTGCTCCAGCGCCAGCAGCTCGGCGAGCTCGCCGGCGGCCGCCTCCCAAACCGTCGTCGCGGTGCCGTAGTCGCGGTGCTGCTCGAGCAGCGACACGCGGAGGCCGGGCGCGCGCGCGATGCTCCCGCGAGTGGGCTCGAGGTCGCCCGTCAGCAGCCGGAAAAGGGTTGTCTTCCCGGTGCCGTTCCGGCCCACGATGCCCCAGCGCTCCCCGGGCGCGACCGTGAAGGAGACGTCGGAGAACAGTTTCGTGTCGCCGAAGTCCACGCCGACACTGGCGAAAGCGATCTGAGACATCCAGCAATGTAGCTAGCGGTCGGCACCCTACTCTTTGGGTGTCAGCAGCTCCTGGTACGCCGGGTAGTCACGCAGCGACCGGAGCGACGGGTAAAGGTGCATCACCCCGCCGCGTGGATACCCCTGGGCAAACGCCTCTTGCACCAGCGCGACGGCGGCGTCACGGTCGCCGAGGACGGCGTGGATCCGAGCCCGCCACATCGTGTGCCTGCCGTAGAGATACCGGGGGCTCATCGCCTGAAGCGTGCGCTCGAACCCCATCGCGTCAGCACGCCTCTCCTGGCGCGCCGCTAGCACTCCCAGAAAACCCTGGACGGTCACCCGATCGGGCGAGTCGCCCGTGATGACCGCGATCCACCGCATAGTGGCGTAGTCCGGCACGCCCGCCGCCCGCTCCGACGCGAGACCCTCGAGCATGCGCCGCGCGTCGTCGACGCGGCCGTTCACGTAGTACGCGAGGGCGAGACGAAACCGGTTGGCCACCGAGCTCACCTCCGCGGGCGGCCGACCTTCCAGCCAACGCACGGCCCACCCGCCGGCGGCGGGCGCGTCCGCTTGGTGATCGTGCGCCGCCAGCTCGAGCGCCGCGATCAGGGCGATGTCGGCGGGGGACCAGCCCGGCTGTGGCGGGAGACTGGGCGCATCGATCAACCGCTCGTTGATCTCGGCGGCCCGCCCCAGGGCGGCGAGCGCCCGGACCTCGGCCGCGAGCACGGCGAAGTCCGCGGGGTGGCGCCGCCGTCCTTCGCGCGCCTCCTGCAACTCGCGGCGGTGATCACCCACCAGGTGGTAGCCGAAGGTCAGGTAGAACCAATAGACCGACCAGCCGCGGAACAGGCCGCGATCGGGCCCGAGGGTGGTAAGGGCGGCGATCATTTCCCGCGGGCGATTGAGCGCCAGCGCACACTGCGCCACCAGCCACAGTACCTCGGAATTCGGCGCGATGGCGGCCATCTCGCGCGCCGTCTCGAGCGCTCGCTGCCGGTCGCCCCGGCTCTGGACGAGCACCCACGCGAGGTAGTGCTGGTCGAGTGGAGAAAGGCGGCCGGGAGAGCGCTCCACCGCGTGCGCGATCGAGTCCGCCGTGGCGAATTCCCCCAAGTCCATGTGCTCGTGCGCTGCGAAGATCAGCGGCAGACGGAAGGTCGGGTCCTCCTGCGCGGCACGCCGGAAGTGGTCGATGGCGCCGCGTGAGTCGAACTGTACCATCCGGTCTAGCCCCTGGATGAACTCCTGGTACGCCGCGAAGGTGGGCGGCTGGCCGGCGGCCTTGGCCCACAGGCTCAAGCGCGAGTCGAACAGCGTCGCGAGCGTGGCCATCACCCGCTGCCGGACGGCTTCCACGGCGACGAGCGGCTGCGAGATCGGTCCCGCCACCGGCTCGAGCGCGCGCAACACCGTGCCGTCCGTCGCCGCGGAGATTTGGACCTGGAACCGGATGCTGTCCGCCTGGCGATAGTAGGCCCCGGAGACCACCGTGCCCGCGCCCGTCTCGCGCCCCAGGGTCTGAATCCCGGCGGCGTCGAGATGGCCCGAGCTGTGCCCGCCCGGCGCGACCGACGCGGTCATCACCGACATCGACGACACCACTTCCACCAGGCCCGTCTGCGCGAGGCCCTGCGTCACCCAATCGGCCGCCATGTGGCCCACGTTGTCGAGCGAAGGGTCCCCAGTGTGGTTCTCGATCACGGCCACGACCACGCGATGCTGGTTGAGCTGCGATCCGCTACGACGCAGCACGTGAGCCGCGGTGCCGACGCCGAGCAGCGCGACCACAATCCCCAGGGCGAACGCGATTTTGCGTCCCCGCCGGCCGTCGAAAATGCCTCGCGTCGGCACGCTCGCGCGATAGGCCGGTGCTCCGAGCGCGGCCGCGAACTCGGTCACGGCGGGGAACCGGTCATCGGGCAGCGGGGCCAGAGCGCGAGAAATCGCGTGCTTGACGGCCCGCGCGACCGCCCCCGGGGCCCCCTGCAGGGCCCGGCTGGTCTCGAGCGCCGCCCAGTTGTGCACCCGGCGTTCCGTCATGCTCGCCACCGGCGGCTCCCCCGCCAGCATCTCGAACAGCACGCAGCCGAGGCTGTAGATATCGGTCCGTACGTCGAGGTCGCCGAGCCCCATCGCCTGCTCCGGGCTCATGTAGCCGGGCGAGCCGATCGGCTGGCCGGCCTGGGTGAGCGTCAGACTCCCGGCGGCGCTGATGGCGCGCGCGATCCCGAAGTCGGCCACGATCGCGTGCACGCCCGACAGCAGGATATTCTCCGGCTTGATGTCGCGGTGGATGATCCCCTGTGCATGGGCGAAGGCGAGCGCATCGGCGACGTCGCTGGCGATGTGCAGCGCGTCTTCGAGCGGCAGCTTCCGGTCCCGGAGCAGGCGATGCCGCAGCGATTCCCCCTCCACGTACGGCATGACGTAGTAAAACAACCCCCCCACTTCTCCGGCTGAAAAAATCGGCACGATATGGGGATGGCTGAGGTTCGAGGAGAGGTCCACTTCGCGAATGAACCGCTCGCGCAAGAGGCGCGTGGACACTTCCGGGTCGAGCACCTTGATCGCGACCCGCCGGTGGGGATGCTGCTCCACCGCCAGGAACACCCGGGCCATGCCCCCGGCGCCGATTTCGCGCTCCACGTCGTAGCGGGGCGCCAGGCTCGCGCGCAAGGTCTCGAGCACGTCAACCATGCGCGCAACTTAGCGGACCCTCGACTGTGGGTCGAGCGGCACGACGGGCCCCTGGCCGATTTCGTCCCGCGAGCTAAAATGTCCCCGTGGACAGCAGAGGCTTGGCGCGATATTCCCCCTACGTGCGGCTGGCAGCGTACTACGTGCTGCTCGGCTTCGCGGTGTGGCTGCTGGTCAGGTTCGTGCCCAGCATCCCTCAGCTGTTGGAGCGGTTCCGAGAGGTCTCCCTCCTCGAAACGGTGGCCAGTCGCAACCGCCTGGTCGAGGAGGCGACGACGGCGGCGGCAAGCCTGTCTCAGGGCCAGTGGGCACTCGTCACCTTCCTGTCGATGCTCACGGCCCTGGTGCTCGTGCTGCCGGTCTCCTGGGTGTACATGCTGACCAAGCAGCGCTCGGGGTACGACCAGTCGGTGGTGCAGACCGTGATCATCCTGCCCATGACGGTGGCCGCGACGGTGATTTTGGTGCAGAACAGCCTGGCCCTCGCGTTCACGCTCGCCGCGATCGTCGCCGCGGTGCGGTTTCGCAATAACCTCAAGGACACGAAGGACGCGGTCTACATCTTCCTCGCGCTCGCGGTCGGCGTCGCCGCCGGCGTCTTCTCGCCCACCGTCGCGGCGGTGATGTCCGTGATGTTCAACATCGTCGTGCTTGCCTTGTGGGAGCTCAACGTGGGCAACATCTACGCGGACCAGCGGAACCGGATGCCGGCCCTGCCTCCCGCTGAGGGGTTGCTGGGTCCGCGCCGACGGGCCTCCGCGGCGCTGGCCGTCGGCGATCCCGACTTGCTCGCGGCGCTCGCGCCCCACGAGCTCGAGGAGGTGGCGGACCGCGCCGCCCGCCTGCAGGCCTACGTCATGGCCCGCTCGGGCGACAAAAAAGAGGATCGGTTCAACGGCATGCTGCTCGTCCACACGACACAGCCGGAAGCGGCTCAGCGAGTCGCCGAGGAGCTCCTGCAGCTCCAGGCCCAGCGCTGGCGGCTGGCCGAAATCGTGCCGGCCGAGCAGGGTCGGTCGTCGCTCGAATACCTCATCCGGCTCCGCGACGAGTTCCTGCCCGCCACCCTCCTCGACGCCCTCAAGGGGCGTGGCAGTCCCCCCATCGACGCCGCCGAGTACCGTTCGCTTCGCGGCTTGAAGAAACGCTAGGGGACGGTGAGGCCTTCGGCGTGGCACCTTGCCGCCCTGGCGACGCTGTGCATCGGGCTGCCGGGATGCGGCCACGCGAGGGCGGTAAGTGCCGCTCCGGGCGCGGCGCCGCCGGCGCCTCCCGCGGAGATCGACGTTACCCTCTTTCTCATTGGGGACGCGGGCGCGCCGGCCGCGCCGCCCGACTCGGAGCCGGTGTTCATGGCGCTCCGGGCCGCCGCCACCTCCGCGCGGCACGCGGTCATCGTATTCCTGGGCGATAATGTCTACCCGAGCGGCATGCCGGACTCGGCGGCGCCCACCCGAGCCGCGGCCGAGCGCAGGCTCATGCAGGCGCTGCACGTCGTACGGGCGAGCGGCGCCCGCGGCTTCCTCGTGCCCGGCAATCACGACTGGGACAGCATGCAGCCGGGCGGCTGGGACGCGGTCCTGCGCCAGGAGCGGTTCATCGCCGCCGCGGGCGGCGGTCCCGCACTGCTGCCGGCGGGCGGCTGCCCGGGACCGGCCGTCGTGGACGTCGGAGCGGTCGTGCGGCTCGTGGCGCTCGACAGCCAGTGGTGGCTGCAGGACGGACCGAAGCCCGCAGGCCCCACGTCGTCGTGCCCGGCCGCCACCGAGGGCGCCGTGATGGATTCCGTGCGAGCGGCACTGCGAGCAGCCGGCAATCGTGCCGTGGTCGTGGTGGCCCATCATCCGCCGGCGAGTGGTGGCGTACACGGCGGGCACTTCGGGTGGCAGGATCACATCTTCCCGCTGCGCAACATCAAGTCGTGGCTCTGGATTCCGCTCCCCATCATCGGCTCGCTGTATCCGATCGCGCGCGCCGAGGGAATCTCCAGCCAGGACATCCCCAGCCGCGCGTACACCCGCATGCGCGTGGCACTCGACAGTGCGTTTGCGGGCGCTCCGGCTCCGCCGCTGATCTACGCGGCGGGCCACGAGCACACGCTGCAGGTGATCGCGGGCACGAGCACGCGTTACGTGCTCGTGAGCGGCACCGGCACGTTCGGCCACTTCGACCGCGTCACGGCGCTCGACAGCACCCGGTTCGCGCGCAGCGCCAGCGGATTCATGCGGGTCGAGTTCCTGCGCGACGGCCGCGCCCGGCTGGGCGTGATGATCGTCGATCGCGCCGGCACCGCGACGGAGGAGTTCGGACTATGGCTCAATTGAACAGGGCGCGAGGGCGCTGGATTGGGTTCGGACTCGCGGCAGCGCTCACCCCTGTGGCCCTCGCCGGGCAGGCGACGGCGCCGGCCCGCGCGCCAACCAAGCAGACCGTGGTCGCGGGAGACCACTACCGCGCGGGGTGGTTGCATCGCCTGTTCCTGGGCTCGCATTACCGCGACCTGTGGGCGACGCCCCTCGACGTCGAGGTGCTCGACTTGTCCCGCTTCGCCGGCGGGCTCACCCCCGCCGGCTGTGGCGGCCGGCGGCAAACGAAGGTGCTGCGCCTGCTGGGCAAGGATGGGCGGCAGTACGTGTTCCGCTCGGTGGACAAGGATCCCACGTTGGCGCTGCCGCCCGAGCTGCGGGCGACCTTCGCCAAGAAACTGGTGCAGGATCAGATCAGCTCGGCGCATCCCGGCGCGCCGCTGGTGGTCGCCCCGCTGCTCGATGCCGCCGGCGTCATGCACGTGGAGCCGCGGATCGCCCTCCTGCCCGACGACGCGCGCCTCAGCGGGTTCGATTGCGTCCCCCCTGGCTTCAAACTCGGTATGATCGAGGAGCGCCCCACGGAGCCTCCGGACAACGATGAGGGATTCGCCGGGGCGGTCGAGCTCGCCGGGACGAAGAAGCTGTTCGAGCATCTCGAGCACAGCTCTCGCAACCGCGTCGACTCGCGCGCCTATCTCGCCGCTCGACTGGTGGACGTCTTCATCGGCGACTGGGACCGGCATCAGGACCAATGGCGCTGGGCGCGCTTCGATTCCGGCGGCGTCCATTGGTGGCGCCCCATCCCGCGCGATCGCGACCAGGCGTTCGCGCGCCTCGACGGCGTGCTCCTGTATCTCACCGGGTACTACTGGCCCCAGCTCATCGGCTTCGGCGACAAGTACCCGAGCATCTGGCGCCTCACCTTCACCGGGCAGGTCCCCGATCGGCGGCTCCTCGTGGATCTCGAGAAGCCGGTGTGGGACTCAATCGCGCGGACGATCCAGGTGCGGCTCACCGATTCCGTAATCGACGCTGCCGTGCGGCGGCTGCCGCCCGAGTACTATCGCAAAAGCGGCGCCGCCCTCACCCGGGCGTTGCACCAGCGGCGCAATCACTTGTTGCAGGCCAGCGACCGCTACTATGCGCTGCTCGCGGGCGTCGTGGAGGTCCATGGGACCGATGAGCGCGATGTCGCCGAGGTCGAGCGTCTCGGCGGTGGACGCGTCTCGGTGCGCCTGTCGGCTGCGGGCGCGACAGCACCGTACTACCGCCGGACGTTCGACGGCCGCGAGACGGAGGAGATCCGCGTCTACCTGCACGGCGGGGATGATCGACTCGTCGTGCGCGGCGCCGCCCGATCGGGACGCGGCCCGCTGCTGCGGGTGATCGGAGGGGGTGGGGATGACGAGCTGACGGACTCCTCGCGCGCCGGGGGGACGAAGTTCTACGACGACCGTGGGAACAACCGGTTCGTGCGAGGACCAGGGACGTCCGTGAGTCGACGGCACTACGACGAGCCGCCGCGCGACACGTCGACGCTCGGCCGGCCGCGTGATTGGGGGTCACGCTGGATGCCCCTCACGTGGGTCGGCTACTCTCCCGACGTCGGGCTGCTCGTCGGCGGTGGTGCCAGCGGGACTGGGTACGACTTCCGACGACTGCCGTACAACTCGCAGGTGAGAGTGCGGGCCGGATATGCGACGGCCGCCCAAACCTACCGCGCCGAGTTCACGGGCGAATTCCGCGGCATCGTGCCTCCGGTCGTCGTGACGCTCCAGATGCGTGCGTCGGGGATCGACGTCCTCCGATTCTACGGCTTCGGGAACGAGACCCCTGACACGGGCTCGCAGAACTTCTACAAGGTGAAGCAGCAGCAGTACCTCGTCGCGCCTGCCCTGGCATTCTCACTCTCGCCGGCCGCGACGCTCTCGATCGGCCCCGTGCTCAAGTTCTCCCATACCAACCTCGTGGGCGGCACGTTCATCAACGTCGCGCGGCCCTACGGCGTCGAAGACCTGGGGCAGGTCGGCGCCGCAGCGGACTTTCAGGTCGACACTCGGGACCAGCCGCGTGCCGCGCGCCGCGGGATCGCCTTTGGTTTCGGCGGGAGCTACTACCCAGCGGCGCTGGACGTGACGGCGCCGTTCGGCGAGGGCCATGCCGAGGCGAGCTCGTACCTCACGGCCCACATCCCGCTGCAGCCGACGCTCGCCCTCCGGGTCGCCGGGAAGAAGGTTTGGGGCAGCTATCCCTTCTATGAGGCGGCGTATATCGGCGGGGCAACGACGGTGCGCGGCTTCGTGGAGCATCGCTTCGCCGGCGACGCCGCCCTGTACGGGAACGCCGAGCTGCGGCTGTCCGTCGCCAAGTTCTACCTGCTGGTCCCGGGCCAGCTGGGCGTGTTCGGCCTCGGCGACGCGGGACGCGTCTACCTGTCGGGCGAGACATCGGACCGCTGGCACGCGGCTGCCGGGGGAGGCGTGTGGCTCTCGTTCCTGAGTCCCGCCAACACGCTGTCCGTGGCCGCGGCGCATAGCGTCGAGGGTACGCGCCTGTACGTGAAAGCCGGGCTGGCGTTCTAGGCATGACGCCTGAGTGGAAGGCAGAGGTCCCGAGCCTGGACCTGCTGAACCGCATGGTGACAGATCCACTTCCGGTGGGCCTCAGCTCCGGTCTGGTAGAGCCGTTCTTCCAACGCGACATCTACTTCGACTCCGCCGACTGGACGCTGCGTCGGCGCGGCGTGAGCTGCCGGTTCCGTATCCGGGTCGACGACCGGCGCATCCTCACGCTGCGCACCATCGGTCGGTGGGAGGGCGGCGTCCCGTTGGTGTTGCCGCAGACATTCGAAGCCGAGGTCGCCGAGCTCGAAGGCGAGCAGGCGCTCGCCGGCACGTCCGACCCGGCGCGACGCCTGCGCTCCCTCATCGACCCGGCCCTGCTGTTGCCCCGGATCCAGTTCGAAACCGAGCGGCGCGTGCGGCACACCGAGGCCGGGTGGTTCTCGCGGGGACGCTACGACGTCGTGTACGACGTCGTGACGGTCCGGAGCCGTCAGATGGCGGTGGCGTTCGAGGAGCTGAAGGTCCGGGAGCTCGCGCGGGGCCGGCCGGGCCTCGACCGCCTGGCCCAGGCATTTCAGGAGCGGTATGGCCTGCGCCCGTCGCTGGTGGGGAAGGTAGACCGGGCCGCCAAGCTGTTGCGCGATCTGGAAAGCGGCGCCCTGGCGCAGGTCGCCCGCGCCGGCCGGGAGGTGGTCGTGGTCGCTGTCGAGGAGGGGTCCGTCGCCATGCTGACGGAATCGACCTCGCTCACGTTGCCCGTGCGAGGCGGTAGCGGCGAGGAGACGTGCCGTGAGATCCTGCGCGCCTTTTTCGGGAGCGCGGACGGACAGGTACGGTTCCTCGGCACGGCCCCTGGGGGGTTGGCGGGCACGAGACCGGTGCTCGAGGTCTGGCTGGCGCGGCGCGTCGCCGGGGGCGCCGGTGTCGCGGGACGAGTGCAGTGGCTGCCGTTCGACGACCTGCTCGCCGCGGCCGGTTCGCCCGGGCTACGCGACCCCCGGACGCTCGCAGCGCTCACGGTGGCGGCGCGGTCGGACGTGCTCGCCGGCTGGACGCGGGGCCCTGAGCCGGTGCGGGGTGCGGCGCCGGGCCCGGCGGGCGAGCGCCGGGTGCGACTGTCCGAATACGCGCTGCGCTCCCCCATTCCCGACATCGACCACCCAGGAGCCGAGCACTTCCTGAACGGCGATCTGAGCCTGATCGAGTTCAACGCCCGGGTACTGGAGCTGGCGGAGGACACGAGCGTCCCGCTGCTCGCCCGGGTCCGGTTTCTGTCCATCCTGAGCGCGAACTTGGACGAGTTCTTCATGGTGCGTGTCGGCGCCCTGAAGCGCGCGGCGGCAAAAGGGGGCCCGGTGGAGGTGGGTGAGGGCGGTCTCGCCGCGGACGAGCAGCTCAACGCCATCGGAATCCGGGTGCGGGCCCTGCTCGAGCGACAGTCGCGCTGTTTCACCGACGTGTGCGTGCCGGCGCTCGCCGCGCACGGCGTCCGGATCCTGCGCTGGACGGACCTGGCGGCGCCCCAACGAGAGTCGCTGCGCCGCTACTTCTCGGAGGAAGTGTTCCCCTTGATCACCCCGCAGGCCATGACGCGGGCCCCGGGGCACCCCTTCCCGCTCATTCCCACCATGCGCCTGTCCCTCGCCGTCGTGGTGCGCGACGCCCCGGGCGGACCGATGCACTTCGCCTACTTGAAGGCGCCGGAGACGCTGCCCCGCTTCGTGAAGCTCGCGGACGGGAGCGGGTTCGTCGCGGTGGAGGACGTCATCCGCGCGAACCTGAGCCAGGTGTACCCGGGCCGATTCGTGGAGGAGGCGTACGCGTTCCGCGTCACGCGCGGCGCCGACCTCGAGCTCGACGAGCATCATGCGGTGAGCTTGCTGCAGGTGATTGATGAGGAAACCAAACGGCGGCCTTACGGTGCCGCGGTACGGGTGGAGATCGCCGGCGAGATGCCGGAGGCGGTACGGGAGCTCTTGCTGCGCGAGCTGCAGTTCGAGGAAGCAGCGGCGAGCAGCCCCCCCGGCGCGGGGGATCTGTATGCGGCGGACGGCCTCCTCGACCTCGGAGCGCTGCGCGAGCTCGCGCGCCTGCCGCTCCCCGAGCTGGACTACCCGCCGCACCGGGGCGGCGCGCCGATCGAGGAGGGCCGGTCTATCTTCGCGATCCTGGCGGAGCGGGACATCCTGGTGCACCACCCCTACGACGCGTTCGAGGCCACGGTACAGCGACTCGTAGCCGAAGCCGCGGACGACCCGGATGTCGTGGCGATCAGACTGACGCTGTATCGCGCGGGCGGCCGCTCGGATATCGTCGAAGCGCTGCTGCGGGCCGCGGGACGCGGCAAGGAAGTGTTCGTCTTTGTCGAGCTGAAGGCCCGGTTCGACGAGGAGCGCAACATCGAGTGGGCCAAAAAGCTCGAGCAGGCGGGCATCCGGGTGGTGTACGGCCTGGTCGAGCTCAAGACCCACGCCAAGATCGCGCTCATCGTGCGCCGCGAGCGCGACGGGATCCGACGTTACGTGCACATCGGGACCGGGAACTACAACGCCGCGACGGCGGCGCTCTATACCGATGTGGGGCTCCTGTCGGCCGACCCCGAACTCGGGGCCGACTTGAACGACCTCTTCAATGAGCTCTCAGGCTCGTCGCGGCCGCCCCAGACCGCCTTTCGGCGGATCCTGGTCTCACCCACCTACCTGGCGAATCGCCTGGTCGAGCTGATCGATCGAGAATCACAGCACGCTCGGGCAGGCCGCGACGCTCGGATTCGCGCCAAGCTCAACGGGCTCACCGATCCGGAGATCATCACGGCTCTGTATCGCGCGTCGCAGGCGGGCGTCGAGGTCGCGCTCGTCGTGCGGGGCGTATGCACGCTTCGTCCCGGCGTGGTGGGGCTGTCGGAACGCATCCGTGTCGTCAGCGTCCTCGGCCGGTTTCTCGAGCACGCGCGCATCTACGCCTTCGCCAACGATGCCGACGCCGAGTACTACATCGGCTCCGCCGATTGGCGGGTGCGGAACTTACGGCGGCGGGTGGAGGTGGTGACGCCGGTGCGGGACGCGGTCGCCCGCGCGCGGCTCGACGCCATTCTCGACGCGGAGCTGGACGACCCCACCGCCTGGGACCTCGATCCCGACGGCGGCTATCATCGCCGCGCGCCGGCGCCCGGCCGGGATCCCCGAAGCTCCCAGGAGCGGCTGCTCGGTCTGGCCAGTGCCATTGCCTGAGCCGGCCGCGGCCCTCGTCGCGCTCGGGCTCGCCGGCCTGATGGCCGGCGCGCCACTCGGGGCGCAAGCGTGCCGGGAACCTCACTATCGTTGGACGCAGAAGACGGACACGGCGCTCGCCGACCTCGCCCCGCAAGCGACGTCCGTCTCGGCGATCCTCGCCACCTGGGCGCCCCCCCACCTCGGGCCCCGCGACCGTTGCGCTCTCCGCTCGGGGCGCGAGCTTGGGGTTTACAACGTCACCGGCTGGGTGCGGCGGGCCGACAAGTTCAAGGACGACGGCGACTGGCACGTCGAGCTGACCGAGCGGGCCGACAGTCCTTCCGATTCTTGCATCGTGGTCGAGATCCCGGCACCGAAATACAGCGCGCGCTACGCCTCGGCCCGGGCAGCGCTCGACTCGCTGATCGGCGACAGGAAGGTCCGGAGGAGCGGGGTCCTCGCCCGGCCGGCTCTGGCGCGTATCACCGGGGCCGCATTCTTCGACGGGCAGCATCGCCGCGGCGGGCGGCGGAGCGACAAGATCGACGGCGAGCACGGGCGCTGTAACTCATCGGTACGGGCGCTGTGGGAGATTCATCCGGTGTACCGCGTCACCTCGCCCTGAGCTCGCTCCACGCGATTCCTTCCCGCCTGCTTCGCGGCGTACAGCGCTGCATCGGCGGCGCCCCGCAGGTTCGCCACGTCCCGCACCGTGTCCGGGTAGGCGGCCACGCCGCACGAGATGGTCAGGCGGTACGCCTCCCCGGTCCACCGCCACGTCGTGGACTCGACGGTCGCGCGGATGCGCTCGGCGACCTCGAGTCCCGATATCATGGGCGTGTGGGGCATCCACACCGCGAACTCTTCGCCGCCGATCCGCGCCACCAGGTCCTTGTCGCGCACCGCCGCCTCGAGGATGCGTGCCACGTGGCGTAGCGCCGCGTCGCCGGCAGCGTGCCCCAGCGTGTCGTTCAGCTGCTTGAAGAGATCGAGGTCCGCGTAGATCAACGTCGCAATCGGGGGCGCTTTGCTCCCATGCTGCGTCAGCGCGCGCTCGAGCTCGCGTCGGTTGCGGAGACCCGTGAGCGGGTCGCTCACCGCCCGCTGCTCCGCCTCGTACACCGCGCGGGCAGCGGGAAGGCGGGACCCCAGCTCCGCGACGAGACGCTGCAGCTGGTCGGCGACGGGCGTGCCTGGTGGGAGCTGGGGGCCCATCACCACCAGGGCGCCGATCACGAAGTGGCCGTCGAACAGCGGATAGGCGGTGCCGGCGCGATCCTCGCGGCGGCGGTCGGGGAGCGCACTGCCGAAGACGTCTTCCCCGCCGCGCGAGACCACCGGCACTCCGGACGTGATGGCCCGGACCGCCGGCGCGGCGGACGGCAGCACGAGGCCGTGGAGCCGGTTGTCCGCCGCCGTCGATACCGCCACGACCCGCAGCGTGCCGCTCGCGGGTCCGATGGCCTGCAGCACGATCACCGCGCCGCGCTGGGTGAACTGCTGGGCCAGCAACACTCCAGCCTTGGCGATCCCCTCGAGCGTCTGTGCGCTGCCCGCGATCGCGGCGAGCTGCTTCGAGACCAGTTGGGCGGGATGCTCGCCAGATTCGTGCGACCGCGCGAGCCGCATCCCCGCGACGATACGACGCAGCTCTTGGGTGACGGCCGCCGCTTTCTCGGGTGTGGCGTCCGGTTGCGGAAGCAGCAGCCCGGCGCCGAAGGGGAAGTCACCCACGGCGATGTAGCTGCCGGCCGGATCGCGTGCGACGTGGGCCCGCCCGTCCACCGAGGCGAGTTGCACGAGGGCGGAGCCGCGCTGGCGGGCCGCGCCGTCCACCTCTTCCCTCCCGAGGACTTCGACCTCGCTGTCGTCGAGCCCCACGGCCCAGCCGGCCCGCGCCCCGTGCGCCCGGCGCAGCAGGTCCAGGGTGTGCTGGAAGTCGGACGGCCGGGTGAGGGTCTCGTCCGCCAGCCACACCCGCACCAGCGGTCCCAGCGCCAGCCCGGTCGCCGCGACGAAGCCACCGAGTGCTGCGACCAGCGGCCAGCCGTTCCCGCTCAGGACGGCCGGGACCACGGCGGCCAGGCCGAGCACGGCGAGTCCGCGCCCGACCCAGACGCCGGCTCGGGGGCCCTTCACGAATGATTGATGCGGCTCGCGGCGGCGGCGGCGCCGAACCCGTTGTCGATGTTGACCACGGTGACGCCCGCAGCGCAGGAGTTGAGCATGCCGAGCAGGGCCGCGACGCCGCCGAACGACGCGCCGTAGCCGACGCTTGTGGGCACGGCGATCACGGGCACGGTCACGAGCCCGCCGACGACGCTCGGGAGCGCACCTTCCATCCCGGCGACCACGACGATCACCGCGGCGCTGCGCAGCAGGTCCGTCTGCGTGAGAATGCGGTGGATGCCAGCGACCCCGACGTCGGTCAGGCGCGCGACGGTATTGCGGAACGCCCGCGCGGTCACGGCGGCTTCCTCGGCCACCGGGAGGTCACTCGTCCCCGCGGTCACGATGAGAATCGTCCCCCGCCCCGTCGGCTCGGGCTCAGGTGTCGGGGGCAGATAGACGATGCGCCCCGGCTCGTTCACCTCGGCACCCGGAAACCGCGCGGCGAGCGCGGCGCGATGCGCCACCTCGGCGCGCGTCGCCAGGAAACTCCCCGCTGCCGCTTCGAGCCGCTCCGCGATCGCGACCGCCTGCTCGGGCGTCTTGCCCTGACACAAGATCACCTCCTGATGCCCCTGCGTCGCGGGCCGGAGGTGATCGATGGAGGCGAACGGGAGGCGCTCGATGAAGCGCCCCAGGTCCTCGATGTTCACGCCGCCTGCTCCACGGCGCTCCCGGCGAGATAGGCCGAGAAGATCGCTTCGGCGTGCTGCATCGACTCGATCTGGAAGAGCCGCTCGCGCAAGCCGGCCGCGCCCGCCACCCCCTTCGTGTACCACCCGAAGTGCTTGCGAAACTCGAGCGCTGTCTTGCGCGTGTCGCCCTGCAGCCGGAGCGCGAGACGTGCATGCTCGAGCGCCACGGCGATCCGCTCCTCGGGGCTCGGGTCCGGCCGCGCCGGCCGGCCGGCGATCAGGTCCCGGGCCCGCGTGAAGATCCAGGGATTGCCGAACGAGCCGCGGGCGATCATCACCCCGGCGCAGTTGGTGTGCGCCCGCATGGCGACGACGTCTTCCGCGGTCGTGACGTCCCCGTTCCCGATGACCGGAATGTCGAGCGCCTCGACCACGCGGGCGATCTCGTCCCAGTTCGCGCTCCCGGAGAACATCTGGGTGCGCGTGCGGGCGTGCAGGGTGAGGCCCTGGGCACCGGCCTCGCGGCAGCGCTGCGCGATGGCCACGGGATCGCGTTGGGCGTCGTCCCAGCCGCTCCGGATCTTCACGGTGACGGGGAGATGCGTTGCACTTCGCACCGCCCGGATGATGCGCCCGACCAGATCGAGATCCTTCAGACAGCCCGATCCGCCGTTGTTCTTGACGACTTTCTTCACCGGGCAGCCGAAATTGATGTCGATGAAGTCGGGCCGGCAGGCTTCGGTGACCATCTCGGCGGCGCGCGCCATGACCGTGGCGTCTGCGCCATAGAGCTGAATCCCGATGGGGCGCTCCGCCTGCTCGAACCGCATGTCGGCGAACAGGTGCTCGAGGCCCCGGGCCACGCCGACCGCCGAGATGAATTCCGACACGACGACGTCCGCCCCGAACCGCCGGCACAAGAGCCGGAAGGGGGACTCGGACACCCCCGACATGGGGGCGAGGAACAGGGGGAACTCGTGCCCCGTGTGGTACGGGAAGTGCATGAGACACAACGTAATGACGCGTTGCGCGAGGAGCAACCAGTCATTACGTTTCGCCGCCGTTTCGACCGGAGCGACGCGACGTGCGCTTACGTGAGTTCTTTGCGGAAGACGCGATCAACCTGCAGCTGCAAAGTGCCACTAAAGACGATGTCTTGAAGGAGCTCGTGGGCCTGCTCCGGCTGGACGACAAGTCCGAGCAGACCCTGGTGAAGATGTTGAAGCGCCGCGAGACCCTCGGGTCGACCGGGATCGGCCAGAACATCGCGATTCCGCACTGTCGCGCGCTGGCCGTGAACCGGCTGCGCGTGGCGTTCGGCCGGAAGCTCGATGGCATCGACTTCAATGCGATCGACGGCAAGCCGGTGCACTACTTCTTTCTGATCGTGGCTCCGCCGCTGGAGGTTTCCAACCAGTACCTGCCCGTCCTGGGCAAGATCGCGCAGTTCGCGAAGGAGCTGGATGTGCCGGGGAAGCTGGCGGTGGTCGCTACTCCGAAGGAATTCCTGAAGCTATTGGAAGACAAGAATATCTAGGAGGCGGGTAACGGCTATTCCCACTCGATCGTAGCTGGCGGCTTGGAACTTACGTCGTAAACGACCCGATTCACGCCACGCACCTCGTTGATGATCCGGCTGCTGATCTTCCCGAGCACATCCGCCGGAAACGGAAACCAATCCGCCGTCATGCCGTCGCGACTCGTCACCGCCCGCAATGCGACCACATGATCGTAGGTGCGGAAGTCTCCCATCACCCCGACTGACTTGATCGGGAGCAGCACCGCGAACGCCTGCCAGATCTGGTCGTACAGCCCCGCGGCCCGAATCTCCTCGATGTAGATGGCGTCCACGCGGCGCAGCAGATCGAGCCGTTCCGCGGTAACGGGCCCGAGCACACGGATCGCGAGGCCCGGGCCCGGGAACGGATGCCGGCCCACGATCTCCTCGGGCAGGCCGAGCTCCCGGCCGACCTGACGCACCTCGTCCTTGAAGAGCTCGCGCAGTGGCTCGATCAGCTTCCACGGGAGATTCGGTCGCAGGCCCCCCACGTTGTGATGTGTCTTGATCGTGACCGAGGGGCCGCCGAACGGCGACGCGGACTCGATCACGTCGGGATACAGCGTTCCCTGCACCAGGAATCCGACGTCTCCCGGGACGTGCTCCGCTGCCTGCTCGAACACATCGATGAACGTGTGGCCGATGCGGCGCCGCTTCTCTTCCGGGTCTTCGATCCCGGCCAGCCCTTGAAGGAAGAGTGGGCTCCCGTCTACTACTCGCAGGTCGATCCCAAGGTGGGCCCGGAACGTTCGCTCGACCTGTTCCCGCTCGCTCAGGCGAAGCAGGCCATGATCTACGAAAATGCACGTCAGCCGGTCGCCGATCGCGCGGTGCACCAGCGCGGCCGCCACCGCCGAATCCACGCCGCCCGACAGCCCGCAGATCGCTCGTTTCGAGGAACCGACGAGCCCTTGGATTCGCCCCACCTCCTGCTCGATGAAGTGACCCGGTGTCCAATCGGGCGTGCAGCCGGCGATCTCGAACAGGAAGTTGTGCAGCATCTCCCCGCCGCGCGGCGTGTGGGCGACCTCGGGATGAAACAGCACGCCGAAGATCGGCCGGGACTCGTGCTGAAACCCCGCGACCGGCGCGTTCGGGCTCGATGCCGTCACGCGGAAGTGGGGCGGCGGCTGATCGATCCGGTCGCCGTGGCTGGCCCACACGGTGACGCACCCTTGGGGCTCGAACCCCGCGAACAGGCCGGTCGCGTCCCGGACCGTGATCTCGGCCCGGCCGTACTCGCGCTGTGCCGACGGCGTGACCTTACCGCCCGCCAGGTGAGCCACGAGCTGCATGCCGTAGCAGATGGCGAGGATCGGGGTGCCGAGCTCGAGGAGCTTCGGGTCGGCCGTCGGTGCACCTGGGTCGAACACCGAGTTGGGGCCGCCGGAAAGAATGATGCCCTTCGGGGCGAACTGCGTGATGAAGCCCAGGTCGGTGCCGCGCGCGGCGGGATGGATCTCGCAGTAGACGTGCGCCTCGCGCACCCGGCGCGCGATGAGCTGGGTGAACTGCGAGCCGTAGTCCAGGATCAAAATGCGGTTCACGCGCGGTACCAGGTCGACGGCTCCAGCACCTCGCCGCGCATCAGGTCCTCGAGCGGTTCGCGCTGGCGCGCGATATAGTAGCGGTCTCCGTCCACCAGCACCTCGGGCGGCCGGGGCCGCTGGTTGTAGGTCGAGCTCATCACGAAGCCGTACGCGCCCGTGCCGAGCACGGCCAGGTACTCGCCGGGCTCGACCGCGGGGAGCTTGCGGTCGAGCGCGAGGAAGTCCCCGGACTCACAGATCGGGCCCACGACGTTGACCAGCTCATCGGGCCGGCTGCCGTCCCTCAGCGGGACGATCTCGTGATGGGCGTTGTAGTGGCTGGGCCGCACGAAGTCCGTCATCCCGGCGTCCACCACGACGAAATCCTTGCCACCGGCATGTTTGCGGTACAGCACCTTGGTGACGAGGACACCCGCGTTCGCCACGAGGTAGCGCCCCGGCTCGCACAGCAGTGCGAGCCCGGCCTGGTTGATCGGCGGCGCCACCGCTGCGGCGAAGTCTCGCGGACTCGGCGCCTTTTCGTTGTGGTAGCGCACGCCCAGCCCGCCGCCCACATCGAGGGCTTCGATCGTGCCGATCCCCGAAGCGCGCAGCGCGGTCACCAGCTCGAGCAGCTTGACGGTGCCGCGGTGATACGGCTCGACGTCCGTGATCTGGGACCCGAGGTGCATCGCGAGCCCGCGCAGCGTGAACAGCGGCTCGGCCGCCACCCGCTGGGCCACGCTCACGACCTCGTCGTACGGAACGCCGAACTTGGCGGTCTTTTCGCCGGTCTTCGTGTACGGATGCGTCTCGGTCGCGACGTCCGGATTGACGCGGATGCCGAGGCTCGCGCGCTTCCTGAGCTTTCGCGCGACCGCGATCACCGCCTCCAGCTCGGCGGAAGACTCGACGTTCAGGAATCCCACGCCGGCGCGGATCGCCTCTTCGAGCTCCGGGGCGGTCTTCCCTACGCCGGAGAACACGATAGCGCTCGCTTCAAAGCCGGCCGCGAGCGTGCGTCGCAGCTCCCCCACGGACACGATGTCGGCGCCCGCGCCGAGTGCCTTGAGGACCTTCAGGACCCCGATGTTGCCGTTGGCCTTCACCGAATAACAGATGCGGTGCGGCACGTCCTTCAGGGCGTCATGCAGCGCATGGTACTGGGCGCGGATCAGGTTGCCGCTGTAGACGTAGGTGGGGGTCCCGACCCGCTCCGCGATCGAGCGGAGCAGCGCGGGATCGAACCCTAGTACGCCTGCGCCCACACCGCCTCCGCGACGCTGGGCTTCCCGCACCACATGCACGTCCTGGGCGCCTCAGCCGAGCGGAATTCCGGGTCGGGCAGCACCCGGACGGTCGCGCCGGTCTGCTGCTTGATCTCGGCTTCGCACGCGGGGGATCCGCAGAACCCACCATACGCGAACCCGCCGACGCCCTTCATGAACTCGAGGAACTGCTGCTTGGTGACGCCGCGGATGGAATGGGCCTCGCGTCGATCCGTGGCTGCCTGAAACAGCGCGGCCTGAACCTCGTCGAGGGTCTTCCGGACTACTCCGCCCAGCCCGTCCAGCCTCGCGGGCGCCTTGCCGCCGGTGCGGCGGGCAGTCATCACCTGGCCGGCCGCCACGTCGCGTGGGCCGATCTCGAGCCGCAGCGGCACGCCCTTCGCCTCCCACTCGAAATACTTCGCGCCGGGCTTGAGGCTGTCGCGGGCATCGAGCTCCACGCGCACACCAGCTTTTGTGAGCTCGTCTTTAACCTGACCCCCAACCCCGAGTACCTGGCCCCTCTCTTCTTCCGACTTCCAGATGGGAACGATGACCACCTGCACCGGCGCGAGCTTGGGCGGGCAGACCAGCCCGTTGTCGTCCGAGTGCGTCATTACCAGCCCGCCGATCATGCGTGTGGTGACGCCCCACGAGGTGTTCCACACGTATTCGAGCCCGCCCGCCGCGGTCTGGTACTGCACGTTGAACGCCTTCGCGAAGTTCTGGCCGAGGTTATGCGACGTGCCGGCCTGCAGCGCTTTGTTGTCCTGCATGAGCGCTTCGAGGGCGTAGGTGCGCAGCGCGCCCGCGAATTTCTCGCTGTCGGTCTTCCGGCCTGTGATCACCGGCATGGCCATCCAGTCTTCCTGGAACTTGCGGTACACACCAAGCATCTGCCGCGCTTCGGCATCCGCTTCCGCCTCGGTGGCGTGCGCCGTATGCCCCTCCTGCCACAGGAATTCCGTGGTACGGAGGAACAGCCGGGTCCGGAGCTCCCAGCGCACGATGTTGCACCACTGGTTCATCAAGAGGGGCAAGTCACGGTAGCTGTGGATCCACTTCGCGAACATCGCGTAGATGATGGTCTCGGACGTAGGCCGCACGACGAGCGGCTCCTCGAGCGCCGACTCGGGATCGGGCATCAGCGCCTGCGCGCCCGCCTTGCCGGTGGCCTTCAGCCGGGTGTGCGTCACCAGCGCGACTTCCTTGGCGAAGCCCTCTACATGCTCGGCTTCCTTGGCGAGAAAGCTCATCGGGATGAACAGCGGGAAGTAGGCATTCTGGTGGCCCGTGGCCTTGAACATGTCGTCCAGGGCGTGCTGCATCAGCTCCCAGATGCGATAGCCGTGGGGTCGGATGACCATGCAGCCGCGCACCGGCGAGTGGTCTGCCAGCTCGGCCTGCATGACGACGTCGTTGTACCACTCGCTGAAGTCCTTGGCGCGTGGCGTGATCTTCTGCGCTTGGGCCATTAGTGGAACGATCCTTGAACGAGCTTCGCGATGGGCACCCGCTCTTCGGTGCCGGCCTTCAAGTCCCGCACGACCACCTCGTCGGCCGCCCGCTCGTCGGGCCCGACGATAATGGCCCGCGGCGCTCCCCGCGCCGCGGCAAGCTCGAGCTGTTTGCGGATGGCGGCAGGCCGGAGGCCGTACTCCACCGCGACGCCCAGATCGCGCAGCTGGTGCGCGAGCTTCAGCACCGGCGCCACGTCTTCGCCGCTCACCGCTATCAAAAAGGCGTCGAGCTTCGTCGACGCCTGGTCGGCCGGAAGGCGCTCCTTCAAAAGCTCTCCGAGGACGACGTCTCCCATGCCGAACCCGAGGGCGGGGAGATCGGTGCCGCCGAGCGCCTTCAGCAGCCCGTCGTAGCGGCCGCCGCCGCACACGGCCCGCAGCGACTTACCGGTGTCGAACAGCTCGAAGACGATTCCGGTGTAGTAAGCGAGCCCACGGACGATCGTGAGATCGACCGCGACGAAGTCCCCCAGTCCCATGGCCTCCAGGGCCCCGACGGCCTGGCTCAGCGGCTCACCCGCCTCCGCCCCGCCCTGCACCTTGCCAAGCGCGGTCAGGACGGCGTCGAGCCCGCGCAGCGCCGCGATCTCGAACACCGCGTCCGTTTCCCGTTTCCCGACGCCCGACTCCCGCAGCTTGGCCGCAAGGACGTCCTTCGGGTCACGCTCACTCTTATCGATCGCGGCGAAGGCCGGGCCGAGCTGCCCCTCGCTCACCCCGCGCCCCAGCAGCAGGGTGCGCAGCACGCGCCGATCGGACATCCGGACCTGCACGTCGTGCGGCCCCAGCCCGAGGGCGCGCATGATGTCGATCGCGGCCGCGATGAGCTCCGCGTCGGCCAGCGGGCTCGCTTCCCCGAGGATGTCCATATTGAGCTGAAAGTGCTCGCGCAGCCGTCCCCGCTGCTGCCGCTCGTAGCGGAACAGCTGCGGGATGGAGAACCAGCGGATCGGTTTCTTGAGCGCCTGGGCGTGCGCCCCCACCATGCGGGCGAGGGTGGGAGTCATCTCGGGGCGCAACGCGACCTTGCGCCCGCCCTTGTCCTCGAACGCGTACAGCTGCTGCACGATCTCCTCACCGCTCTTGTCGGTGTACAGCTCCAGTGGCTCGAGCGGGGGGCCATCGTACTCCTGAAAGCCGTAGCGCCGCGCGACCTCGCGCCAGGTGGCGAAGATGTGGTTGCGGAGAGCCAGTTCGTCGGGGTAAAAGTCACGGAAGCCTGGTAGGGCTTGTCCTTGCATCGCAACAATTTAGCCGACTGGCGCGAACCCGGGCAAGCGGGCGAGCGCGTCGCCGACGGTGTGAAACGATCCGGTGACGATCACCGTCGCGGCGTCATCCTGCACCCGTTCCAACGCGCGCTCGAACTCCGGCTCGAACGCGTGCGCCACGGTGAGACGCCCGAGCTCCCGCTCCAATCGGCCGAGGTCCCAGCGCCGCCGTTCGGGAGCAGTGTCCGGCAGCGTGAACACGAAGCTGTCGACTTCCGGCGCGAGGCAGTCGATCATCCCGAGGTAGTCCTTGTCGCCCAGCACGCCCACCAGGGCGCGCCGCGGGTGCGGCGGATCGTGCTCCCGCAGCGTATCGGCGAGGACGCGGGCGCCGTCGGGGTTGTGCGCCACATCGAAAATCCACCGGCCGCGCACGTCGAATCGCCCGGGTATGTAGGCGTGCTCGAAGCTGTCCGGCCATTCGTCGCCGACGGGTCCGAAGGGGGGCCGCAGGGCGTTCAGCGCCGCCAGCGCGACCCAGGCGTTGGCGCGCTGGTGCCGCCCCTTCAAGCCCAGCGGTCCCGTGGGCGCGCGCCGTGGGTCCGCGAGAATCACCGGGTGGGCGCCGCGTCGCTCCGCCTCCGCCACGAGCTCCCGGCGAACGGCGGGATCTGGCTCACCGGTCACGAACGGCACGCTGCGCTTCGCGATCCCAGCTTTCTCCCGGGCAATGGAGGCGAGGTCGGTGCCCAGGTAGTCGGTGTGCTCGCGGGCGATCTTGGTGACGACCGACACGAGCGGCGTGATGACGTTGGTCGAGTCGAGCCGCCCCCCCAATCCGACTTCGATCACGGCCACATCCACGCCCCGCGCCGCGAGGTCGGCGAAGGCGATGGCGGTCGTGGCCTCGAAGAAGCTCGCGTCGAGCCGCTCGATGTCGGGTCGCAGGAACGTAGTCCACTCGGCGAACGCCTCCTCGCCGATGGGCACGCCGTCCACCTCCACGCGCTCCCGCACCGACACGAGATGTGGCGAGGTGTAGACTCCCACCTTGAGGCCCCGGGCGCGCAGCTCGGTCGCTGTGAACGCGCAGGTCGAGCCCTTGCCGTTCGTGCCCGCGACATGGATCGCAGGAAAGTGCCGCTCCGGATGGCCCAGCACGTCCAAGAGCCCCTCGGTCGGCCCGAGGCTCCACTTTATACGGCTCCCTTGTCGCGCGAACAGAAAGCGGCAGGCGTCCTCGAAGGACAACCGGGTCAGTCGGCAGCCTCCGCCGGTTGCCGGCCGGCCATGTGACGGAGCAGCTGGGCCGTGGTGTCCCGCAGCTCGCTGCGCGGCACCACCGCGTCGATCATGCCGTGCTCGAGCAGGAACTCGGCCGTCTGAAAGCCGGGCGGCAGATCCTGGCCGATCGTCTGCTTAATTACCCGCGGCCCGGCGAACCCGACCACCGCCCCCGGCTCCGCCAGGATCACGTCCCCCTGCATGGCGTACGAGGCGGACACGCCCCCCGTGGTGGGGTTCGTGAGGATCGAGATGAACGGCACCCGGGCCGCCCGCAGCCGCGCGATCTCGACCGAGCTCTTGGCCATTTGCATCAGGGACAGCACCCCCTCCTGCATCCTCGCCCCGCCCGACGCCGACACGATGACGAGCGGGACGTGCCGCTCGACCGACCGACGGGTCAGCCGGGCGATCTTCTCGCCCACGACCGACCCCATCGAGCCTCCCATGAAGTTGAAGTCCATCACCGCGACATCGAGCGGCATGCCGTCCAATCGGCCATAGCCGGTGCGCACGGCTTCGAGGGGGCCCGCCTTCTGGATCGCCGTTTCGAGGCGCTGCGGGTAGTTCTCAAAGTGGAGGGGGTCGGTGGATCGGAGTCTTGCGTCGAGCTCGTGCCAGGAACCTTCGTCTACGAGGAGATCGATGTACTCCTGGGCCGAAATGCGGCGATGGTGCCCGCAATTGGGGCACACGTTCAGCCCGCGGACGAACCGGTCCTTGATGTCGATATGCCCGCACTCGTCGCATTTCTCCCAGGCGTCGGCTGGAATCTCCAGCTTTACCCGTTCGGACGTGCGGGGCTTACGCTCTTTTTTGAACCAGGCCATTCGCGCCACAGTGGGGAACTTGAAGGCGACAATTTGGGAGGGGCCTTCTCGCGGCGCCAGTCCCGACCGCGTAACTCGTTGTCAGAGCTCGGCGTAGCCCGATTGGCGGGACTCCCACGCAACCCGGAGCGAGATCCCCACGGCGATGGAGCACGCGAGCAGGAACGAGCCGCCGTAGGAAAAGAACGGCAACGGGATTCCGGTGATGGGCAGCAGATTCACCGTCATCCCGACGTTCTCGATGATGTGCGTGAACAGCAGCCCGGCGACCCCGAACACGCACAGGCTGGAGTAGGGATCCGTGGCGCGTCGCGCGATGCGGAGCAGGATGAGGATCAGGGCGACGAGCAGCGCCAGCGCGACCAGCACGCCGACGAACCCCAGCTCCTCCCCCACCACCGAAAAGATGAAGTCGGTGAACTGGGCGGGCAGGAACGCGAGCCGCTTCTGCGGGCCCTGCGTGAACCCCTGGCCGAGGAATCCGCCCGACCCGATGGCGATCTTGGACTGGATGACGTGCCAGCCTGTGGCCCGGGGATCCTGCTGCGGGTTCAGGAACGCGAGCAGACGGTTCTGCTGATAGGGCGCCAGGCGCTGCCAGAACGGGACCGCGACGACGCCCATGACCAGGTTCGCCAGCATGACGGCCAGGCCTTCCCACACGTACGGCCGCCACCACAGGAGCAACGCCAACAGGACGATGATCCAGGCGCCCCACGCGACGGTCGAGAAGGCGAGAGCCAGGCCGATGACCGGAGAGCCAAGCAGCACCAGCAGCGACGGCTTCGTGCCCGCCCAGTACAGCATCGCGAACAGGATCGTGATGAACACCATCGCGCTCCCGAGGTCTGGCTGCTTGATGACCAGCAGCGTCGGGAGGCCGGCGATGACGCAGGGCCACAGCAGGTCGCGCAGCGTGGCCGGGGCCTCCCGCCGCTCGGCGAGCCAGCGCGCCAGCATCAGGATGACCGCCAGTTTGGCGAGCTCCGCCGGCTGGCCCAGCCGCAAGCCCCCGATCGTGATCCAGGACCGCTCGCTCGCCGCCGTGCCGGCGCCGGTGCCCATGAAAAGCGTGAACAGGAGGACCAACACGCTGATGCCAAAGGCGTACGGCGTCGCCCACTCGAGCAACCGGGGCGACGTCCGGAACATCAGCACGGCTGCCACCAGCCCCACGCCGAGCCAGATCAGCTGTTTGTGCCAGATCGTGGCGACGAACGTGGGCACGTCCGTCTGCCCCGCGGAGTAGAGCGTCGCGAGCCCGTACGCCGCGAGGGCGAGCACGACCGCGGCGAGCGGTCTATCGATCTCGCGGAGCGGCGGCCGCATCGGGGGGTGGGCTGGCGTCGGGTGGTGGCGGAGGGGCGCTGTCCGGGGGGATGGTGGTCCCGGTATCGAGCGGCGCAACCGTCGTGTCCTCCCCGGGGGCGCCGGGCAGGATCTGCACCGGGTGTGGCGCGGTGTCGGTCGGGAGCACGATCCGCACCTTCGACGCGAGGGTCGTGTCCACCCCGAGATAATGGCCGATCACGCGGGTCACGAGCGGTGCCACGTAGGGGCCCTCCCGTGCGAACTCCACGATGGCGCCCACGACGATCTCCGGTTTCTCGGCAGGTGCAAATCCAATGAACCAGCCGTGCGCCGGCCCGTGCGGGTTCTGCGCCGTACCGGTCTTGCCGGCGATCGAGATGCTGCCGCCGAACCGCCCCGCGCCTCGCGCCGTGCCACGCTCCACCACGCTGATCATCGCCTGTCGCAGTCCCGAGAGCTGTTCGGGCGCGAGGGAGAGGCTGACGGTCGAGCCGGCGGAGGGATGGACGAGATAGGGAGGCCGCGCGCGGCCGTCGCTCGCGAGCATCTGGTAGAAGCGGACCATGTTCACGAGGGTCTGGGCATTTTCTCCTTGCCCGATGGCCAGGTTCAGCGTCACCGCCGACGTCCAGCGGCGCGGGCCGTACACGCGGTCGTAATAGTCGGTCCCACCAGGAAATTCCGAGGTGATCTCACCGGGGAGGTCGATGCCGGTGCGCGCGTGGAAACCCAACCCGGTGGCGTCCTCGAGCAACGACGTGAGGCCGAGCTTCAGGCCCAGCTGGTAGAAGTACACATCGCAGCTCTGGGCGATCGCGTCGGCGAGGGCCAGGTCGCCGTGCCCTTTGGCCGACCAGCAGCGGAAGAAGCGGTTGCCGTACTGCAACCCGCCGCGACAGGGGATGGGCATCCGCGACCGGAGCGTGACGATGCCCCGTTTCAGCGCCATCGCGGCCAGGGCCAGCTTCCAGGTGGATCCCGGCGGATAGCGTGCCTGGATGGTGCGATCGAACAGCGGGTGCGCCTCGCTCACGTTGAGGCGACGCCAGTAGTCCGGATCAACGCCGCCCACAAAGGCGTTGGGATCGAAGCCCGGCGCGCTGTACAGGGCGAGGATCTCGCCCGAATTGGGGTTCAGCGCGAGCACCGCGCCGCGTTGTCCCGCCGGAAAGATTTGCGCGATGTAGCGCTGCAGCTCGAGATCGATGGTCGTATGGAGGGCCCGCCCGGGGATCGGCGACAGCCGCGAGCCGCTGCCTGCCTCCCGCACGACCTGCCCCAACGCGCTCACCTCCACGAACCGCACGCCGTCCGCGCCGCGGAGCGTGTCGTCGTACTGGCGCTCGAGCCCGCCCTTTCCCAGGAGGCCCCCGAGCCGTACCGCCGCGAAGCGCCGCTGGGCCCGCTCCGTCTCGGTGAGCTCCCCGACGTAGCCCACCAGATGGGCCACCAGCGAACTGTCCGGGTAGTGCCGCTTCGGCTCCGGCTGGATGAGCAGCCCCGGAAAGATCAGCCGCCGCTCCTCGAGCGCCGACACGACCTCGAACGTCGCGTTCGGGAGCACGCTGACCGGCAGGTACGGCGTCCGGCGGTACCGGATCAGGACCCGCTCGATGCCGAGGCTGTCGAGCTTCACGATCGACGCGATGCGGCGCAGCGTGGCCCGGAGCGAGTCCTCGTCCGCCGCCGGCAGCAGCGACACGGTATAGCCGGTCACGTTCTCCGCGAGGATCTTGCCGTTGCGGTCGGTGATGATGCCGCGGGGCGCGGGCAGCGGGATGGGTCGCAGCCGGTTCGTCTCGGACTGCAGCTGATATTTCGAGTGCTCGAGGATCTGCGTCCGGAAGAACACGAGGACCAGCGCGATCCCCGCCCCCCACACCACCGCCCGCGTGAGACGGAGCCGCCGCTCGAGCAGGTGCGGGTGGAACGCGCTCACGCGTCGCTCAGGCGGATCGCGAGGTGGCGCCCGAACAGCCACAGCACGATGACGCCCGCCACCGCCGTCGTCAGGCTCTGGATGGGAGACCACACGAGCAGCTCCCAGCCGAGCATCCCGCCCTTGAGTTTCCCGGAGGCGAGCGCCACCGCGAGGTTGCGGCACCAGGTGCCGGCAAAGAACAGACAGCCGTTCACGAACAGGTTCTCCGCGAAAAACACCGCCTTGCTCCAGGAGGAGAGATACCCCACGAGCGTGTGCGCGAGCGCCCCCGCGCCGAATGACGCCGGCGTGAGCGCGTCTCGTAGCAGGCCGACCAGGAACCCCGCGCCGGCGCTCGGGCCCGGCCGGGCACGGATGGTGTAGATGAGGAGGGCCAGCAGCAGGAAATCGGGCGCCACCCGGTCACCCCCCAGCCGTCCGCGCACGGAGAACTGCAGCACCACGAGGGCCGCCAGAATCACGTAAAAGCGGTACTTGTCGGTGCGTCTCACGGCGTCTCTCCGCTCGATTCGAACAGCGCGCGCAGGTCCCCGCGGATCGGCGGCCCGGTGAGGATCATCACGTGCGTCACGGCGCCGGGATGGACGGCCGGCCGGATGAGGTAGGTGCGCTCCCATCCTTCCGCTTGCCCCGCGACGCTCACCACCGTGCCGATCGGAATGCCGCGCGGCAGCACGCCCCCCAGACCGGAGGTGAGGATCATCGTGCCCGTGGGCACGAGCTGCCGGTAGGCCACGCCCTGCAGCTCGAGTAGCCAGATGTGCGGCCCGTCACTGCCGTGCGGCGCGACGATGCCGTAGACGCTCCCGTCGGCCGCCATGGCGCTGGCGCGGAATTCGGGGTGCGCCCAGCTCACGACCACGCTCGTCTTCGCGTCCACCGCGCTCACGATCCCCACGAGGCCGTCCGGGCTCACCACGGCGGACAAAAGCTTCACCCCCTGCTTTTTTCCCGCCGACACGATGAACGTGAGCGCGCCCGTGGGTTCGGGCTCGCGTAACACCTCGGCCGGGACGTAGCCGCTCGACAGGCGCTGGCCCAGGCCGAGCAGGCTGCGGAGCCGGGTGTTCTCGCCCCGCAGCTCGGGAAGGAACGTGGCGGCGAGGGCGGCGGAGTCGCGTTGCGCGACCACCGCGTCGTAGCGCGCCAGCGAGGCGGAGAGGAGCTCGGTTTGCTGCTGCAGGGCGAGGAACGGGGCGAGCACGGTCTGACGCAGCCCCCGCGCGAGCGGATCGCGGATCCGCTCGGGCAGGCTCATGGCGGCAACGGAAAGCAGGACGCAGCCGAGGAACGCCAAGGTGTCGCCCCGCGAGGCGTAGCGGTCGGCTCCGAGCGCCATCGCCCTAGGTCGTCAGGACGTTGCGGTATTTCTCCGGGTCGTCGAGGATCCGCCCCGTCCCCCGCACGACGCAGGTCATCGGGTCCTCGTCGAGGTGGATCGGCAGGCCCGTCTCCTGCTGCAGCAGCACGTCGAGGCCGCGAATCAGCGCGCCCCCGCCGGTCATCACGATCCCTCGATCGACGATGTCCGACGCCAGCTCCGGCGGGGTGATCTCCAGGGCCCGCCGCACCGCGTCCACGATCTGCTGGATCGGCTCCTGCACCGCCTCCCGGATCTCGCTCGAGTGCACCCGCACGATCTTCGGAATCCCGGAGACGAGGTCGCGGCCCTTCACTTCCATTTCCCGCTCTTCTCCGACGGGTGCGGCCGATCCGATCTGGATCTTGATCAGCTCGGCCGTGGGCTCGCCGATCAGGAGGTTGTAGTTCTTTCGCATGAACTGCACGATCGCCTGGTCCAGCTCGTCGCCGCCGGTACGGATCGACGTGTCCGATACGATCCCCGAGAGAGCGATCACCGCGATCTCCGTGGTGCCGCCCCCGATGTCGATCACCATGTTCCCGGTAGGCGTCTCGACGGGCAGCCCCACGCCGATGGCCGCCGCCATCGGCTCGGCGACCATGTAGACCTCCTTCGCCCCGGCCGACTGCGCCGAGTCCCGCACGGCGCGCTTTTCGACCTCGGTGATGCCCGACGGCACGCACACGATCACCTTGGGCTTCACGCGGAACAGATGACGGTCGATGATGGTCTTCAGGAAGAACCGCAGCATCTTCTCGGTGACGTCGAAGTCGGCGATCACGCCGTCCTTGAGCGGCCGCACGGCCAGAATGCCGTCCGGCGTGCGGCCCAGCATCCGCTTCGCCTCGAGCCCGATGCCTTTGATTTTCCCGGTCGACTTTTCGATCGCGACGACGGAGGGCTCGTTGAGCACGATGCCCTCCCCCTTCACGTAGATCAACGTGTTGGCGGTGCCCAGATCGACGGCGATTTCATTCGCCGGACTCCAGGCACCGAGCGTCCACTTCGGCCAGCGTATGGGCACGAGGTCGTCGGGTGAAAGTCGTTAGGGGGGCGCGTGCGAGCGCATCAAGCTAATGAAAAGCGTAACTCCAAGCAAGGCTGATGCTTGACGCCTCCGATCACCACGGCTACCGTTCGCGCATGCGGCCCGCCCCGGCCTTCCCCGAGATTGCCGTAGTGGATCTCCAGGTATGCGACCGTTGCGGTCTGTGCCTTCCCCTCTGCCCCCCTGAAGCGATTCACCTCGAGCTCACCGACCTGGTCGTGGACCAGAGCACGTGCACCGGCTGCCGCAAATGCATCGCCCCCTGCCCCGTCGGCGCGCTCACGATGGTCCCCGCGTGACGCACGACACCGATGTGTTGGTCATTGGTGCGGGCCCGGCGGGCGCGGTGGCGGCGTGGGAGGCGAAGCGGGCCGCGCCCGAGCTCGACGTTGTGTTGCTCGAGCGCGACGCGCGAGTGGGCACGCCGGTCCGCTGCGCCGAAGGGGTCGGGAACGCGGGGCTGCGCGAGTTCGCGGACCCCGACGGCGCTCCCTGGGCCGCCCGCAAGATCACGCGCGTCGTGTTCGTCGCGCCGGACGACACCGAGGTGAAGGTCGCCGAGCGCGACGTCGGCTGGATTCTCGATCGCTCGCAATTCGACGCGTTTCTCGCCGAGCGGGCCGTGGCCCTGGGGGCCGAGCTGCTCGTGAGCACCGAGGCGGCCGGTATGATGTGCGAGCCCGACGGCCGCTGGCGGGTCCGGCTGCGCGGCGCCGGGGGCGAAGCGATATGCCGGGCGCGGGTCGTGATCGGGACGGATGGCGTCGAGGCGATGGTCGGCCGCTGGGCGGGTCTCGAGACTCGGGTCCCCGCGCGTGACATGGAGTCGTGCGCGCAGTATGTCGTCGAAGGGATCGACTTCGATCCCGACGCTATCTATCTGCAGTTCGGCGCCGGCATCGCGCCGGGTGGGTACGCCTGGCTCTTCCCCAAGAGCCCGGGCGTGGCGAACGTGGGCCTCGGCCTCGTGGCGCTGAAGGCCGACGCCCGCAACGCCCGACAATATCTCGACGCCTGGATCGCCCGCCGCTATCCTCGGGGTGCCAAGCGGACCTGCACGGTGGGCGGCGTCATCGCGCACACGACCATCCGGCAGACCTATACCGACGGCGTCCTGGTGGCGGGCGACGCGGCCCACATGATCAACCCACTGTCCGGGGGCGGCATCGTGAATGCCATGAAGGCGGGCCGGCTCGCCGGCCGCGTCGCGACGGCGGCGATCCGCGCGGGAGACACGAGTGCCAGTCGGCTGTCGGCCTACCACGCCGAGTGGATGGCGCAGCTCGGGGACGATCACCTCAAGTATTACCGGCTCAAGCGGGCGCTCGAGGACCTGGATGACCAGTTCTTCAACTCCCTGGCGCGCGCTGCGAACACAATCCCCGCAGGGAAGCGAACGCTGGGTCGGATCTTTGCTCACGCACTCGTCCGGCACCCGCAGCTGATTCCGGTGGCCGCGCGATTCTTCATCTAATGGGAGTTCAATGCTAGCGATCGATCTCCGGGGCAAGCGGGCGTTGGTAGCGGGTGTGGCCGACGATGGCGGCTACGGCTTCGCCATCGCCAAGGCACTGGCCGAAGCCGGCGCGACGGTGTGCGCCGGCACATGGCCCCCGGCGCTGAACATCTTCCTCAACCTGCTCGAGCGCGGCAAGATCGACGCAGCGCGCCGCATGCCGGACGGCTCGCTCCTCCAGTTCGAGAAGATCTATCCCCTCGATGCCGTGTTCGACACGCTCGCGGAGGCTCCGGAAGACATTCGCGGCAATAAACGCTACAAGGACGTGGGCGATTTCTCGATCGCCGGCCTCGCGCAGCGCCTGGTGCAGGACTTCGGCGACCGGCCGCTCGACATCGTCGTCCACTCGCTCGCCAATGGTCCCGAGGTCAAGAAACCCCTGCTCGAGACGAGCCGGGCAGGCTACCTCGCCGCGGTGAGCGCGAGCGCCTTTTCCCTCGTGTCGCTCGTCGCCCGGCTCGGACCACTCACGCGCCCGGGTGGCTCGTTCCTGTCGCTCACGTACATGGCGAGCGAGCGCGTGGTGCCCGGGTACGGGGGCGGCATGTCGTCCGCCAAGGCGGCGCTCGAGAGCGACACGCGCACCCTCGCCTTCGAGGCCGGCCGGAAATACGGGCTGCGGGTGAACACGATCTCCGCGGGGCCGCTCGCGTCACGCGCCGCGAGCGCCATCGGGAAGATCGAGCAGATGGTCGAGTACTACGCCGCCAACGCGCCGCTCACCGAGCCCCTCACCGCCCGGGAAGTCGGCACGACGGCGGCGTTCCTCGCGAGCCCGCTGGGGAGCGGGATCACGGGGACGACCATCTATGTGGACAAGGGCTACCACGCGATGGGGGCCGCGGTGCATGCGGGGAATCTGCTGTGAGGCGGTGAGTGGTGAGCCGTGAGCGCTGCCACCGCTCACCCCTCACGGCTTGCCGCTCACTGTCAGCATCACGCTCGTCCCGACCGCGCACCGGTTAGCGGCGTGTGCAACGGCTCTACCCAACCAGCCAAGCCGGTCCTCCCGCAATCCGAACGGCACCTTCCCCACGTCCCACACGTAGACCGGTAGGCGCGTCAGGGCGAACGGTGAACCGTTGCCGCGCACACCCCCAAACCCCAACCCGTATCCGGCGGCGCACGCCAGCCGCTCGATCCGCTCGTCGCGCGCGCCGAACGGATAGGCGACGGCGCGTGCCGCCTGAGGTCCCAGGCGGTGTCGCAGCGTTTCGCGGGACCGCTCGAGCTCGGCGGCAGCCTGGCCGTCCGACAGCCACGTGAGCCGCGAGTGCGACGCGGTATGCGAGGCGAAGTCGAAGCCCCGCTCCTGCCAGCGCCCGATGGTGTCCCAATCGAGATGGGCGAGCCGGCGCCACGTGTACCGCACGTCCCACGTGTTCAGTCGCCCGACGTAGTCCGTGATGACGAACGTGGTGGCGGTGAACCCCACATCGACGAGTAAGGGATAGACGTGCTCGGCGAGGGACGCGTAGCCGTCGTCAAACGTCAAGACAAATTCGGAATGTGGAATGCGGAATGCGGAATGGCCGGGCCGGAGTCGCTCGGCGAACTGCTCCAACGTGAGGGTCTGCCAGCCCGCCCGTGCCAAAGAGGTCATCTGTCGTTCGAAGACCAGCCTCGGGACCCGGGTGACTCCGAGCTCGAGGGGCCCACCCACGCGATGGTAGCACAGCACCGGCGGAAGCGCTGCGGCCGGGACCTGGCCCATCAAATCCGCATTCCGCACTCCGCACTCCGCATTGCTTCAGGCTCCCGTCCCCGGCCAGCTACCGCTCGCCAACGCGGACCCTGCATCCGCCCACCGCGTGCTCGGCTCGGCGGCGCGACAGCGGCGCTCGAGCTCGGCGAGCCAGGCCGGCACCGAGCGGACCTCTTCGAGCGGCTCAGGGTTGCCGGCGGGTGGCCGCCCCGTCAGCATCTCGTGCACGAGGACCCCCACGGCGAACATGTCGTCCCGCGTGCCCGGCGCGGCCTGGCCGGCCCGGCGCTCGGGCGCCAGGTAGTCGGTCGCGCACAGCGCCGCCGTCGCCGCCCCGCCGCCGTCGCCGGTGAGGGCCTGTGCCAACGCACCCACAATCCCCGTGTCGGCGACCAGGGCCTGCCCGTCGCCGAGCAGCACGTTCTCGGGCTTCAAATCGCCGTGCGCGACGCCGTCGGCATGAGCGTGGGCCAACGCCGCGAGCACGTCCCGCAGCACCTCCACGGCCCGCCGGAGCGGCAGCTCTCCATGGCGCGCCAGCCAGGCCCGCAACGTGGTGCCCTCGACGAACGTTCGGGTATGGTAAACGAAGGGTCCCGCCCTACCGGCGCCGCGCGGAGCCACGAGGCCCGGATGCTGGAGCCGACGGCCCAGCCGCGCCATGTCCTGCTCGAATCGGGTGGAATCGACGGCGAGCGACAGCGGGCCGGGCAGCACCTTCACCAGGAGGCCGCTGCCGGCAGACCGTTCGAGGGCCACGAACATGCGGCAGTTGCCGACGGGTCGCACCTCGCGCTCCACCCGGTACGCGGGCTCGAGCGCGTGCCCCAATGCCGCGCGGAGATCAGCCATGAATGTGCGAATATGGTGGCGGGCTGCCGTTGCCCGCAACCGTCCGGGATGGGCAGCAGGCCGTCGCGAATCCCTGACGCGACTATTCGCGGACCCGTGACATCGTAGAAGGTAGTTCCCTACCGGAGGAATCGACGATGCAGATCCGCCGTGGTACGATCGGGTGGATCGCGGCGATGCTCGCTGCGCTCATCGGGGTCGTCGCGTGGCGCGGGGTGGCGCGCAGTCAGCAGCAGGATCCACCGGAGGATCAGCTGCCGCGATTTGCGCAGCGCGACCAGCTCCTGAAACCCGTGGGTTGGGAGGCCTGGGTGATGGTCGGCGCCTCCACCGGGCTGTCGTACGCCGCCGCGCCCCTGCCGGCGGCAGGCGCCGCGCCCGGGATGTTTCACAACGTCTACGTGCAGCCCTGGGCCTATCGCGAGTTCGTCCGGACGGGCGCGTTCCCCGAGCGCACGATGTTCGTGCTCTCGTTCTACGAGGCGTCGCGCAAGTCCACGCCGGCGCGGGCCGGCTTCTACGAAGGGGATCGGGTGCCGGCGATCGAGGTGCACCTGAAGCAGGCGGGCATCGACAAGACCGGCTGGGGGTTCTTCGGGTTCGGGGACAGCGCGGCGACCGCCGCGATGATCCCGGGGGCGGCCTCGTGCTACTCCTGCCACGCCACCGAGGCCGCCCACGACCAAGTGTTCACCCAGTTCTATCCGCCGCTGCGGGAGCGGCTGACGCGGGCGGGCGGGCACTAGCCGGATCAACCTCCGTCGGTCGGCGCAATCTAGCGCCGCGGTGTCAGGCCGGTCGCCGTCGTCCAGAACCAATCGTCGACCCGCCCCACCTTCTGGTCCCCGCGAATCTCGGTCGGGTAGTCGAGGTATCGGTCGTAGCGCACCGCCAGGACATCCGCCGAGCGCGCGGCCTGCTCGATGAAGTCGAACATCCCCTCCACGGTGTTCGGCGCCCACGGCTCGACCAGCGACCCAGCGGCCCGCCCGGTCGTGTCGAGCAGCGCAACCGCCCGTCCTCCCCGTACCTCGAGCACGCGCGGCGCCGACGGCCACGGACAGAAGCAGCCGACCGCGACGCGGATGCGATAGTCCGTGATGCCGCGCGCCCGCCAGGCGGCGCGGCGGGTACGAGCCTCGGCGAGTATGGCGTCGCGCTCGGCGACGCTCAGGGTGTCACCGCCCCGCCGGGAGGGAGGCGCGGGCGGGGGCAGCGTGTCGCGCGCGATGTCGGACCGCTGTGGCGGGGACTCGAGCTGTGGGCGCGCCGGCGGCGCGTGATGACACGCGAGGCCGAGCGCGCCGAACAACGCGAGCGCCCAGTACAGCGCAGCCCGCCGGGGACGCCTCGGCGCCACTACCGGGGCCAGAGGACCGCCAGCGCGTAGCTCCCGAGGCCGAGCAACGCGAGCGCCAGGACAACCAGGGTCCAGCCGATGATGACGTAGCCCCGGCCCGGATACACGGCTCGCGCGCCGGTCATCCGTCGCACGTCATGCAGCAGTGTCACGCCGGGCGGCGGAAACTCCTGCAACGCGATGGTGCGTCGGCCCAGGCCGGTGATCCGGCGCCCCGACATGATGGTCGCGAGCGCTACCGCGATGATCACGCCGAGGAAGCTGATGCAGATCGTGCGTTGCATGCCCGGCTGGCGCGGCCGCGCCAACTCGAGCCAGGGGAGGCCCCACTGAATGGCCGCCGCGCCGACCAGAGCCGCGCCCAGCACGATCGCCACGGCGCGCTTGCGCATGAGCGGATCCGCCCGCACCACCTCGTTGTTCATCGGCGTCACTGTGGCAGAGTGCTTACATATGAGGCAGTCGAGGCCGGACGGTCAAGCACGGCTTGCCGGTAATGTGACCGCGGTCACAGGCGGCGTCGTGACCGAGTGCTGGGCGGCGTGCTCTTTAATACAGAGATGCGCGCGGCCTCAACGCACTCCGATCGTGCCAACTGATCATCAGGAGAGCGGATGGTAACCGGTTCCGGGGCCCTCACTACCTCGACACCCGTATTGTCCGATGCTGTCCTGGTCGAGCGGATCGCCGCGCTGGGCGACCGCGCGGCACTGGCGGAGCTCGATGCCCGCTACGGGATGACGCTATACGCGATCGCCTATACGGTGCTGTTGAATCCCGACGCGGCGGATGTCACGGTCGCTGCCACGCTGCGTGAAGCGTGGCGGCGCGCAGCGTCGTTCAACGCACGGGAGCAGACCGCGGGACGCTGGCTGGCCGAGCTCGCGCGCAAGGCCGCACGAGATCAGTTACGACGTTCTGCGATGCCTGCAGGCGGGCCGCCGACTCGGCGGCGCTCGGCCTGCGCCTGATCCTTCGGTCCCCTTCTATCCACACGTAGTCGCGCCCGTCCCAGACGACCCAGCCACTGGGTGCGTCAGGCTGGCTGATGTAGAGGAGATCGCGGTCGAAGCGGGCATGTCCGCAGCCCGCCGGCGTCCTTGATCTGGACGGCGACGTCCAGCAGGCCGTCGCGATCGAAGTCTCCGAATGATGGCCGCTGGCGCAAGGAGGCGAAGTAAGCCACCATAATGAGGGCCGAGCCTTCGCCACCTCATACGACATGGAGGCGCCGTGAAGAAGAACAATTGGTCGCGTCGCGAATTCCTGGGCACGAGTGCGGCTGCCGCCGGTGCGTCGCTCGCCGCGCACGCGCTTGTGCCGATGCCGCACAGTCTGACGCCGGCTCCGGCGGCCATGGCCGCCAGTGACCGGGTCCGCTTCGGCATGATCGGCGTCGGCATGCAGGGGAACTGGCTCCTGTCCGAGTCCATCAAGCTGCCGGGCGTCGAATGTGCCGCCGCCTGCGACCTCTATGACGGTCGACACACGCTGGCCCGCGAGATCGTGCGAGCGGATCTGCCGGTCACGCGCCGCTATCAGGTGCTGCTGGACGACAAGAACATCGACTGCATCGTGGCGGCCGTTCCCGATCACTGGCACAAGCAGGTGGTCGTGGACGCGGTGAGCGCGGGCAAGGACATCTACTGCGAGAAGCCGATGTCGCACAGCGCGGCCGACGGCGTGGCCATGGTCGATGCCGCGAAGAAGACCGGACGCATCGTGCAAATCGGCTCGCAGCGCGTCAGCTCCCAGATCTGTGCCAAGGCCAAAGAGCTGATTTCCCAGGGGGCGGTCGGCGACCTGATGCTGGTCGAAGGATGGCTCGGACGAAACGACCCCACAGGCGCGTGGCAGTATCCGCCGCCGCCGGATCTGTCACCGCGGAATCTGGACTGGGATACCTGGCAGGGCACGGTCCCCAAGCGCGCCTTCGATCCCAACATCTTCGCCCGCTGGCGCTGCTGGAAGGAATACGGCACCGGGGTCGCCGGTGACCTCCTGGTCCACCTGATCAGCGGCATGATGTTCATGCTGGGGATCAATGAGGCGCCGAAGCAGGCTACGGCGGTGGGTGGCATCCGGCGCTGGAAGGACGGTCGCAACATGCCGGACGTTCACGCCGTCGTCTACTACTTCGGCGAGCTACCGGTGTACATGCGGCTGAATCTGGGGACGTCGATGCCCGAGACCTATCGCATCCAGGGCTCGAAGGGCGTGCTGGAGGTGACCGGATCCAGCTTGAGCCTCGCGCCGCAAACCGGCAAGGACGACTACCCCAGCTACTACACCGGCAGCTACCCCCGTGCGATGCGGGAGGCGTATCTCGAGAAATGGCATCAGGAGAACGATCTCAAGCTGGGTCAAGCGGCTGCGATGCCCGAGACCATGTCGTTCACCGGCCCTGACTTCGACGACGTCCGGCCGCACCTGTGGAACTACTTCGAGGCGGTGCGCACGCGGAAACCGGTGATCGAGGATGCGGTGTTCGGTCACCACGCGGCACTGGCCTGCCACATGGCGAACGAGTCGTACTTCCGGAAGACCTCCGTGTCCTGGGACGAGGCGTCGAAGACTATTCGGTAAGGTAGCGCGCCAGCCACGCGACCCAGCGACGGTCGACGTCGCGCTGGCGTACCGGGTCGGCCGGCGCGTGGCCGCGACCCGGGTAGGCCACGAACCGCACCGGCACGCCGTTGTCGCGCAGCGCGCGATACAGCATGTAGGAGCCCGTGACCGCGACGCGCGCATCGCCCGTGTTCGCCAGGATCAACGTGGGCGCGCGGATCTTCCACGCGTGCGTGAGCGGCGACTCGGCCAGCCACGCCGCAACCCGGTCGCCCACCCACGGCGATGCCGTGATCGCGTGGCGCCGCATCACGTTCAGGTCCGACAGGTTGTACATGTCGAGCAGCGACAGCGGGGCGGCGCCGGCCACGCCCGCGCGCCAGGCGGCGGGATAACGGCCAAGCAGCCATGCGGTGAGAAAGCCGCCGTAGGACCAGCCCGATACCGCCAGCCGCGTCGTGTCCACGATTCCGCGCCGCACCAGAGCGGCCACACCGGCCATGACGTCCCGCCCGGGTCCCTCGGCTGCGCTCGTCGCGATGGCGCGCTGGAACGCGTTACCCAGATTGTCGCTGCCCCGATAGTTCGGCTGGAACACGAGCCACCCTTGCCCCGCGAGCAGCTGCGCGCGGGCCCAGAACGCCTCGGTCGAGCTGGCCGTGGGTCCCCCGTGGATCAGGAGCACCAGCGGGTAGCGCCGTCCGGGAGAGAAGTCGGGCGGCAGCGTGAGCACGCCGTTCGCCCGCAGGCCCTCGGGCCCGGTCCACTCCACCGCCTCGGTCCGACCGATCGCCCGGGCCGCCATCTGGTGGTGGAAGTCGGTCAGGCGCCGGGGCGTCGCCGCCAGGGAGGCGAGGTAATAGATCTCCTGGGGCCGGGCGCCCTCCGTGCCGACCAGTGCGATCGCGCCGCGCCGATCCACAGTGAGCCCCGACACCTCCGCGACGTCCCCCAGACGCACGCTCCGCGCCGCACCCTCGAGCGGCTGCACCCACAGCGCCGACCGCGTCCCGTCGGTCCCGAGCACGAGCAGAGTGCGCCCCTCGCCGAGCCAGGTGAACGCGGTGACGTGCCGATCGAGCGCTCTGGTGACGACTCGCCCCTCTCCACCGCTCGCCGGAGCGACGTGCACTTCGTCCAGGTTCGCGGGGTCGCCGTCCCGCGGGTAGGTGTAGGCGACGAGTGCGCCGTCCGGGGAGAGGAGCGGCGACCCCTCGCGAGCCGTCCGGCCGGTGAGGCCCCGCGCGGCGCCGGTGGCTGCGTCCACGAGCCAGACCGCGCTCTGGTCCGTGTCGCCCGAGTGCGGCGTCGCGAACCGCACGAACGCGATCGTCCGCCCGTCGGCGGACCAGGACAGGGGCGAGGTCGCGAGGCTTGTCGCGACGCTCCAGTCGCCCCGCGTCAGGCGCGACGCCTCGCCCGTGGGCAGCGACACGAGCCACAGGTGCGCGGGAGCGGGCGCCGCGGTGGTGAGGTAATCGTCGTTTCCCACCTCGAACGCGTCGTTATGGCGCTCGGTGGGCGCGCTCGCCGTGTCCGGAGCGATGTAGGCGATCGCGCCTCCGTCCGGCCGCCAGGCGTAGTCCTCCACGCCGGCGGGTGCGCGCGTTACGACCCGCGGCTCGCCGCCCGCGAGCGGGAGCACGAGGACTTGCGGGCGCCCCTCGACCGTGGCCAGGAACGCGATCGCGTCGCCCCGCGGCGCCCAATGCGGGCTGCCGAGCCCCGGCCGCCGGGCGACCAGCACGCGCTGTTCTCCGGTGGCGATGTCCAGCAGGATGAGCTCGGTGTCGTAGCGGTCGGCCTCGTAGTTCGGGCGCGCCGCGAGGAACGCGATCGCCCGGCCGTCGGGCGAGATCTCCGGGTCGGAGAGCCGGACGAGTGTCGCCACGTCGTCCAACACGAAGGGCCGGGTCTGAGCGGCCGCGGGGAGGGGCGCAGCGAGCGCGAGAAGCGCGAGACCACGAGCGAAAGCGACCCTCACCGCACCCGTTCCAGCAGCGTCAGACCACCACCTTGGCGCGGTCCGGTGCCTTCCAGAGGTCGATCGGCTTGGCGATGCCTTTGGGGCGGAAGGGCAGCATGACCTTGCGGCCTAGTCCGGCCGACGCGTACGCTGCATAGAGGACCTCCTGCACCACGCGTCCGGTATCGCCATCGGAGATCGGCGTCTCCTTGCCGCGCACGCAGCGCGCGAAGTGCCGCATCTCCTGGGGGAAGCCGTAGTTCCACTGCTCCTCGAACACGGGATACGTCCAGCCTCGGGTGGTCGCCGCTTTTTCGACGGCGTAGCCGAATCCCACCTCGGAATACGTCGGGAGCGCGTTCCCCATGAGCATGTCGGCGTACGTTTGCCCCTTGTCGCCGAACACCTCGATACTGTCGTCCATCCCGCCGGGCCGGTTCCAGCTGCTCTCGACCATCCCGATGGCGCCCGTCTCGAATTCGATGATCGTGACCGCTTCGTCCTCGCCCCGCGTGCGCTCGTGGTGCACCTGGGTCGCCATTTGCGAGTAGACGCTTTTGACTTTCGGCTTGCCGAGAAACCACCAGCAGAAGGCGATCCCGTGGCACCCCAGGTCCATGACCGCGCCGCCGCCCGACTGCTCCACGTCCCAAAACCACTCCGAGTGCGGACCCGAGTGCTTCTCGCCCTGCTTCACCAGGTGCACGCGACCGAATGCCCCTTCGTCTGCCAGCTGCTTCGCCTTTACGTATTTAGGCGCGAAGAACAGCTCTTCGGCGTAGAGCAGCAGCACGCCGGCCTTGCGGCAGGCGTCGATCATCGCGTCGGCTTCCTCGATCGTCAGGCACAGGGGTTTCTCGCACACCACGTGTTTGCCGGCCTTGGCGGCGTCGATCGTGATCTGCGCGTGCATGCGATTGGGCGCCGTGATCGAGATCATCTCGATTTCCGGATCGCGTAGTAGCTCGCGGTAGTCGCTATACGCGCGCGGAATGCCGTGCCGCTGCGCGAAGGCTGCCGCGTGTCCCTTGGTCGGCGAGGCCACGGCCACGACTTCGCCCTCCTCCGGCATGGCTTTGACGGCCCCGGCGATGCAATCCGCCTGGAACCGCGAGCCGAGGATCCCGATTCTCACTTTCGACATGATGCCATTCAATCGCGGTGCGGAGTGTCGTGGACATGCTCGCGCAACAGATCCTCTCCAAAGTCGCCATTGAAATCGCGCCAGACCGAGTGAATGTGGTTCGCGTCGTTCTGCGTATTGTCGTACTCGATCAGGAAAGTCGGTCCCTGTACCCGGTAGTAGTGTTTCTGTCCCCGCTCCAGCCTCCCGGCCCACGCGAACGCGACCTTATCCCATCCCGCCTTGTCGATCCGCGCCAGACGATCGGCCGCGATGTCGTCTGCCATGTAGCCGGCATAAACGTCGACCAGCTGTTGCAGTAGCGCTCGCTGGCCGACGGTGAGCGCGGCGGCCGGAATGCCCACCGGTGACAGCGGGTCGATCTTCACGCTCGCCACCGTGACGATGTCGTTCGGGGCGGTGGTGTTGATGATCGCCGTCGAGCGCTGGGAGGCGTCGAGCGACTCGAGCAGCGAGCGCGCCGCATCTTCTTCAAGGCCGAGTACCCGGGTGCCCCTCTTGGGACCGTCGCGAACCTCCGCCGGATTGGACCCGAGGAATGTCGGCGCCCCTGCTACGAGCGTCCCGTTGACCACGGTGAAGTGCAGCGACAGGTGATGCCCTTCGACACGCCAGCCCCACGTGTTCCGCGTCGATGGCGTACCGAAGATGGAGAAGAAGTAGCGCTCGGGATCGCGCACGAATCGATTGCCTTGTGGCGGCTGCGCGGCGGCGGCGGCCTGTGCGGCCTCGAGGGTCGCGAGGACGCTCTCGAGCTCCATGACCTGCGTGGCCGTCATGTAGCCGCGCTGGCTCAGACCAGCTTTCAGGAGCTCGCGCGCGAGCGCTTGCTGCGACGGGTTCATCTGTTTGAGGGTCAGGCCGTGCCGTGCAAAGATTTCCGTCGGAACGACGTGCCAATGAGTTCGCTCATCGGCGTCGAAGGAGAAGGTCGCCTGCTGGCGCTGCTCTGGGGTGAGACTCTTCAGAAACTCTGTGGCGGCCGTCGCCATCCGGGCCGGCGACGGTCCGGCGTCGACCGTCACGCCCAATGTCGACGCGGTGAGGATCGCGGCAGCGATCCATCGCCTCGTCATTCGACGCTTCATTGTCATCCTTTGACGTAGGACAGCTTCTCGGCCACCCGCCCGTCCCGCACGCGAAACACGTCGACGCCCCGGACATGGCCGCGCTTCCCTTCCCTGACCCAGGAGTACACCCAACGCAGGACGCAGCGATCGCCGGCGGCGAATATCTCCTCGGTGTCGAAGTGCGCTTGCGATGAGCGGGCAAAGAACTGCTCCCAGAACGCCCTGATCCGATCGTGGTCCTCCAAGCGTTCACCGTCCGGGGCCGGCCGGGTATTCTCAAACCTGCAGTCACTGGTCATGAGCGCCATGACGGCGGCGACGTCATGACGGTTGAAGGCGTCGTTGAAGTGCTGCACCACCTCGAGGGTGTCGCTGGTCTGGGGGTTCATCGCGCCTAAGCTGCGGGCGCCATGCGCGGCGGCGCAAGGGTGGAGCCGCGCTCCTACAACGGTCGCGCCTCGAACGGCCAGGTTCGTCCTTTCCACGACCACGCTCCGAAACACACGGCACCCAGCAGCAGCGCGCCCAGTCCAAACGCGATCACTTTGGGCGGCGTCGTGGCAAAGATGAAGATCCATCCCAGCAGCGCGACGAGGCTCGGCACCGGATAGAGCCACATCCGATACGGCCGCGGCATGTCCGGCGCCTGGCGCCGCAGTAACGTCACCGCGCCGATCTGCCCGATGAACTGCACGAGAATCCGCGTCGTGATCAACGCATCGATGACCATACCCAGCGACACAAATCCCGCGAGGATCGAGAGGACGCCCAGCACGACGAGCGAGACATAGGGGAATCCCCCGGACGGATGGAGGCGCGCGAACACCTTGAAGAAGTAGCCGTCCTTCGCCGCCGCATACGGCACGCGCGAGTACCCCAGCAGGAGGGCGAAGACCGAGCCGAAGGCGGTCCAGAGGATCATCGCCGTGAAGATCGTCGCGACACCCGGACCGTAGATCCGTTCCATGAAGATCGAGACGATGAAGTTGGACTGCGGGTGTGACGCGGCCGGCACGAAGTCCCGCCAGGGGACGACCCCGATAATCGAGAGATTGATCGCGAGGTAGATCAGCGCGACCAGCACGGTGCTGATGAGAATCGACCGTGGGATCACGCGGCCAGGGTTCTTGACTTCGTCGCCGATATAGCAGACATCGTAATAGCCGAGGTAGTCGTAGACGCCGATTCGCGACGCGGCGCCCAGGCCAAGGAGAAAGCCCAGGGAGAAGTTGAACGCCCCCGGCGGGAAGTCGAAGGCCACCCTGGGGTCGAAGTGCAGCGCGCCGGTCAGGATGACCACGATGGCCGTGACGATCGTTCCGATCCAGAGCGTGAGGGTGATCGTCGCGATCGAGGTGATCCGCCGGTAGAGGAGCGCCAGGTTTGCCAGCCCGATGATCGTAACGACGAGCATCGTCTGGCCCGGAGTGATCCCCTTCCATATGTAGCCGAGGTACTGCGAGAAGCCGATGTACCCGGACGCAATCTCCAGGGGGCCACTGAGCACAAACTGCCACACGAAGAGAAAGCCCATGAGGCGGCCGACCTTCTCCGCGCCGTAGCCGTGGCGCAGATACCCGAACGAGCCGCCGGATCCCGGCAGCGCCGCCCCCAGCTCGCTCCACACCATGCCGTCGCATATGACGATCACCAGGGCCACGACCCAGCCAAGCATCGCTTGCGGACCGCCCAGCGCGGACATGAGGAGCGGGATCGTGATGAACGGTCCGATCCCGATCATGTTCGTCATGTTGAGCGCCGTGGCGTGAATCAGGCCGAAGCGGCGGACCATCGGGGACGACGCGACCGGTTGTGTCACCGTGGGTCACTCCATTGGGTCGGGCCCGCGTTCCCACCGCCACACCGGCCCATCCTCGGGATCGACGACTGGGCCGATGTAACGGAAGCCGCACTTCTGAAGGACACGGGTGGACGGGTTCGACAGCGGCAAGGTATGCGCCCGAACCAGTCGAACGTGCTCACTGGCGAAGGCGAACCGGACGAGGGCGCCCGCCGCCTCGGTCGCATAGCCGCGCCCCTCTCGGCTTGGGACGATCCCGTAGGCGATCTCGACCATGCCGGTGTCGTCCGGCGGCCCCTTGAATCCCGCACTGCCGATCACCCAGCCGCTCTCGCGGTCGACCACGAAGAACCCGTGGCGCCACACGTCCGGGCCATGAGAATTCCGCAGGGCCGCGAGCCAGTCGGGGGAGACCTCATCCGATACGTAAAACGGCCGCAGGTCGTCGGCTCCACGCAGACCCAGCAAGTTCTCGATGCGCTCCGGGTGATCGATCAGCGCAAGCAGGTGCTCCGGTGAGCACGGGAGCAACGTGAGGCGGAGGGTCTCGAGCGACATTTCACCTCAACGGAGTGGCTTCGCGATCTCCCAAGGTGCCCGAAGTGACGCAGAATCTCTACCGGGAAACGCGGCAAAGCAATTCGCTCTAGAGCAGGTTATGCTCCAGACTTCCCGAACGCGGAGCCTTCCGATGGATGAGACGCTCGAAGCCGGTGTGGTGCTGGTGCGTGGGAGCGCAGCCGGGTTTGCGCAGAAGATCGCAGCCGGTCGCCATCGTTTTGTGGGGGACGAGCCGGTTGCCGACGGCGGCACCGATACCGGCCCCGGTCCGTACGACCTCCTCCTCGGTGCCCTCGGCGCCTGAACGTCGATGACCATCGCGCTGTACGCGCGACGGAAGCAGTGGCCTCTCGACGACGTAGAGGTCCGTTTGCGGCATTCGAGGGTGCATGCGCAGGATTGTCGTGATTGCGACACGAAGGAGGGAATGCTTGACGTGATAGAGTGCGAGATCGCACTGAACGGCGAGCTTTCCGCGGAGCAACGGAACCGCTTACGCGAGATCGCGGAACGGTGTCCGGTGCACCGCACGCTCACCTCAGAGATCAAGATCCGGACGCGACTGATCTGACCGCCCCCTAGATCAAGTTCTCTCCGTCTTCAGTCGCCTTCGTACTTGAAGGAAACCTTGATCTTCGCGCGATAGCTCTCGACCTTGCCGTCTTTCAGCTGCATGTCGAGTTGCGAGATCTCCGCCACCCGTAGGTCGCGCAGCGTCTTCGCCGCTAGCTTGACCGCCGCGGCAGCGGCCTTCTCCCAGGACTCGGTGCTGGTCCCGACCAGCTCGATGACTTTATAAACGCTCTCCGCCATGTAAGACTCCTTTCGTCGGTAAACTGCGGGCGCAGTGGCCGCGGGCGCAAGGAGACGGAGCGGCGGCCGCCGGTCAGGCGCCCGGCGGCTCGGGGACCACGGGCCACCGCACGAGCGCGACGCCGAGAATGATCATGAACGCCGGGAGCAGGTAGTTATTCACAGCCGCGATCGGAGCCACGGCGCCCGTGACGTTGCGGAACATGCCGAGGAGGCCTAGAACCGCCGTGCCCACGCCGACCGAACCGATCCATTTGTGCGAGCGTGGTGACTCGAGCCAGACAATCGACGTCAGCAGGAAAAATGCGCTGAAGGAGAGCTCACCCAGAAACTCGCCGATGTAGTTGCCAAGGTATGCATTGAGGCCGTCGAAAACGGCGGCCAGGACCCCCTGCTCCGGCGGGGGCGCGTGCTCGAATGCCAGGGCGAGGTGCCAATGAACACTGGGCCAGCGCATCAGGCCCAGCATCATGGCGAGCGCGGCGACCCCCGCGAACAGCAAGGCCAGCCGCATTGGCCCGCGCCGCACGGGAGCCAAGGCCTCATAGGCGGCGACGCCGGCAGGAAGCCATATCAGCGGCAGGAGCGCGTAGACGGCCCAAGCGAGGCGGCCCTGCTGGCCGGTTGCGAGGAGGCTGGGCAACACCGTGGCCGCCGGGCCATCGAGGACAGCGGGATAGTTGAAGCGGGCCGCGAGGTAGGTGAAGACGCCAAGGAACGCGATGGCTCCACCGGCGAGACACAGGCCCCCAAATCTGATGACGGCGCGAGTAGTCACGGTGTCCTTCGCAGTCTAGGTCCGAAACACGTCGGTGCTGAGGTAGCGCAGCCCCGAATCTACCAGGATGGTCGCCACCGTCGCGTCCGGGCCGAGACGGCGGCCAAGCCGAATGGCGGCCACCACGTTCGCGCCCGATGACGCGCCCGCGAGCAATCCTTCCTCCCGAGCAAGTCGGCGCGTCATGGCCTTGGCGTCCGCGGTCGTGACGGCAATGATCTCGTCGACTTCGTCAGGCTCCCAGAGCGGTGGGACAAAGCCGATTCCGATGCCCTCGATCTTGTGCGATCCGCTCGGCTGCCCGGACAGGACAGCCGACTCCGCCGGTTCGACGGCCGCGACGCGCACGGTGGGCTTGTGCGCACGCAGGCCGCGCGCGACGCCCAGGATGGAGTGGCCGGTACTGACCGAGTGGACGAAAGCGTCAACCTGGCCGCCGGTCTGATCCCAGATCTCCTCCCCCATCGGGAGGTAGCCGTTGATCGCGTCACGGTTGTTCAGCTGATCGCACCACCAGTAGCTCGGCTGCGCGGCGAGCTCGTGCGCTCTCGCAAGCATGGCCTTCACGAGCGCCTCCGTAATGAGCCCATGGTCGCTTGGTACATCCTCGACCGTCGCACCGAAGGCCCGCATGGTCCGCCGTTTCTCGTCGCTGAAGGCATCGGAGAACACGATGTGCAGACCATAGCCCTTGGCAGCGCAAACCAGCGCCAGGGAAATGCCCGTTGTACCCATGGTGGCCTCCACCACGGTTCCACCCGGCGGCAGCCGCCCGTCGCGCTCGGCCGCCTCAATCGCCGCACGGGCCATCCGGTCCTTCATGCTCCCGGTCGGATTGCCCCACTCCAGCTTCGCCACGATGCGAGCGCAGCCAGGCGGAGTAATCTTGCGCAGCTCCGCGATTGGCGTGTTGCCGATGGCGTCCAAGACGGTCCCCATGTTCACCGCCTAGAGCGCCTTTTCAAACCAGTGATGTGCGTATGGCTCGTCGTTGAACGCCGGAACTTCGCGGAAGCCGTTGCGCCGATAGAGCGATTGGGCCTCTGTAAGGGCCTTGTTGGTTTCGAGCCGCAGCAGCGGCAGCCGCCGTTTCCGCGCGAGCTCTTCGAGACGGAGCAGGATCCGGGTCCCGAGGCCGAGCCCACGGGCGGAGGTTGCGACCCACATGCGCTTGATCTCGCCATAGGCCGCATGACACTTCAAGGCGCCGCACCCGACTGGCGCTTCGTTCAGGGTGGCCAGCAGGAAGTAGCCCCGCGGCGGCGTGAGCTCCGCCGGCGCGGCGGATATGCCCCGCGTGGGATCATAGCCGGTCTCGAAGCGGGCCGTCAGTTCCTCGAAGTAGCGCTCGAGACAATACCGGGCGGCCGGACTCTCGGGAGCCTCCACGGAGAGGCGCACGGCGCTGCTGCGCAGCAGGCGCTCGATGGTCCCCATGGCAGCGAGCAGGGCCGCGCGTTGTGTTTCCGGAAGGGGGTCGAGGAGCGATGCGGCGGCCTCGTCCGACAGGCGATTCAACACGGCCAGTTCCCTGCGGCCGGCGGCGGTGAGCGTCACGAACCGCACGCGCGTGTCGCTGGGCGATCGAGTGGTGCGGATGAGTCCTTCTGCCTCGAGATGGCGAAGCAGGCGGCTGGTGTAGCCTGAGTCCAAGGCGAGGCGGGCACGCAGCTGCCGAATTTCGATGCCATCGGCGCCGATCTCAAAGAGGACGCGGCACGCGCCGAGGGAGCGAGTGCGGCCGAGAAAGTCCCCCGCCAGCGCCCCGATCTGCTGGGTCACCACGCGATTGAAGGTTCGGACCTGCGCGATACCGTCCATATGTCTGACATTAGTCAGAGAACTGGGCGCAAGCAACTGGGCACTCGGCGTTGGTTCCGCGCCCGTTAGTCCGTAGGCCCGCCACCAGCGCACTGGTTGCAGTCACATCGAGGAACTGCCGCCGGTCCATCAGTGCCACACGCTCACGATGATCGGTATCACCAGCATCTTGACGAGCCAGTCACCCGCATGGATCGCGGCCACTTTCCACGGGATGTTCTCCCACAGGACCGATCCCGTGAGAATGATCACGGGGAACCCGATCCACAGGAGGAAGCCGAAGTGCACCGCGCCCATCCAACTGCTGACGCCGAGTAGCGCCACGAAGCGCGCGATCATGTACGCCAGGACGAGGCACCGCACCAACTCGATGAGGAGCTTCCCCCCGGGAATCTTCGCCCCGGCCATCGCGGCGACGGGATCCATCCCGCGCAGCCGCATCCACGGCTTGAAGAACAACAGGGGGCTGTACCAGAGCCAGCCCAGCACGAACACCGCGACGGCCGCCACGAGGACGGCCAGATAGTTCACGTGCACCATCGCCCACCCCCTCCTTTCACTGTTGCTAGGGCAGCCTGAGAACTCACTCTAGAGATCCTTCCGGAAGCACCGCACGAGGCCAACCTCGGCAAAACCAAGCGCGCGGTGAGCGGCGCCGCTGACCTCGTTGTCTGCCTGCGAGTCCGACGCAAACTCACGACAACCCCGGGAGCGCCCCCACTGCTCCGCCGCCGCGATCAGCGCACGGCCAACACCGCGACCCCGAGCCTTCGGCGCGACGAACCATCCCTCGAGGTACGCCACGCGGTCGCCGCGGCAGCCCTCGGCGTGCGGGCGAATCGACAGCTCGGCGAAACCGATCGGGCCCCCTGCTCCGTTCTCGGCGAGGAGGACGGCGAGCGGTTCCCGCGCGTCGCCGCCGAAGAACCGATCGATCTCCTCGCGGTGCTCAGTCTCGGAACCATCGGGCCAGAGGGCGTGACGTAGCCGAAGCCAGGCCGCGGCGTCGCTGGGCTTCGCAGGTCGAATTGTGATCATTGGAGTGAGGTCAGCTCGACGCGTTTCGGATCTAGGGGCAGTCACTTACTAGTACCGTGCGCCCCCCGGGGATCCCGGCTGCCACACGAACGAATCCCGGGCGTTATACAAGATCTCTCCGCTCTGAGCGCGAACCGTCACGACCGCAGAGACGACCGGCCTATCCAGCAGGTCTGTCGCCAATCGGGTGAGGAACCTACCCTCGATCGTGACGATGCCCACCTGAGGGTATTCACAGCGAAGATGGATGCTGACCGCACTGATGCGAGCCTCTAGGCAGGCCGCCACGTCCTCCGTACCGGAAGTGGCTTGGGCGAATGTGACGAGTGCCTCCGGACGAAGGCTGAAGCCGGTGAATCGGAACCGACCGACCGAAAAGCGATAGCCTGGGACGTATTGCCCTTCGGCGTCTGCCTGAAGCGCTGGTTTGGGCCGCTCCACGGCCGGTGGTGGGAGCGGTTGCTCCGGAGTGGTAGGCGTGGGCGTGAGGTATAGTACCGCGAGGAAGCCACCCGCGAGACCGACCGCGAGGAGCAGGACGAGTAGAAGGCGACGCTTGCCGGACATGAGCCTGTGGTTACCTAGTCGAGGTTATCACAACGTTTCCCTTTTTGCGGCCCGTGTCGACATAGGCGTGGGCATCGACGATCGGCGATGCCTAATGCGGCGGAACAGCTTGGCCGCCACAACCAACAGGCCGAGCAACAGCAGGGTCCACACGAGAGCCGATACGGTGACCATGGTGATGACGTACCCCACTCCACCCAAGGCTCGGTGAGCTTCGAAGAGCCACGCCTGCACCAGATAGCCAGGCACTATCAGAAGGAGCGCTATGGGCTGGTCCGTGTGGTTCAGCGCTCGTGAGCACACGAATGCAGCGACCGCGAAGAGCACTGGAGCCGCGACACGGAGTCGGACCGGCATCGATGCTAGTAGGCCGCTCCCTTCCCGCTCCGAATCAGGCGACACAACTCCTCGGGCTCATCCGTCCCAACTCGCAGTCGCCGACCATCCCCCAGCGTCAGCTGCACCGCCCCCCCGCTCGCCACATTGTAGAGCCAGCCGTCGGGAGTCCAGTGGATCCCGCTGCCATACCACCAGGGGCTCGTTACGGGCGTGCATGACAGAATCTGGGAAAGGGCGAAGGAACGCCGCATCACGCCCGGCCCGAACCAAAACGTAAAGCGCTGTTCATCTACCTGGGTGGTCAGGGAACCAAAGAGGAAGGCTGCCGTGAGCAAGGCCACGAGCACGATGCCGAGAACGAGGACGGGGCCCGTTCTCGCGACTAGGAGCCCGGCGGCGACTGCCCCAGTGCCAAGCAGGATGCCGATGGTGCGATGGCCAACTTGGGTGTGCTTGTACATGACGTAGGGAGCGCGAATTGCCTCTGGTCGCTACCGCCGAGCTGAACGATCTCGCGATGACGTCATTAGGGCACCCGCCGTAGATCCGTATTGCTGACGAACGCCAGGCGCCGGCTGTCGGGCGACCAGGACGGCACGTTGATCGTCCCCTGACCGCCGTACACATAGCCGATGACGCGCGCGCTGCCTCCACCCTCTCGAGTGGACATCACGCGCAGATACACGTGCTTGTAGAACGGGTGGTCACCGGGCGCGACGTCCTTCATGAATGACAGGAAGGCGATCCACTGACCGTCGGGGGACATATGCGGAAACCAATTATTGTACCGGTCGCTCGTGACCTGCTCCTGGGCGCTCCCATCCGCTCGCATCCGCCAGATTTGCATGGTCCCGCTCCTGACGGAGTTGAAGTAGATGTACTTCCCGTCAGGCGAGTATTCCGGCCCGTCGTCCAACCCCGGCGTATTCGTGAGACGCGTCTCGTCCCCTCCATCCGCCGAGATGCGGTACACGTCGAACTCGTCGTTCCGCTCACCGGTGTAGACCAGGAACCGCCCGTCGGGCGACCAGCCATGCAGGTACGACGGGCCCAGCGCGGTGATCCGTCGTGGCGTCCCGCCCTCGACCGGTACCGTGTACACGATCGACGCGTCGTGATCGTCCGCGCTGTGGTGGCTGATCGCGATGGTCCGCCCGTCGAACGAAAGGACGTGATCGTTGTTATTGCTGGTGGCAAAACCGGTATTCACGACCACTGGTCGCCGATCTGTGAGGTCGAAGCGATACAACAGGCCTCGACTGTTGTAAATCAGCGCCTTGCCGTCCTTGGTCCAGTTAGGCGCCTGGAGCGACTCGGGCGAGCGGTACACGGTCGTACGGTCCCCGCTCGCGACATCGAGGACCTCCAGGTCGCTCCCGATGTAGTCCTGGTACGGCACGAACCCGTCGCGCGCTGGTGCGGTGATTCGTACGTCGCGGAAGGTGGCGCGCTCGACCACGGTGTCGTTATGCGCGCACACAAACAGCCCGACATAGGGTTGGTCGCCGAGCTCCAGGTCGGGGACCCGTACCGCCACCAGGGTGTCGCCGAAGCGGGCCGCCGATAGGACGTAGCTGTTCCCCACTCGCTCGAGTTGAATGACGTCCGGTGCGCTCACGGGCGAGCGGATCTCTTCGGTCGCACCGCGGGGAGTGCGGCGGAACTGCAGCGCCACGAGCCCATCTCCATGGACCGCCGCCGTCACGTGCGGCGAGCCGCTTCCGAGGCTGGAGCGTACCGTCCAGCCGAACTTGCGATGCGGCTCCACGCCCGGCCCTTCGAACTGTGCCCGCGCGGTCAGGATGACATTTCCCTCGATACGCCTCCAGAGGAAATGGAAGGCGTCGCGGTCGGACCACATGTTCGCGCCTGACCCCGCGATCGTGTAGCGCCCCCGCCCGGCGTCGTAGGTGACTGAGCCCCGCCTGGTCACCTGGCCCACGTCGCCATGACCCTGGAAATCACCCAAAGCTGACTGTTGAGCAGGCGCCCGGGCGGGCGCAACCGCGAGACACCCGGCGACCATCGACCATCCGAGCAGGCTCGAGGCGCGCATCATAAGCCCGTGCTCCCAAACCCTCCCCCACCCCGCTCGCTCGGCGGCAGCTCCGCCACCTCCTCGAGCTGCACCAGCTGCACCCGCTGAAACACGAGCTGCGCGATGCGCGTGCCGCGCGTCACCACCACCGGCTCGGTGCCGAGGTTGATCATCGGGATCATCAGCTCGCCGCGATAGTCGGAATCGATGGTGGCGGGTGCATTGGGAAGGGTGAGGCCGTGCTTCAACGCGAGCCCCGAGCGGGGCCGCACCTGGGCTTCGTAGCCGTCCGGGATCGCGAGCGCCAGCCCGGTCCGCACCAACCGGCGCTCGAGCGGCGAAAGGGTAAAGTCCGCCTCGGCACTGTGCACGTCGTATCCGGCGGAGCCGGCTGTCTGTCGCGTCGGCAACGGGAGCCCGTCGTGGTGCGGTAGCCGGCGCACCTGTACCACCGGCACCCGCGTCACGCGCGGGCCCCGGGATCGCGCGCCACCACCGAGTCGAGCACCAGCGGCGGCGGCTCCTCCTCTATCAGGTACGTGAACTGCCGGCGGAACTCCTCCACCGATACGTGGGCGGTCGCGGCGAAGCGCGCCAGCTCGTGCGGATCGTCGAAGTCGTCGCGCCGCAGCCGGATCATGTAACGGCGCGCGATGGCGTAACGCGTGGACGTGATATCCACCCGCCGCGTGCGCGCCCGGCCCGTCTCGGGATCGATCATCTCCGCAAACGGGATGGGCACGAACCGCCCCGCCTGCAGCGAAATCATGGCGGCGTTGCCGCCCCCCAAGACATACTTGGCGGCGCAGTAGCCCAAATCGCGCGTGTACTCCATGTCCATCGGGATCGGGTCCGCGCAGCGCAGCTCGTAGCCGATGTTCTTCGCCGCGATCGTCGCCTTCAGCCCGAACTCCTTGAGCCGCTTCTGCACCGCCGACTTGAGGATCTCGCCGATGTTCACCTCGGCGATGCGCACGTTCCCGTGCGTGTCCCGCTCGACTTCCTCGACGCCCGCGAGGTCCGCGGGCTCGATACCCAGCGTCAGCCCCTCGGCCACCACGGCGACGCCGTCGAGCCGGCCGTAGGACAGCCGTTTGATGATCGCGCACACCAGCGTGTCTACGACCGATTTGAGCCGGATGCGCCGACCGGGAAACTCCTCCGGAATGAGCGTAAGCGTGGCGCCCGCCGCTTTGCCGATGCCTACCGCCAGATGCCCGGCCCCGCGGCCCATCGTGATGACGAGGTACCAGCGCGACGTGGTCTTGGCGTCCACCATCAGGTTCTTGACGATCTCCACGCCGTAGTGACGCGCCGTCTGGAAGCCGAAGGTGTCCACGGAAGGCGGCAAATCGAGATCGTTATCGATGGTCTTCGGCACGTGCACCACCTGGAGCCGCCCCGCGGCCTTCTCCTCCAGCTTCATCGCCGAATAGGCCGTGTCGTCGCCGCCGATGGTGATGAGCTGTGAGACGTTGAGGCGCAACAGCGCCAGCACGGCGTTGTCGAGATGCGCCGGGTCTTTGGTGGGGTTCGCGCGCGAGATCCCGATGTAGGACCCGCCGCGAAAGTGGATCCGGCTCACCTCGCCGATGTCGAGTGGGGTGACGTGGTCGATGTCGCCCTGCATGATCCACTCGAACCCGTCGCGCACCCCGAGCACGTCGACCGCCTCCAACCGGGCCCGGATCGTGGCCGCCCCGATCACACTGTTGATCCCCGGCGCCGGCCCGCCGCCCACCAGGATCGCCAGTGTTTTCCGCTCGGTCATCGCCGTCCCTTCACACGAGGGTCCTGGGATCGGCCGACGGGAGACCGAACGTCTCGGCGACCGCGGGATACACCACCTTGCCTTCGACCACGTTGAGGCCGAGGAACAAGGCCGGATCGTCCCGGCAGGCCTTTTTCCAGCCGTTCCGCGCCAGCCGCTTGGCGTAGGGGAAGGTTGCGTTCGTGAGCCCGAGCGTCGAGGTGCGCGGCACGCCCCCCGGCATGTTGGCGACCGCGTAGTGAACGATCCCATCCACTACGTAGACGGGATTTTCATGCGTTGTCGGCTTGATCGTCTCGATGCACCCACCTTGATCCACCGCCACGTCCACGATGACCGAGCCCGGCCTCATGAGCTTCAGGTCGTCGCGCCGTACCAGCTTCGGGGCCTTGGCCCCCGGCAACAGCACGGCGCCGATGACGAGATCGGCCCGACGCAGCTGCTCGAGCAGGTTGTAGCGGTTGGAGTAGAGCAGATCGACATTCGAGGGGAGCACGTCGGCGAGGTACCGCAGGCGATCGAGCGACAGGTCGAGCAGCGTCACCCGGGCGCCCAGGCCCGCCGCCATCTTCGCCGCGTTGGCACCGACCACGCCCCCGCCGATGATCAGGACTTCCGCCGGCAGTACCCCCGGCACTCCGCCGAGCAGTATCCCGCTCCCGCCATACACCTTTTCCAGGTACTTCGCCCCCTCTTGCACGGCCATCCGTCCCGCCACCTCGCTCATCGGCGTGAGCAAGGGGAGGTCCCCCGAGGGCAGCTGCACCGTCTCGTACGCGATTGCGATGATCCCCGACTTGATCACGGCACGCGTGAGCGGCTCCGACGCGGCGAAGTGGAAGTAGGTAAAGACCACCTGACCCTGGCGCATGCACGGCCACTCGGGCTCGATCGGCTCCTTCACCTTGATCACCATCTCGGCCTTGGCCCACACGTCCGCGGCCTTGGGCACGAGCGTCCCGCCCGCCGCGCGATACGCCTCGTCCGCGAACCCCGAGCCGAGCCCCGCGCCTTGCTCCACGAGCACGCTGTGTCCGTCGCCCACCAGCGACTCGACTCCCGCCGGCACCAGCGCTACCCGATGCTCGGCTGTCTTGATCTCCTTCGGGACGCCAACGATCATGCTCCGCGCACGCCTTTCCGTGACGTTTTTCCGCGACGTTTTTTCGTGACGCCTTTCAGTTTTTGTCTGGGCCCAGCCAAACCACCGTCTGCCGCTCAGGAGCAAAGAATTCCGCCGCCACGCTCGCCATCTCCTCGTCCGTGAGCCCGGCGACCGCCGCCAGCACCTGGTCGAGGCTCTGGTATGGCTCGCCGTGGACCGGAAAACCGGCCAAACGATACATCCGTGCCGACGGACTCTCCAGAGACAGCATCAGCTGGCCCTGGGTCTGCTGCTTCGCTTCGGCGAGCGCCTCTCCCGAGAGCCCGGCACGGGCCAGCTTGGCGTACTCTTCGCGGATCGCCGCCTCGGCTTGGACCGCGGTCTTGGGCTGGGTGCCGACGTACACGCCGGTGACGCCCACCTGCCGGTAGAAGCTCGTGAAGGCGTAGATCGCGTAGGCCAGCCCTAGCTCCTCCCGGATGCGCTGGAACAGGCGGCTCGACATCCCGCCGCCGAACACGTTCGCGAGCACCAACAGCGCGTACTTGCGCCGGTCGGCGTAGGCGACCGAGTCCGTGGCGAACACGATATGGGTCTGGGCGGTGTCCTTGGTGTGACGGGCCTCGGTGCCGCGGACGGCGGCTGGAACCGGAATCGCCGCCGGCACTTCCCGTTTCCCTTTTCCCGTTTCCCGATCGTCAAACCACCCCTGCTGGCCCAACAGCTCCAGCAGCCGCTCATGCGTGACGTTGCCAGCGGCGGCGATCACGCAATTGGCCGGGAAGTACGCCCTCCCGTGCAGCTGCTTCAGGTCGTCGGTCGAGAGGGCGCTGACGGTGTCGCGGGTGCCGAGGATCGAGTAGCCGTAGGAGTGCTTGGGCCAGAGGGTCTGATACGCGAGCTCGAACACCTGATCGTCGGGCGTGTCCTCGACGGTGTTGATCTCTTCGAGAACGACGTTGCGCTCGAGCTCCAGGTCGCTCGGGCGCAGCACCGGATTCCGCACCAGGTCGGTCAGCACGTCCAGGGCCTGCGGCAGGTCCGAGTCCAGCACGCGGGCCTGGAACGCGGTGGTGTCGCGGGAGGTGTAGGCGTCGAGCGAGCCGCCGCGAGACTCGAGCGCCAGCGCGATCTGCTGCGCCGTGCGCCGCTCGGTGCCCTTGAACACCATGTGCTCGAGCAGATGGGACACGCCCATCTTGGGGCGGGGCTCGTGGGCGCTGGCGCTCCGCACCCAGATCCCCACTGCCACCGAGCGGACGCTCGGCACCCGCTCGGACAACACCACCACCCCGCCTGGCACGGTGGTCTGGGAGATCTCCCGGTCGAGCGGGACGGTCTGCATTACCGCGCGCGGGCTACGGCTCCCGCATCACCGTCCCCCTTGTCGAGCAGCGCCTTGCGGGACAACCGCATGCGGCCGCGCTCGTCCACCTCGAGCAGCTTCACCCGCACGTGGTCGCCCTTCTTCACCACGTCCTCCGTGCGCTCGGTCCGGCCATGCTGCAGCTCGGAGATGTGGAGCAGTCCCTCGACGCCCGGCAGGATCTCGATGAACGCGCCGAACGCCGTGGTGCTCTTCACGACGCCCTCGTAGATCTTGCCCACCTCGGGCTCCTGGATCAGGGCCTGCACCATGTCGCGCGCCCGCTCGCCGCCTTCGCCCACCGCCGAAATGGTGACCAGCCCGGTGTCGTCGACGTTGATCTCGGCGCCGGTCTGCTCCTGGATGCCCCGGATGGTCTTGCCCTTGGGGCCGATCAGGTCGCCGATCTTGTCCGGCCGGATCTGGATCGTGATGATGCGCGGCGCGTACTTGGACAGCTCCGAGCGCGGCTTCGGCATGACCTGATCCATGATGTCCAGGATGTGAAGCCGCGCTTGCTTCGCCTTGTCGAGCGCCTCGGCCATGATCTTGAAGTCGAGGCCCATGATCTTGATGTCCATCTGGATCGACGTCACGCCCTGGCGCGTGCCCGCGACCTTGAAGTCCATGTCGCCCAGGGCGTCCTCGGTTCCCAGGATGTCGGTGAGCACCGCCACCCGATCGGCCTCCTTGATGAGCCCCATCGCGACGCCCGCGCATGCGGCGGTCATCGGTACGCCGGCATCGAACAGCGCCAGCGAGCCGCCGCACACCGTGGCCATGGACGACGAGCCGTTCGACTCGAGGATGTCGGACACGATGCGGAGGGTATAGGGAAACTGGTCGTACGGCGGGAGCAGCGCCTGCAGCGCCCGCTCGGCGAGCGCCCCGTGTCCCACCTCGCGGCGTGAGGTCCCGCGAATCGGCTTCACTTCACCAGTCGAGAATGGCGGAAAGTTGTAGTGCAGCATGAACGACTTCGTCGTCTCCTGCGCCACGTCGATCGAGTCGATGCGTTGCTCGTCCCGCGTCGTGCCGAGGGTCACCGACACCAGCGCCTGAGTCTGGCCGCGCGTGAACAGCGCGGAGCCGTGCGTGCGAGGCAGCGTCCCGACCTCGCAGCTGATCGGCCGTACGGTGTCCAGATCGCGCCCGTCCACCCGCTCGCTGTGGGTGAGGACCTGGTTGCGCATCGTGTGATACTCGATTTCCTCGAGCACGCTACCGACGTCCTTCAGGTTGTCGGGGAACTCAGGCCCCAGCTCTTCCTGGATCGTGGCCTTCAGGGCCGCGAGCGCCTGTGCCCGCTCGGACTTCTCCGGCAGGTTGAGCGCCTCGGACACCCGGGCCTCCGCGAGCTGCTTCACCCGCGCCACCAGCTCCGCCGGCGGCTCGACCTTGGTCCATTCCATCTTGGGCTGCCGCATCTCGGCGACGAGCTCGTTAGCTGCGTCCAACAGCTCCCGGACGCCCTTGTGCGCGACCTCGAGCCCCTTCACGATCTCGGGCTCCGTGAGCTCGAGCGCGCCTCCCTCCACCATGACGATCGAATCCTTCGAGCCGGACACCACCATGTCCACGTCGGAGAATTCGAGCTGCTGGAAGGTGGGGTTGAGGATCCACGCGCCCTCCACGCGCCCCACGCGGACGGCGGCGATCGGGCCGTTCCATGGCACCCTGGAGATGGTCAGCGCCGCCGAGGCCGCCGTCAGCCCCAGGACGTCGGCGTCGTTCTCCTGATCCGCCGAGAGCACGTACACGAACACCTGCACCTCGTTCTTGAACCCTTCCGGGAACAACGGCCGCACCGAGCGGTCGATCACCCGGGCCGCGAGGATCTCGTCGTCCGAAGGCCGGCCTTCCCGCTTCAAGAAGCCACCGGGGATCTTGCCGGCGGCGTAGGCTTTCTCGCGGTATTCGACGGTCAGGGGAAAGAACGGGAGGGTCGAGACGTTCTCCGACACGGTCACTGCGGCGAGCACGACCGTCTCCCCGAACTGCAGGAGGCAGGACCCCGCGGCCTGTTTGGCCAGGCGGCCCGCCTCGAGCTTGAGAGCGCGGCCCGCGAAGTTGCGTTCTACGTGTTTCACCATATTGCCTGTCTAGAGCACAAAGAAATGCGCGAGGGCGCCCCGGTGCTCTTCCGGGGTGCCCAACGCGACGCCAGCGGTGTTAATGGCGGAGACCCAGCTCTTCGATGAGCTGCCGATACCGCTCCAGGTTGGCGCGCTTCAGGTACTCGAGCAGGCGGCGGCGCTGCGACACCATCCTGAGGAGGCCGCGCTGCCCGTGAAAGTCCTTGGCGTGCACCCGGAAGTGATCGGTGAGGCTGTTGATCCGCTCGGTGAGCAGCGCGATCTGGACCGGGGTGGACCCCGTGTCTCCCTCGTGCAGCCCGTACTTCCTGACCGGCGTCGTCTTGTCGTACATCTGATCCCTGTTCCCTAATTGTTGAGAGCGCAGTAACTTAGACCGCTGACCCGGGTTTGTAAAGCCCTCGTGACCCATACTCCTCCCCCGCCCACCGACCTACTCGGCCGCACGGTCGGCCCCTACGACCTCGAGCGTCTGCTCGGCCAGGGCGGCTTCGCCTGGGTGTTCGCGGGTCGGGAGCTGGACGGGACCGCCGTCGCCGTCAAGATCCTGATGCCGCGCTACGCCGGCGACCCCCAGTTCGAGAGCCGGTTCCGCAACGAAGCCGAAACCGCCCAGAAGCTCCAGCACCCGAACATCATCCGCATCCGATTCGTGGCGCGCTCCGGGAGTTACGTCTACTTCGCGATGGACCTGTGCCCGGACTCGCTCGCCGCGCGGCTCGAGCGCGAGGGCCCGCTCCCCGAGGCCGACATCGTGCGCGTCGCGGGCGACGTGGCCCGCGCGCTCCAGTTCGCGCACGCCCAGGGGGTAATCCACCGCGACCTGAAGCCCGACAACATCCTGCTCCACTCGGACGGGCGCGCCGTCCTCTCGGACTTCGGCATCGCGCGGGCCGTCTCGGGCTACGTGGCCTCCACCGGCGTGAACATGACGATCGGAACGCCGCAATACCTGTCGCCCGAGCAGGCCCAGGGGCGACCCCTCGACGCGCGCCTCGATTTCTACGCCCTGGGGGTCACGCTCTTCAAGGCGGCGATCGGCGAGGTCCCCTTCGCCTCCACCGATTGGTTCGAGCTGGCGCGAATGCACGTAGAGGCCGCTCCACCCTCGCTGCGGAAGAGGCGGCCGCAGCTGTCCAAGCGGTTCGAGCGCGTGGTGATGAAATGCCTCGCGAAGCATCCCGACGATCGCTACCGCGATGCTGCCGCGCTGCTCGCCGATCTCGCGGCGGTGGACGGAACGGCCCCGGCGGGGTTGCTGGCGCGCTGGCGGGACTGGTGGTCAGGCTGACGGGCTGAACATGCGGCGCACGGCGGCCACGAGGCGCGCTACGAGCCCACGCGGTGTCGGTTCCCCTTCCCCGGCCGTACCACCGGCCTCTGCCCGGGACTCTTCCCGGCCCAACACAGCCTCCGCCGCCCGCCGCAGCTCGGCTTCGTATTGCCTGGGAAACGGTCGCTCCGCGAGACTGATCGCGAAGCCCGAGCCGCCCTGAGCCGTCCCGAGCTCGACGATCCCCGGCGACGCGCGATCGATCACGTCGATCAAGGGCTGTAACGATTCCCGCTGACCGTTTCTCGCGTCCCCGTAGTATGCTGCGGATACAGCGATCACGAGCCGCTCCGCCCTCACGCGGCCGGCGACGTAGCTCTCGAGCGCGTCCTTAACGGGGGAGGATGCGGAGGGCATCGTTGGTGAGCGCGAGAATCATGAGCGCGACCAGCAGGAAGAACCCCACATTGCTGAGCCGAGTCCGCAGCTCGCGCGACAACGGCTTGCCTCGCACCGCCTCGGCGATGAGGAACACGAGCTGCCCGCCGTCCAGGATCGGAATGGGCAGCAGATTCAGAATCGCCAGGTTGATCGAAAAGAACGCCACAAATGTGAGGAACCAGTCGAGGCCCAGCCGCGCGACCTGCCCCGAGATCTGACCGACCGTGATGATGCCTCCGACCTCGCGGAACGAGGTCTGGCGCAGCACGAGGCCTTGCAGGAACCCGAGCACCACCTTGCCGCGGCCCCACGTCTCCTGGAAGCCCGAGACCAGGGCGCGCCCGAGCGGCTCGCGCACGTGGATGGTGGGCGGATTCGGCGCGGCCCCGATGGCACCGTACACGTGCGGGCGGGGGGACGCGCTGTCCGTCTCGATCTTGCTCTCGGGAACCACGGTCACCTGGACGATGTGTCCGTCGCGCAGCACGTCGAAGCGCACCGACTTGCCGGGGCTGTTCCACACGATGTGCAACACCTCGCTCCAGGACCGCAGCGTATCGCCGTTGGCCCGCACGAGCAGATCTCCCCCACTGAGGCCCGCTCGGATCGCCGGCCGACCCGGCTCGACGATGCCGAGCCGTGGCGGGTCGAGGCGGGTCAGCGCCTGGGCCAGCGCCTGCCGCGTGGCGAGCCCGCCATCGGGCAGCTGCACGACGATGGGCTCGGGCCGGCCGGCGACTTCGAACCGCAGCGTGGTCGGCCCCGCCAGGATGTGGTCGAGGAGCGCGTTCCACGAACGGATCGTGTCGCCGTTCACACGCACGATCCGATCGCCGAACTTGAGGCTCGCGAGTGCCTCCGTGCCGGGGGGCAGCGCGTGGGCCGCGACCGAGTCGATTTCCGTGCTCGCGAGCTCCGGCGTGCCCGCCGTCGCCGCAAGACCGGCGTAGATGAAGAACGCGAACACCGCGTTCATGGTGACGCCGGCGAGGATCACGATCGTCCGCTTCCATACCGGCTGGCGGTCGAACGCCCGCGCCGGGTCGACCGGGACGTCGGACTTTCCGCCCTCGACGCCTCCGGCCACCCCCTCGTCTTCGAGCCCCGCCATCTTCACGTAGCCGCCGAGTGGCAGCCAGGAGAGCCAGTACTCGGTCTCACCGCGCCGCCAGCTGAAAATGGGACGCCCGAAGCCGATCGAGAATCGCAGGACCTGAATCCCCACGGCCTTGGCCGCGAGAAAGTGGCCCATTTCGTGAACGAAGATCAGCGGGCCGAGGACGACCGCGAGCGCGGCCAGGGTCAGGAGCACGCCGCCTCCCGCGCGAGCCGGCGCGCCTCTGCATCCGCGGCGAGCACCGTCTCGAGCGACGCTGCGTCGCTCGCGTGGTGCGCCTCGAGCACCTGCGCGATCGTCTCCGCGATCCGGCCGAACCGGATCTTGCCCGCGAGGAACAGCTCCACCGCCACTTCGTTGGCCGCATTGAACGCGGCGGGGGCCGTCCCACCCACCGCGGCCGCAGCGCGCCCGAGCCCGTACGCCGGGTACAGCTCCGCCTGTATCGGCTCGAACGTGAGGGTCCCGGCCGCCACCGGATCGAAGCGGCGTGCCCCCGCGTCTGGCACCCGGTCGGGATGGGTGAGCGCGTACAGGATCGGCAGCTCCATCGTCGGAAATCCGACCTGGGCCAGGACCGACCCGTCCACGAACTCGACGAACGCGTGCACTACCGACTGCGGATGGACCACCACGTCCACGCTCTCGTATGGCAGCCCGAACAGGAAGTGCGCTTCGATCACCTCGAGGGCCTTGTTCACGAGACTGGCGGAATCAACGGTGATCTTCTTGCCCATTTTCCAGGTCGGGTGCCGCAGCGCCTCGTCCACGGTAGCGCCCGCCACGCGCTTCGGGTTCCAGGTGCGGAACGGGCCGCCCGACGCCGTGAGAATGAGGCGCGCCAACTCCCCGCTGCGCCGCCCGGTGATGCATTGCAGCACGGCGCTGTGCTCCGAGTCGACCGGCACGATCTCCCCGCCGCCCTCGCGCGCGGTCCGCGTGACGAGCTCGCCCGCCATCACGAGCGTCTCCTTGTTGGCGAGCGCCACCCGCTTCCCCGCCGCGAGCGCGGCAAGCGTGGCCTCGAGCCCCGCGGCGCCCACGATGCCGTTCACCACGATGTCGACGTCTGGGCGGGTTGCGGCCTCGACGAGGCATGACGTACCGCTCCCCGCTCCCTGCTCCCCGCTCCCACCGTTGACCAGCCCTACGTAAGCTGGCTTCCACTCGGCCGCTTGCCGTCGCAGCAGGTCCGCGTTGGAATACGCCGTGAGGGCCGCGACCCGGAACCGCTCCCGCTGGCGCGCCAGGACCTGAAGTGCCGAACAACCGATCGAGCCGGTAGACCCGAGGATCGCGACGCCGACGGTCATGCGAGGCCGAGGATCCGGAGCAACCCCGCCGCGACGGGCAGGGCGAAGTACAGCGAATCCAGACGGTCCAACACGCCGCCGTGTCCGGGAATGAGCGTCGAGGAATCTTTCACGCCGACCTCGCGCTTGAAGAGCGATTCCGCGACATCGCCGGCCTGAGCCGCCAGCGCCGTGACCAGCCCGATCGCCGCGAGCTGCCAGTCGGGAAGTCCGAGGGCCACGCGGCTCAAGACCAGCGGGCCGTATGCGATCGCCGCGAGGACACCACCCGCCGTGCCGGCCACCGCGCCGGCCCACGTCTTCCTCGGCGACAGGACCGGAGCAAGTTTGGGCCCGCCGATCAGCGCCCCCCCTGCCATCGCACAGGTGTCACACACCCACGTGATGACGAGGGGCAAGACCGCGAGGGCCACCGAGCCGCGCGGGTGCGCGTCGACGTGGGGACCGTGCCGGATCGCGATGATGAACGAGAGCAGGGCCGACGCATACAGGGGGCCCAACACGGTCACCGAGAGTGTCGTCAGCGGACGGTGGTCTGGCCCGCGCGCGGCGGCGACCAGATGCGCCACGATCAGCCAAATCGCCCCGGCGTACACCACCGGCTCCCAGTCCGCGTAACTCTTCACCCAATACGTCGCCAGCGGGCAGAGCGCGGCGGCGATGAAGCCGATCCACTCCAACGGCTCGATCCCCTGCTTCCGGGCGAGGTCGTACACCTCCCGCGTACCCAGCACGCCCAGGATCGCCAGGGCGCCGGCCAGCACCCACCCGCCGGCGGACAGGATCAGCAGGGTGCCGGCAATGGCCGGGACGGCGAACGCGATCCGAACCAGAAGATTGCGGGACATCATGCCGTGACCTTGCCGAATCGCCGCTCCCGGCCCTGGTAATCGAGGATCGCCTGGAACAGGTCGCGCCGCGTGACGTCGGGCCAGAGGACCGGCGTGATGTACAGCTCGGTGTAGGCGAGCTGCCACAGCAGGAAATTGGAGAGCCGGCATTCACCGGACGTCCGGATCAGCAGGTCCGGGTCGCTCCACGGCGCCGTGTACAGCTTGGCGCGGATGGCGTCTTCGTCGATGTCTTCGAGCCGCTTGACGCCTTTGAGCACCTCCTCGGCCAGGAGGCGCGCCGCCCGGGCCAGCTCGCCGCGCGATGAGTAAGAGATGCACAGATTGAGCGCCAGCCGCGCGCCATCGCGCGTCTCCCGCTCGATGCGCTCGACGGCCGCGCGGGCGCCCGGCGCGAGCCGGGTGCGGTCGCCCAGGACGTGGACCGCCACCCCCTGGTCCTTCAGCTCCGCCACTTCCCGCGCGATGTACTCCTCGAGCAGCCGCATCAGGGCGGAGATCTCGGTCAGCGGACGCTGCCAGTTCTCGTCGGAGAAGGCAAACAGGGTGAGCACCTCGAGCCCGGCCTCGAGCCCGCCTTCCACCACTTCGCGCACCGCCTTCATCCCCGCCCGATGGCCCAGCGGCCGGGGCAGACTGCGCTCGCGCGCCCAGCGACCGTTGCCGTCCATGATGACGGCCACGTGGCGGGGCACGGCCCCGTTGAGGCGAATCTGAGAGAGCAGGTCGTCCGCCATCTCAGATCTCCATGATCTCGGCTTCCTTCGCCTTTACCGCCTCGTCCACCTGTCGCAGATGATCGTCGTGCACCTTCTGAACGTCCTTTTCGGTGTGCTTCTTTTCGTCCTCGGAGACGTGCTCGGTCTTCTTGATCTTGCTGATCGCCTCGGTACGCGCGTGGCGCACCGCCACCCGGCCCTCTTCGGCGAACTTGTGCACGACCTTCACCAGCTCTCGCCGCCGCTCTTCGTTGAGCGGGGGGAGCGGGATACGGATAAGGTTGCCGTCGTTGGAGGGGGTGAGTCCCAGATCGGACGCGAGGATCGCCTTTTCGACCGCCTTGAGGAGGCCCTTGTCCCACGGTTGGATGGTCAGAAGCTTCGGCTCGGGCGCCGCCACGCTGGCGACCTGGTTGAGCGGCATCTCGCTGCCGTACGCGTCCACGCGCACCAGGTCCAGCAGCGACGTCGTCGCCTTGCCCGTGCGGACGGTGGAGAACTCGCGCTTCACCGCTTCGACGGCCTTGTCCATCGAGTGCTTCGCCTGCTTGACGTGGTCCGCGAGGAGAGGGGTGCTGGGGGTCATTGGACGATCGTGCCGACGCGCTCTCCGGCCAGAACCCTGGCCGTCGCGCCGGGCTGGTTGATATTGAACACGACGATCGGAAGCTTGTTTTCCTTGCAGAGGCCGAACGCGTTCGCGTCCATCACGGCATAGCCGTTCACCAGGGCGTCCCGGAACGAGAGCTCCGGCAGGAACTTCGCCTTGGGGTCCTTTTTCGGGTCGGCGGTGTAGACGCCGTCCACGTTCGTCGCCTTGAGGATCACCTTCGCCTCGATTTCGAGCGCGCGCAGCACCGCCGCCGTATCGGTCGAAAAGTACGGGTTTCCCGTTCCACCCGCGAAGATGACCATGCGGCCCTTCTCAAGATGCCGCACGGCGCGGCGCCTGATGTAGGGCTCGGCGAGCTCCTCCATGCGGATCGCCGTCATCACCCGGGTATCCACGCCCTTCTTCTCCAGGATGTCCTGCAGGGCGAGGGCGTTGATCACCGTGGCGAGCATGCCCATGTAGTCGGCGGAGACGCGATCCATGCCCTGCTCGCTCGCCGCTGTGCCGCGCAGGATGTTACCCCCGCCCACGACCAGGCCCAGCTGCACCCCTACCCCGGCGACGCGCTTGAGCTCGTCCCCGAGGTGGTCGATGACTCCGAAGTCGATGCCGCCGCCCGCCCCACGGTCTCCCGCGAATGCCTCGCCCGAGAGCTTGAGCAGCGCCCGCGGATAGGCGAGATGCGCGCCGGAGGCCGGGGACACTCAGCCTTCCCCGACCTTCAACCGGGCGAACCGCCGCACGTCGATCTTCTCGCCGGTCTTGGCGGCCAGCTCTTTGACCAGTTCGCCGACCGTGCGTTTGTCGTCCTTCACGAACGTCTGCTCGAGCAGGACATTCTCCTGGTAGAACTTCTTGACCATCCCGTCCACGATCTTGGCGCGGATGTTCTCGGGCTTTTTCTGCTCGGCGACCTGAGCCTCGTACACCTGGCGTTCGCGCGCGACCGTCTCGGCCGGCAGGTCTTCGATCCGCACGGCGAGCGGGTTCTTGGCGGCGATGTGGATGGCCAACTCGCGCGCCAGCGTCTTGAAGTCGTCGGTACGCGCCACGAAATCGGTTTCGCAGTTGAGCTCCACCAGCACGCCGAGCTGGCCGTCGTGGTGCAGGTAGTGCCCGATCAGGCCCTCGGACGCCTCGCGCCCGGCCCGTTTATCGGCCTTGGCCGCGCCCTTCGTGCGGAGCACGTCGACGGCCTTCTCCAGGTCGCCCGCCGTCTCCTCCAGGGCCTTCTTGCAGTCCATCATGCCGGCGCCGGTCCGGGCGCGCAGCTCGGCCACGAGCTTCGCCGGAATCTCTTTCACGATCGTCACTCCTCCTCCTCCTCATGAAAACGCCGCCCTCGCGCCGTTGGGCTCGGAGGGCGGCGGTCGGTTGTCCACCGGAACGCGTGCGTCCGGCGTGCTTAGACCTCGCCTTCGCCTCCGCCGCTCGATTCGGCCGGGGCGGGGGCCGGCACCTCGTCCGTCTTGAGCCGTGCGGCGATCGCTTCCGGCTTGGGACGGCGCTTGCGCCGCGCCGGCTTCTTCTTCTTGTCCCCCTCCGCCTCCGTCTCGACACCGGTCTCGGTCGAGTACGTCACCCCTTCGCCTTCCTCCGATGGCTCGCGCAGCGGCATGTGGTGGCGCGCTTCCGAGATGACGTCGGAGATGGCCGCGGTGATCAGCGAAACCGCCCGGATCGCATCGTCGTTGCCGGGGATCGGCACGGTGATCAGCTCCGGGTCCGCGTTCGTGTCCACGATGGCGACCACCGGAATGCCGAGCTTGTTCGCCTCGGCGACCGCGATGCGCTCCTTCTTCGAATCCACGATGAACAGCGCGCCCGGCAGGCGGCTCATGTTCTTGATGCCCGACAAATACTTGTCGAGCTTGACGCGCTCGCGGTCGAACAGCAGCTGCTCCTTCTTGGTGTAGTTCTCGAACTCGCCCTCGGCGGTGCCCTGCTCCAGCTCTTTCAGCCGCTTGATCTGCTTCTTGATGGTCTGGAAGTTGGTGAGCGTGCCGCCCAGCCAGCGCTCGGTCACGTAGAACGCGCCGCAGCGCTGCGCCTCCGCCTGGAGGATGTTCTTGAGCTGCTTCTTGGTGCACACGAACAGCACGTTTTCGCCCTTCAGCACCACGCCGCGAAGCAGCTCTTGGGCGGCCTCGATCTGACGGAGCGTCTTCTGAAGGTCGATGATGTAAATCCCCGACCGCTCGGCGAAAATGAACCGGCGCATCTTGGGATTCCAGCGGCGCGTCTGATGACCGAAATGGACGCCCGCTTCCAGCAGAAGCTCCAACGTAGGCTGCCCCATGCACTCCCTCTCGTGGGTTCGATCCGCCGCCGCCGTCATCTCCGATGCAACCCCGCTGGGGGACCCAGCACCGGATCGGGCGACGTGTGTTGTCGGTGAGCCGTGAGCGGTGGCTCCCGCTGACTGCTTACCGCTTACTGAATTGGAACCGCTTGCGCGCTCCCGCGCGGCCCGGCTTCTTCCGCTCGACCACCCGCGGATCGCGCGTCAGCAGTCCCTGCTCCCGCAGCTTCTTGCGGTGTCGTTCGTCCGCCAGGCAGAGCGCCCGCGCGATCGCGAGCCGCATCGCCCCCGCCTGCCCCGTCACTCCACCGCCCCGGCACAGCGCCCGCACGTCGAAGGCGCCGAGCGTGTCGGTCGCCGTAAACGGCTGCTGGATGTGCGACACGAGCGATGGCCGGGGAAAATAGTCGCCCAGCGTGCGCCCGTTGACATTCCACTTGCCCGAGCCCGGCGTGAGATACACGCGCGCCACCCCGACCTTGCGGCGCCCGACCGCGTGCCACCGCAGCTCCGGCGTTATGCCCGAGCTCATCGGACCTCCGCCAGGCTGAGCGGCTCGGGCTGCTGGGCCGCGTGGGGGTGCTCGGGACCGGCGTAGACTTTCAGCATCTGTTTCACCTTCTGGCGCGAGAGCGTCGTCTTCGGCAGCATGCCCCACACCGCCTTCTCGATCACGCGCTCGGGATGTGTCTCGAGCACCTTCTTGACCGGCGAGAACCGCTCGTGGCCCATGTAGCCGGTGTGCCGAAAGTAGCGCTTCTGCTCGAGCTTCCGGCCCGTGAGCTTGACCCGGGCGGCGTTCACCACCACCACGCAGTCGCCGCCGTTCAGGTGGGGCGTGAACGTGGGCTTGTGCTTCCCGCGCAGGATCTGCGCCACCCGGCTCGCCAGCCGACCGAGCGGCTGTCCCGCCGCGTCGACCACGAACCAGCGGTGCGTCACGTCCTCTTTTCGCAGCGTGAACGTCTTCATCCCAGCCCTTCCCAAAGAAGCCCGGTCGGTGACAGCCGCGAACTATACCCGGGCCGTAAGGGCCTGTCAACCCGAGGGTTCCGGGCTCGCGAGGGTCACGAGCGAAGCGCCTTTTTCGACCGCCTGCCCGACCGCGACGTGGACCGTCTGGACCATCCCCGGGCGCGGCGCGCGCAGTTCGTTCTCCATTTTCATCGCCTCCACAACCACCAGTCCGGCCCCCGCATCCACCTGCTGCCCTTCGGCGACCTCGATCCGCACCACCAGGCCGGGCATCGGCGCGCGCACCGTCCCCCCGGCCACGACGGGCTGACCCTTCCCGCTCACCGCTTCGATTCGGCGACTTCGTTCGTCCTGCACCGCAACTTCCACCCGCTCCCCGACGATCCCCAACACCCACCGCCCGACACCCTCGAGCGGCTCGGCCGCGACGGTCCACGACTCGCCACCGAGCAGCAGGTGATAGAGCGGTGTGCCCGATACGGCGGCGAGCTGGGTCTCGAAAGGCTTTCCACCCACGAGCACGCGGGCCCCGTCTACCTCGACTTCGAGGGTCTGGGCGCCGATGGTCACGAAATACTTCACGCTGCCTCCATCACGGCCACCGTCTCCACCTGCGCCGTCTGGGGAAACAGGTCGAACGCCCGCACCGCCGTCACGCGGTAGGTGGGGCTCAGCCGGTGCAGGTCACGGGCGAGGGTCGCCGGGTCGCACGAGGCGTAGATCAGCCGGCTGACCGGCTGCCCCGTGAGTCGCAGCGTGACGTTCCAGTGCAGGCCCTCCCGAGGCGGGTTCACCACCACCGCGCTGGGCTCGGGCAGCGTGGGCAACACGTCTTCCGCCTTGCCGGCGATGAACCGCACCGGACGCGGCGCGGCGCGCCGTCGCGCCCACTCGATCGCCTTCTCGTTCGCGTCCACACTGACCACCTGTGCCCCGCGCTCCGCCAGCTCCACGGCGGTGTCCCCGATTCCTCCGAACAGGTCCCACACCACGGCGCCCCGGACGTCGCCCAGCTGCTCGACCGCCCAGCCGCGCGCGATCGTGCCCATCTCGGGGTTGACGTGCTCGAACGCGGTCGGGGGGAATCCCGGGACCGGCCCGGCGACCACGCGCGCAGCGCCGTCCACGGGCTGCCACCAACAGATGACGCTTTCTCCGCCGGGCAGCGCCGCGCGTAACGCCTCCGGGTCGCGCCAGGGCTCCCCCGGCGATTCCGCGATGACATGCCGCCGGCCCTCTCGGTCGAGCCGGAGGGTGAGTTGCGTGAGCCGCGGGGGCAGGAGGTCGAGACGCGGCCGCAGCTCCCGCCATAACGCCATCAGGCGAAAGTCGGTGATGTGACAATCGATCAGCTGGAACACGGACGCGGGGCGGTCGTAGGGGTGGAGTCCCACCGTGCGCCCGTCCGAGCGGCCGAGGGATTTCACCGCCAGGGTGATCGTCGCCCGATAGCGCCACTCCTCGACCGCCTCGACGATGTCGGGGTCGCCGACGTCGAGTTTGGCAATCCGTCGCAGCGCGTCCCCGACGATCGCGCGTTTGGCCGCGAGCTGCGCCTCGTACGTGACGTGCTGCAACTGGCAGCCGCCGCAGTGATCCTGCACGTAGTGCGGACACGGCGCCGTGACGCGGGCCGCGCCGGCCGCGACGATCTCGGCCAGCTCCCCGCGGGCGAAGCTCTTGTGCAGCTTCACTCCCTCGCGCAGCCGGATCCGCTCGCCCGGGGCGGTGCGGGCGACGAACACCGCGCGCCCGTCCGCGAGTCGGCCCACGCCCTCCCCACCCGCCGCGATCGCCGTGATCGCCACGACGTCGCTCATTGGCCCAACGCTTCCCGGCGCGCCGCGAGCAGCCAGGCGGACGGTCGGACAGGCTGAGGGGCGGACGGTGCCGGCGGGGGTGTGGCCGCACGCTGCTCCTCGGCGAGCAGCGCCGCCATCACCGCGAGCGGGCGGGTCAGCGTAGCGGGCAGCTCACTCACCAGGAGGCGTGCGCCGGCGCGCTCGAGGTATGTGACATCGATGTCGCCGCGCTGGAATTCCGGGTCGTCCATCACCCGGAGGTGAAACGTCTGGGACGATGGGATGCCGACGATCGCGAGCTCGCGCAGGGCGCGCCGCATCCGCTCGAGCGCGACGCCGCGCGTCTCTCCCCACACGATCAACTTCGCGATGAGCGGGTCGTAGTAGAGCGTGACCTCGTTGCCCTCCTCGATCCCGCCATCCCACCGGACCCCCGGCCCGCCGGGAACCCTCAGGTAGCGCACGACGCCCGTCGCCGGGAGGAAGTCGTTGAACGGGTCCTCCGCCGTGATGCGACACTCGATCGCGTGTCCCCGCGGCTGCAGCGTACCCGCGTGCACGCGCAGCGGCTGGCCCATCGCCACGCGGAGCTGTTCGCGCACGATATCCACCCCGTAGACGAGCTCGGTCACGGGGTGCTCGACCTGAAGTCGGGTGTTCATCTCCAGGAAGTAGAATTCCCCACTTGGCGCGAGCAGGAATTCGATCGTGCCGGCCCCGAGGTATCCCACGGCGCCCGCGGCGGCGGTGGCCGCGTCGCTCATGCGGCGGCGCAGCGCCGGCGTGACGGCCACGGAAGGTGCTTCCTCGATGAGCTTTTGGTGACGGCGCTGGATGCTGCACTCGCGCTCGCCCAGGGCCACCACCCGCCCGAAGGAATCCGCCAGGATCTGGATCTCGATGTGCCGCGGGCGCTCGAGATACTTTTCGAGGTACACCTCGCCGGCCCCGAACGCCTTGAGCGCTTCGCTCACCGCCGCCTCGAATCCCGCCTCGAGCTCGCCCTCTTCCCGTACCAGACGCATGCCCTTGCCGCCGCCCCCGGCGGACGCCTTGAGGAGCACCGGGTAGCCGAGCCGCGCCGCCTCAGGCCGGGCCTGCACGTGGTCGGCGAGCGGACGCGTCGTCCCGGGGACGATCGGAACGCCCGCCTGCTGCATCCGGCGCCGCGCTTCGGTCTTGTCGCCCATGGCCCGGATGGCGGCCGCCGGCGGTCCGATGAATTCGAGGGACGCCGCCGCCACCGCCTCCGCGAAGGGCGCGCGCTCCGAGAGGAACCCGTACCCGGGATGCACTGCCTGGCACGCCGTGCTCTGGGCCGCCGCAATCAGCTTCCCGATGTTGAGATACGACTCGGCCGCCGCTGGAGGTCCGATCGGCACCGCGAGGTCGGCGGCGCGCACATGCGGCGACAGTCGATCGGCCTCGGAATAGACCGCTACCGCCTCGAGGCCCTCCTCGTGGCAGGCTCGGATAATCCGCAAGGCGATCTCGCCGCGGTTGGCGACCAGCACCCGCTTGATGGTTGGAGACATCATCTCCGACACGTCGGCATATCGGCGGCGACTCGGAATGTGGCCATTGGTTCGCACAGCGCGGGCGTGGTGCGCGCCGCCCGACCGTAGACCGCGAGGGCGGGCTCGGCCCAGGGGTCGTTAGCGTCGAGCGCCACGCGCAGCGCCCCGAACACGAAGTCGCGCGGCGGGACCCGCGGGCTCTTCCCCTCCGGCCCGGCCACCCACACGAGCGGCCGGACTTCCCAGCGGATGCGCGGGCGCGTCTCAGGTGGCCGCTCGAACGCCATGCTCACGCACACCGGGCGCCGCCGCACCAGCTCGGCCAGCCAACCATCGTCGCCGCCTCCCCGTCGCCCGAGCTTCAAGTCCGCTGCGAGTCGCGCCCGCAGCACCGCATCGGAGCGCCATGCCGCGAGCGGGACGACGAGCAGATCGGGCCGCAGACCGCGGGCGAATCGCATGTACCAGGCCGCGTAGAAATCGGCATCGCCCGCCGTCAGCAGCACGCCCCCGGCGGGACAGGCGCGCAACAGGTTCTCGCCCAGCTCGTCGAGCACCGGGGGCACACGGAGGTCCATGGGCAGCGGGCCCCACGTCTCCACACCTGCGTCTACGCCGCTTGTCTCCCACCCCCGCCACGAGCGCGCCGCCCATGCGCCGACGCGCAACACCCGGGCGCTGTCGCCGACCGCGCTCGTACCCAGCGGCCCGGCGAGCGCGGCCGCGCGGGCCAGGGCTTCTTCCGCGGTGTCGAGCACGGCGCGCGTCCACTCGCTGTCCTCGCTCGAGCGGTGCGTCGCGCCGTGGGCCTCCGCGCCCAGACCCAGGTACGCCCGCCCCATCAGGAGCCACAACTGCGCGTCGGTCGAGTCCCGCGTCGCCCGGATGCGCAGGGCGTCGAGCGAATCGGTCGGGGGAGCTGGAGGAGGCGGCGCCTGCAGCAGCGTCACCAGCGCCAGGGCGCTACAAAGGGATGTTGCCATGCTTCTTCTGCGGATTGCGATCGCGCTTGGTGGCGAGGGTCGCGAGCGCGTCGATCAGCCGGGGCCGGGTGTCGCGCGGATCGATGATGTCGTCCACATAGCCGCGCGCGGCCGCGAGATACGGATGGGCGAACTTCTCGCGGTACTCCGCCTCACGCGCCTCGGTGGCGTCGTCCTTGTAGAGGATTTCCACGGCGCCCTTCGGCCCCATGACGGCGATCTCGGCCGTGGGCCACGCGACGTTGTAGTCCCCCCGGACGTGCTTGGAATTCATGACGTCGTAGGCGCCGCCGTACGCCTTGCGGGTGATCACCGTGACCTTGGGGACGGTGGCCTCGCAGTAGGCGAACAGCAGCTTGGCGCCGTGCTTGATGATCCCGCCGTGCTCCTGCGCCACCCCCGGAAGAAAGCCGGGCACGTCCTCGAACGTCACGAGCGGGACGTTGAACGCGTCGCAGAACCGGATGAACCGGGCGCCCTTGAGCGAGGCGTTGATATCGAGCACGCCGGCGAGCACCGCGGGCTGGTTCGCGACCACGCCTACGGGTCGTCCCCCGAGGCGCGCGAAGCCGACCAGCAGGTTCCCGGCGAAGTCCCGGTGCACCTCGAGGAACTCGCCGTCGTCCACCACGCGCCGGATCACGTCGTGCATGTCGTACGGCTTCGTAGGCTCGTCCGGGACCACGTCGAGCAGCTCTTCGTCGCGCCGGTCCGCCGGATCGGCAGAGGGGCGGATCGGCGGATCATCGAGATTGTTGGACGGGAGGTAGGACAGCAGCATGCGTATGGCCGCGAGGCTCTCGCGCTCCGAGCCGTGCACGAAGTGCGCCACTCCCGACGTGGCGCCGTGCACATCGGCGCCCCCCAGACCCTCGAAATCCACCTCTTCGTGCGTCACGGTTTTCACCACGCTCGGTCCCGTGACGAACATGTACGAGATGCCGCGCACCATGAACACGAAGTCGGTGATCGCCGGACTGTACACCGCGCCGCCGGCGCATGGACCCAGGATCGCGCTGATCTGGGGTACCACGCCCGAGGCGAGCGTGTTGCGCAGGAAGATGTCGGCGTAGCCGCCCAGCGACGCGACGCCTTCCTGGATGCGCGCGCCGCCCGAGTCGTTGAGCCCGATGACGGGCGCGCCGTTCTTGAGCGCCAGGTCCATCACCTTGCAGATCTTCTCCGCGTGCGCCTCGGACAGCGAGCCGCCGAACACGGTGAAGTCCTGCGCGAAGACGTACACCAGCCGGCCTTCGATCCGCCCGTAACCCGTCACCACGCCGTCGCCCAGGTATCTCTCGTCCGCCAGCCCGAAGTCGGTCGAGCGATGCGTGACGAACCGGTCCAGCTCCACGAACGTCCCGGCGTCGAGCAGCACGTCGAGTCGCTCCCGGGCGGTCATCTTGCCCTTTTCGTGCTGCGCAGCGATACGCCCGGCGCCGCCGCCGAGCTCGGCTTCGGCGCGCTTCTGCTGGAGCAGCTCCAACTTCTCGCGCATAGTCATGAGGGAAAAATCTAGACGCACAGACGCACAGACGCACCGGGGAAAACAGCGAGAGGGGACAGGAATGCCCGCCCCCTCACACCTGTTCTCCTCTGTGCGTCTGTGCGTCTAGCTTGGCTGGTCCTGTTGAACGGGTTCCGGGCCACCGTCCTCCTTGGGCCAGCCGGTCGCCGCCAGCACGATCCGATGATGTATCGGATCGACCTCCAGCACCTTGAGCTCGACCGCCTGTCCTTCTTTTACCGCGTCGCCGGGATTCTGGATGTCGGGGATCCCGAGCTGAGACATGGGGACGAACCCTTCGATGTCGCTTCCCAGGTCCACCACCACGCCCTTGTCCATGAGGCGCAGCACGCGGCCCCGCAGCTCAGTGCCCACCGGGTATGTCTCACCGATGCGCAGCCACGGGTCTTCCTGCGCCTGCTTCAGGCCGAGGGAAATCCGCTTGTTCTCCGCGTCCACGTTCAGGATCAGCACCTCGACCTCGTCGCCCTTCTTCACGACTTCGGAGGGATGCTGCACCCGCTTGGTCCACGACATGTCGGAGATGTGGATCAGGCCGTCGATGCCGGGCTCGATCTCCACGAACGCGCCGAACGAGGTGAGGTTGCGCACTTTCCCCTTGATCCGCATGCCCACGGGGTACTTCTGCGGCAGCGCCATCCAGGGGTCTTCCTCGGTCTGTTTCATGCCGAGCGAGACCTTCTCTTCGGTCTCGTCCACCTTCAGCACCACCGCTTCGATCGTCTCGCCGATCGACACGATCTTCGAGGGGTGTCGCACGTTGCGCGTCCAGCTCATCTCGGAGATATGGACCAGCCCCTCGATCCCCGGCTCGAGCTCGACGAACGCCCCGTAGTTCGTGATCGACACCACCTTGCCCTGCACGCGCGTGCCCACCGGGTACTTGGCGGCGACGTTCTTCCAGGGGTACGGCTGCAGCTGCTTCAGGCCGAGGCTGATGCGCTCACGCTCCCAGTCGATGTCGAGGACCTTGACCTCGACCTCCTGCCCGATGTGCACCATCTCGGACGGGTGCGACACGCGGCCGTAGCTCATGTCGGTGATGTGGAGCAGGCCGTCCACGCCTCCGAGGTCGATGAAGGCGCCGAAGTCGGTGATGTTCTTGACGATGCCCTTCCGTGTCTGGCCGACCTGCAGCTCCTTCATCAGCACGTCGCGCTTGGTCTTGCGCTCGGCTTCGAGCAGCACCCGGCGGCTCACCACGATGTTGCGGCGCCGCTTGTTCAGCTTGATGATCTTGAACTCGAAGCTCTGCCCCAGCAGCTCGTCGATGTTGGGCACGCGCCGCAGGGCGATCTGGCTGCCGGGGAGGAACGCGTCCACCCCCATCAGGTCCACCACCACGCCGCCTTTGATCTTCTTGACGAGCGTGCCCGAGACGGCCTCGTCCTTCTCGTGGGCTTCGCGGATCCGTTCCCAGACCCGCATGAAGTCGGCCTTCTTCTTCGAGAGGACGACCGCGCCTTCCTGATCCTCGAGGTGCTCGAGGAATACCTCGACCTCGTCCCCTTCCTTGAGCGAGCGCGCGTCCTTGAACTCGTCGATCGGCACGGCGCCTTCCGACTTGAATCCGACGTCGAGAATGACGGCGGTGTCGGTCACGCGGAGTACCTTCGATTTGACGATCTCGCCCTCTTCGATATTGGAGAGCGTCCCCTCGTACAGCTCCGTCATCTTCGCGATTTCGTCCGACGAATACTCCTCGTGCAGATCGGAGCGGACGCGGAGGTGGGAGTGGGCGGGAACGGGAGCGGGAGCGGGAGCTTCGGCCTTCGACTCGGGAAGGTTTTCCGTATCTACCAGCATTCAGGACACCGGTTCGGTTGCGGGTTTGGACCAAGGGCCCGGGGACGATCCCCGGGGCTCCGGAACACAAGACGCCAAACCTAGCCGGGCAGCCGCTCCCGCGCCAGCGCCACGACCGCCTGCACCTGCTGCTCGAGCGAGAGTCGCGTCGTGTCGAGGACCACCGCGTCGGCGGCGGCCTGGAGCGGCGCCACCGCCCGGGTGGAGTCGGCGCGGTCCCGCGCCGCGAGGACCTCGGCCTCCCGCCGGAGATCGGCCGCCCCGCTCCCCCCGCCTCCCCGCTCGGCCAACCGGCGCCGCGCCCGCTCCTCGGGACTCGCCGTGAGAAACACCTTCAGCGGCGCGTCGGGGAACACCACCGTTCCGATGTCCCGGCCATCCACCACCACACCCCGCGCGTGGCCCTGCACCGCCTCCCGCTGCTGGACATTCACCCAGTGGCGCACTTCGGGTATCGCGGCGATCTCGGAGACCCGTCGGGTCACCCGCTCGGAGCGGATCGCCTGTGCCACGTCCACGCCGGCCACCTCGGGGCGGAACATGTCGTCTACCAGGACCAGCCGCACCGGGAGACCTTCGGCGAGTGCCACGATCTGCTGTGCGCCCCACGTTTCCCCTCTCCCCTTTCCCGCGACCGCCGGGGAGTCCTTTTGGGTTTCCCCTAAGTTGTCCAGCACCGCGAGCGTGATCGCGCGGTACAGCGCGCCCGAGTCGAGGTGGGCCCACCCGAGGCGCCGGGCGACGAGCGCGGCCGTGGAGCTCTTGCCCGACGCCGCGGGACCGTCGATCGCGATGACTCGGAGGGTCACGTTTCCCGAATGCTCCGGAGGTCGTCGAAGAATCGGGGATAACTGATGGCCACGGACGCTCGTTCAGAAAGCCGAACGTCGGCCCGGGGGATTGTCCCGAGCACGCCGAACGCCATGGCCAATCGATGATCGCGTGCCGTCTCGACCCGGCCGCTGGGGCGTCGCGCCGTGCCGCACACGAACAGGTCGTTGCCGCGTGCCTCGGCCTCCACGCCCACCGCGCGCAGGTTGGCCGCGATGAGCTCGAGCCGGTTGCTCTCTTTCACCCGAAGCTCGCCCACCTCGCGGAACACCGTCTCGCTCCCCGCGGCGGCCCGGCTCGCCAGGACCGCGAGCACCGGGACCTCGTCCACCAGCGTCGGCACCTCCGCCGCGCTCACCTCCGTCCCGCGAAGGGTGGCCGGCCGTGCCACCAGGTCGGCGACCGGCTCGCCGCCCTCGTCCCGGAGATTGACCCGCTCCACGCGCGCGCCCATGCGCGCGAGCACCACCAGGAATCCGGTGCGCGTGGGGTTGACGCCGACGTTTTCGATGACCAGCTCGCCGCCTTCGGCGAGCACGGCGGCCGCGACGAGAAACGCTGCCGAGGAGGCGTCGCCTGGGATGGCAAGACGGAACGGCGGCACGACGGTACGATCGGGTGGCTCGTACACGATCGCTCCCCCGCGCTCGTGCAGTCCCAACCCGAGATGCACGAACAGCCGTTCCGTGTGATCGCGCGAGCGATACGGCTCGCGAATCGTGACCCCCACGTTCCCGGTGAGTCCCGCGAAGAACAGTGCGCTCTTGATCTGCGCGCTCGCGACGGGCGTCGTGTAGGTGAGCGGGCGAAGTCGGCCGCCGCGAATCGTGAGCGGGAGCGCGTCGCCACCCTTCTCCTGGATCTCGGCTCCCATGGCGCGCAACGGCTCCGTGACTCGCCGCATGGGCCGGCGGCGCAGCGAGGCGTCTCCCGTGAGCGTCGCCGCGAAGCGCTGGCCTGCGAGGATGCCGAGCATGAGCCGGGCCGTCGTGCCCGAGTTGCCGCAGTGCAAGCGCGATGCGGGATGCGAGATGCGCGATGCGTGCACCGAGACGACCCCCTCGCGGACCGGTGAGATGTCGGCGCCGAGTTGGCGCAGCACCCGCGCGGTGGACTTCACGTCCGCGCCGGTGAGGAGTCCGGTCAATTCGCTGGTGCCGCGGGCCAGCGCCGCGAGCATTACGGCGCGGTGTGAGATGCTCTTGTCGCCCGGCGGCCGGACGACACCCCGCACCTTCACGCCTCGGCCTGCCGGCGCCACAGCGCCGCGCGGCTCAGCCAGGCGGTCACGGCCTGCGCGTTCCCCGTCTCGAGCGCGCGCTCGAGCTCGCCCAACGGCTCTTCCAGGGAGCGGAGGGCCGGGAGCAGTTCGTCTCGGTTCATGAGGAAGATCTCAGTCCAGAGCGCCGGCTCGGAGGCGGCGAGGCGTGTGGCGTCGCGTGCCCCGGGACCGAATGTCGCGCCGGGCGGCGTGCCGTGGGCGAGGCAGTGGGCCAGCAGGGATGCCACCGCCTGCGGCAGATGACTCGTGAGCGCGAGCTGGTGGTCGTGCTGCGCGGCGTCGATGAACACCGGATGCGCCTCGAGGACGCTCTCCCAGAAGTGCGAGACCTCGCGTGCCGCGCCGTTGCCGTCGCGCGTCGCCGTGATGTACACGATCGCGCCCTTGAACAGGTCGACCCGGGCGGCGGCGAAACCGTGCGCGTGCGTGCCCGCGAGCGGGTGGCCGCCGGCGAAGCGCGGCCCGAGCCCCAGGTCGTGCGCCTTGGCGACGATCGCCCGCTTCACGGACCCCACATCGGTGACCAGCGCACCCGCGCCGAAGTGTGCTTTGAGGCTGCCGAGCAGCTCGAGGTTAGCGGCGGGCGGCGCCGCCAGGACGAGCAGCTCGACTGCGCGCGCCACGTCCGCCGCACGGGGCGGCGCGTCGTCGATCGCGCCCTGGCGCACCGCCGCCACGCGTTCGGCGGGCTCGGGCGACCAGCCGAGCACGGTCGCGATGCCGGCGCGCTTCGCTTGGAGGGCGAGCGAGCCGCCGATCGCGCCGAGGCCGATGATGCCGAGCTTTGAGGGCCGCACGGCATGGAAGCTAGCCGCGGGTCGGTAGGGGTGTAAGCGACGGAGGCGGCCTCGCAGCCGCCTCCGCACGCCCTCAGCGCTTCGGAACCGCTATCGGATGTCCGAGAACACCGGGACGAACACCACGTCGACGTTGTCGAAGATCGCGAACGCGTCACCGCTTCCGGCAAATTGCACGTGATCGATCCCCGATGCCACGACGCAGATCCGATCCGGCTCGTCGGCGGTCGAGGTCACCTTCCCGAGCGACGTGCCGTTCGCATCGAAGGCCTCGATGAAGCCCGTTGCCCCAGTCTCCTCCGACCCTTGGAACCCGGTTGGATACACATTGAGGCAGACCTCACTCGCCAGCGTCGTGAAGGATGCCTGAATCCGTCCGCCGACATTCTCGCTGAAATCGGACGCGACGCCTTCGGGGCAGATCGTCACCACGTTGTTCCCTGAGTGGAAGCCGAATCCGCCTCCCGTCAGCGGCCCATGATCGTTTGCGTACACGTTGGTGCCGGTGCCGCAGAACGCCCCGGATAGGGTGCGCGTGAACGTGACATCCACCGAGTTGTAGAGCGTGTTGACGATCGTCCCGGGAGCCACGGCGGCCCCCGACGGACCCACGTCGAAATTGATGAAGCTCGTGTCCGGCAGGGCCCAGCCGATCCGGCTGAACGATCCCGTGAGACCGCCGGCCCCCACATGCGCCGCGTGCAGTGGGGCGGGGCCCAACCAGGACGCGACCCGCCGAGCCAGGGCGAACACTCCTGTCGCGGCCCCAGCCGAGCTGAAGCTCTCACAGCTGACGAACGGCGCGGGCGCGTTGGGGAGTCGCGTGACCACCGACGAGGTCGTCACGGGCTCCTCCACCTTGAACAACTCCACGCCGTTGTGCTGGGGATCTTCCTCGGAGAGGGACAGGCAGATCCCTGCGGTGACGAGCTGGTTGAAGGGACCGGCAAAGGGGATGGTCTTGAACCGGTAGCATCCTTCGAACTGCCCACGGTTGATGGGCAGGCAACGGTTGAGGGGATTCTCGTCGTCGTTGTTGACGGACACCCGCTCGATGGTCACCACGACCTGATCGCCGAAGTTCGCGATGAAGTCGGGTCGGAGCCAACCCGCCGGGAAGGAGGCACCCGCAAAGCCGCTGCTCGAGAGGGCCACCCCGCCGGCGTTCGACACGTTCGTTTCGCCGCAGTCCGTGCAGTTGGCCGGCAGGAAAGCGCCCCGCTCGATCCGGAACTTGATCGGCAGGGTGCGCCCGTCCACGAGACCGATGTACTCACCGGTGTTCACGTTTTTCAGCGCACTGCCGTTATTCACCGGGTCCACATCGGCAAACCCCAAGGGGTCCGTCTGCCCAGGTGCCCCGAACACTTGGATCCGGTAGAACAGGTCGGGATTGAGTCCCGACAGCTTCGTATCCCAGTTCACGCTGTACTGTTGGCCCGTCAAATCGGCCGTCACGGGCCCCGGCGAAATGGGGTCCTTGTTGGGGGTACAGCCGATAGGCTTGTTGTTCTGGGTCGGGTCGACGTCGAGCTGACAGATCGACACGATGGGTTTGAGCGCCGGATTGAAGACGCCCGAGAAAGTCGGCTGCTTGACGAGCGGCGGCAGGAAAAAGAAATGCCGATTACCGGACGTGGATCCATCCATGAGCTGGGCAGAGGGCGGTCTCACCGCGGTCGGGGAACGCTGGTCCTGACACGCGACGACGAGGGCGCAGGCGAAGGGCAGCAGGGCGATACGCTTCATGGACGGCTCCTTGGGCGTCGGGGCAAACGGGGGCGGCGGGCGCACCTCGGGAGGCCCGCCGCCGATTGCGGACGGCAAAATTTGAGCCGCTCGCAGCCTGTGTAACTCACGACGCGCGCAGTGGATCCAACCCGAACGGCTCCGGGCAAAGGCCGGTTTGTAACACAACTGCTACAACCTGCGCGCCGAGCGCCCGTATCTCAGCGCTTGGCCTCCGTCAACCGAGCGAAGCGTGGGTCCGACTTGAGATCCCGCCACCACCAGGAGATGTCCCCGCCACGCGTGAACGCGTGGGTGGGGTTGGCGGCGATGTAGCGTTGGAGGAGGGCGATCGCGGCATCGCGGTCCCCGAGGATCGTGCGGGCGAACGCTTCGATCGACAGGATCTCTTGCCCGGGATCCACGTCGCGATCCGCGCGGGAGCGTTGCAACACGTGGCGCGCACTGTCGGCCAATCCGGCACGCGCCAGCGCCGCGCCGAGGATGGTTTCGGCCCGATGGTGCTCGAGCGCCCTGCGTGGGCCGGGCGTTAGGGAATCGATGCGCGCGAGCAAGCGCCAGGCCACCGGAACGTCGGCCTGCGCGTCGGGGATAGTCATCAGCAGCAGTTGGCATTCCGCGAACCGATAGTCCTGGGAAAAGCGCCGCGCACCCTCGAGGCACCAGCGCGTAGCCTGGGTGAACTGCTCCAGGTCGTAGGACCCGAAGAACAGGCGGGACAACACCTCGCTCGCGACGGCCAGATAGGCATCTTCTTCGTACGCCTTACGCGCCGCAAGCAATGCCAGGGGCACGTCCTCAATCTGGTAATAGAGATGACTGAGCGTGCTGTAGGCGCTCGCCAGGGAAGGGTCCGCCTGCGTCGCCGCCTCAAGATCCTGCCTCGCGCCAGCGAGGATCCTGGGCAGTGCCTCCGGATCGGGGCCGAGCTCCTGCAACCAGCTCAAGTACCGAACGGTGCCGCGCAACTCGAGCGCGCGTGGATCGTTGGGCGCCAGTCCTAGCGCCCGATTCGCGTGACTTGCCGCGATCTCGGCCCAGTGGCCGAGCGATTTGCGATCGCCCGCGAGTCGCGCTCGCCGGTAGGCGATCCAGCCGCGCTCGATCACAGGCTCGGCCCACCGTGCGTCGGCCGCTTCGGCTCGAGCGAGCAGGGAGTCGGCGCGGCCGAACGCCGCGAACGCGCCGTCCACGTCGTCCGCCGCGAGCCGGCTCTCCGCGTCCTTGCGCGTGCGCTCTCCCTGCTGGACCAGCGACCAGGCCGCCACGCTCTGCGTGCCCGCCTCCTCCTCCCGCAGCCGCAACTCTTCGCCCAGTCGCACGCGCAGAAACTCGGCCACCTTGCGGGCAAGGCTTTCGCGAATCGCCAGCACGGCGCCGGCCGGCTGCTCGAAGCTGGCCCGCTTCCCAAGATCGGCGCCGCTCGCGCCGTCGATCAGATTCACAGAGACGCGGTAGCGCCCGCCCGCCTCGTCGACCCCACCCTGCACGATCGTTCCGACGCCGAGCGCGCGCGCCACGCTGTCCAGCGGAACGGTGGAGTTGCGGTAGGGTCCCACCCCGTTCCTGGAGACGACCGTGAGCGTGGCCACCGGTCGCAACGCGTCGATCAGCGCCTCGGTGAGCCCGTCCGCGAGATATCCCAGCGCATGTGCCTTGCTCTCGTCCGCGAAGTACAGCACCGCCACGTGCCGGGGGTCGAGTTCACCCGACACACGTCCACGCCCGGGGCGGGCGGCGCGGATCGCGACATACCCGGCCAGCGCCGCCACAACAACGGCCACGGACGCGACACGCCACACGCCGCCGCGCGGGCGTCCGACGGCACGCTCGAGCGTCGCCCGCCGATACGCGCCCGTCGCGGCGGACGGCGTGTTCAACGCTTCCGCGAACAGCGCGGTGGTCGGATACCGGTCCGCCGGCACCTTCGACAGCGCGCGGAGAATCGCCCCCTCCACGGCATCAGGAATCGTGGCGCGCACGATGGACGGGGGAGAGACCATGTCCAACGAATGCCGCGCGATGATCGCCTGGGCGGTGGGCCCTGTGAACGGCGGCTCGCCCACCAGCATCTCGTACACGACGCATGCCAGGCTGTATTCGTCGCTGCGGCCGTCGATCTCGCTCGCGCCCGTGGACTGCTCGGGGCTCATGTACGCCGGGGTGCCGATGATGGTGCCGGTCTGCGTGAGGTGCCGCTCGTCTCCCGCCGCGCTCACGGCGCGCGCGATACCGAAGTCCGTCACCACGGCCGTGCCGCCCGACAGCATGATGTTCTCGGGCTTGATGTCGCGGTGGACCACCCCGCGGCTGTGGGCATACGCCAGCGCCCCCGCCACCTCCGTGGCGATGCGGAGCGCATCGTCCTGGGGGAGCTGCTTTTCTCGCGTGAGACGGTCCCGCAGGGACTCCCCTTCGACGTACGGCATGACGTAATAGAGGAAGCCGGCCGCCGCGCCGGA
>DATHKX010000206.1:0-15611 GCA_035488835.1 Gemmatimonadales bacterium
CCGGGGTGAGGGACCCGGCGCCGGATGGACGGAAGCCGTCGTAGCGTACGGTGGAGACGCCGACGTCGATGGTCCCGGTGGTCTGGGCAGCGGGGGCACGAACGCCGACGAGGGACGTTGCCGCGGCGAGGAACGCGGTCCAGACATGTCGCGCGGCCGCCGCTGGCCGCACGGAGTTAGGGGCGGCCGGGGCGTTGCTGGCGGGCCCCCGCGTTCACGTCGACGCTCTGCGCCGTCGCCGTCGCAGCTGCGGCGGTGGCAGCCGCGGGAGGCGCCCCGAGCGCGATATCACGCTCGACCGCACGCCGGAACTCGACAAGGTCCCCGTCCCTGGCCCGTTTCGCGAGAGAGAGGACGGCGGCAGCCGCGCTGTCGACGGGGACTCCGCTGGCCACCAGATCGGCAAGCACGGCGAGCGGCACAGTAAGGGGCTCTCGCCGAGTTCGCCGCAGCTCTGTGAGGATCGTCTGGGAGGCCCCGGCGCGCAGCGCGGCAGCGCCGGCGGTGAGCTCGGCTCCCGAGGCAGTTGACCCGAGCGCCTCGCGGGCGTGCCCCAGGTCCACGGCGAGACGCCGCACGGCAGCGACGATCATCTCCCCCGAGGCCCGCTTCGTCGCGCCCTCGAGCGCGCGCTGCACGAGTGGCTCCGTGGGGAGCATGGCAGTGCGCGCCGAATCGATGACCGCCGCAACGGTCGGGCGCGTGGTGGCGTCGAGCCGCTCGAGGCGCGGATCGATCTGCTGCGCGGCCGCACGTCCTGCGACCAGCATCGCCGCGAGCAGCGGGACCGCCGTATGGATGAAAGCGCGGGTCATGAGTCGCCCCCTCCTGCTCCTACCGTGACCACAGAGCTGGGTGCGCCGTAGTCTTCATCGCGGGCCACGGGCGCCGAGGGGTCCGCTAGCCACCGCGAGCCGTCCACTAGGAAGGCGTAGTGATAGCGACCCGGGGCGAGCGGCACCACCGCGGTCCACAGCGCTTCGCTTCCGGCCCGGCGCATCGGCGTGCGGGTCGCGTCCCAGTCGTTGAAGTCCCCGACGAGCGATATGCGCGTCGCGCGGGGAGCTACGAGGACGAACTGAAAGGCGCGCGACTCCACTCGCGGGGCAGGGGACGGGGTGCGGTCCATCCGGGAGAGGAAGACGACGACAGCGAGGGCGGCGGCCGCTGCGAGCCCGCCGAGCGGCGTCAGGGTGAGCTGGTGGCGGCGCCTGAGCCAGCGCCACGCCCTCCCCAGCGCCGTGGCGCCGCCGGGCGTCGGGAGCGCGGTGATCTCGCGCATGACCCGTCCGTCGAGGGCCGGGTCGATCTGCACGGGCCGCTGTAGATGCCGCGCGATACGTTCGATCAGATCGTCCACCGGATCAAACACGCTCGGCCTCCTTCAGCATCGCCTGGAGCTGCTCCCGCGCCCGCTTCACGCGCATCTTCAACGCGGAGATGCCCGCGCCGGTGAGCCGTGCCATGTCCTCGTACTCGAGCTCCTCGACGTGCTTGAGGAGGAACGCCTCACGCGACTCGGTCGGGAGCCGCGCCAGTGCCCACCGGACCGTGTCGTCCCACTCGGCCCGCCCGTCCGGTCCCGCCAGGGGCGCGGTCTCGAGCGCGGCGGGGTCGTGCACGAAGCGGCGCGCCCGGCGCGCGGCGCGCGCGCCGGCCGTGCGGCACCGGTTCACCAGAATGCCGTAGAGCCACGCGCCGAAGCGCTCGGGATCGTCGCAGCGCGCGAGCGAGCGATAGGCGCGGACGAAGGCGTCCTGCAACACCTCTTCCGCGTCCTCCCGATTCCCGAGCATGTGCAGCGCGTACCGGCCCAGGCGATCGCGATACCGCGCGACGAGATCGGCGTAAGCACCGGTGTCGCCGGTTCGCACACGGCGTACCAGGGCGGCGTCGCTCGTCCCCACGCTGTGTATACCCATTGAGAGGACCCTCTCGTCACACTACCCCGCAGGTGTGACCTCGGCCAGGGGAGCAGGGGTATCTTGGGCGGAACCCTGCCGTCCCTCAAGGAGCGAACGATGTCTAGACGCCTCGCCGTGCCCCTCCTCGGCATTTTGCTGCTCGCCGGAGGCGGGTGCTACCAGGACGATCCCGGGTCGAACGCGCCCTCCACGAGCCAGAAGCCGTTCGCGAAGGTGCTGCTCACCGATGCGCCATTCCCCTACGACTCTGTAGCAAGCGTGAATGTCTATGTGGTGAGTGTCGCCGCCAGCACGGACCCCGACACGACCGGCGACGCGGGTTGGGAGACGATCGCTCAGCCGGGGAGGGTGTTCGACCTGCTGTCGCTCCAGCAGGGAACCACGGCGCTCCTGGGGGAGGGCCAGCTGTCGGGCAGGTTGTACCGCGCCATCCGGGTCATCATCGACGCCAATGCATCGTCCGTGCGGTGGAAAAATGGGTCCGACGCGCGGGTCAATTGGCCGTTCCCGGGAAACGGCCTCATCGCGCTGCACGCGCAGGTGGAGGAGCCGCTCGCGTTGATCACCGACGCGAGCCAAGTCGAGATCGTTATCGACTGGGACGTCGGCCGGAGCTTCCTCTACAACTACTACGACACCACCGGCACGTTCACGCTGATCCCCTGGTTGCGGGCGGTGCACAAGGCTTTCAGTGGAACGCTCGCCGGCACCGTTACAAGCAACTATAGCGGCGCCACGCAACCGATCGCCAACGCGAACGTCAGCGTGTACGGTGGCGACCCGAACCGGTCGGCCTCCACGTGGTATCTGGTGGCCACGGGGCGGAGCGACGCCGCAGGATTCTATCGGGTCGCCTTTCTGGGCTCCGGCACCTACATCGTTCGCGTCGAGCAGCCCGACTACCCCTTCCTGGCGGCGTCGATCAACCCTGCCGTGGAGATCGTGGCAGGCGACACCACGAACCTGCCAGTGTCACTTACCGAGGCGGGCGCCGGCGGCGCCTTCTTGCAGATCACCGGGCCAACGTCGGTGGGCGTGGGGGGCAGGATCACCTTGTTTGCCGCGGTGGGAGGCGCGAATGGCGCTCCGGTCCCCAACCCGTCGGTGTCGTGGACGAGCAGTGACCCAGCGGTCGCTGAGGTGCTGGGCATCGGTGACACTGCCTCCGTCACGGGGCGCCAGCCCGGTTTCGCCACCATCATCGCAACGAGCGACACGCTGAGCGACTCGCTGACGATCCAAGTGACGGGAACACCAGCCTCTGTGGCGACTGTGACGGTGCAACCAGCGAGCGCCAATCTCGCGGTTGGCGACAGCGCGAGCTTCACGGTCCTCCTGCGCGACTCAGTGGGTAACGTCTTGACCGGCCGGCCGGTCTCGTGGTTTTCGACCGACTCGGCCTTCGTGATTGAAATCTCATACGGAACCGCTGTCGTGGGACGCGGGCGGCGGGTGGGGAGCGCGCTGCTGCAGGCGACGAGCGAAGGCAAGACGGGTCAGGCGACCATCACGGTGCACTGATCCCAGGGCCGGGGGGGCGGGGGGCTCCCCCCGCACGCTGCGGGCTCGTAGCTTGCGGTTCCCTGTTCCCACCGGAGGTCGTTTGCGTTTCGTTCCACTCCTCGCGCTGACCCTGGTGGTCGCTTGTGCGCGTCCGCCTCGCGCGGCAGCGCCTCCCCAGCCCGGGCTGTTCGGTCCTTCCTCTCAACCCGTGCTCTTGCCACCCCGGCTGGCTGAGCCGGACGTGCCGCGCACGGACGCCCAATGGCGTGCCGTCGGCAGGGAAGCGGCGGCGCTGTTGTCGCAGTACGTCGCGATCAACACCACCAATCCGCCCGGCAACGAGCTCCAGACGGCGCAGTGGCTGAAGGCCGTGCTCGCGCGCGAGGGGATCGACGCTCAGGTGTTCGAGCCCCGACCCGGGAAAGCGAACCTCTATGTCCGTCTCAGGGGAGACGGCAGCGCGCGGCCGCTCATCTTGCTCAACCACATGGACGTGGTGCTCGCGAGCCCGGAGTATTGGAAGGTCGACCCGTTCAGCGGGGCCGTGCAGGACGGCTACCTCTGGGGACGCGGCGCGCTCGACATGAAGGGCGAGGCGATCGCGCAGCTCATGGCCGTGCTGACGCTCAAGCGAGCCGGTGTGCCGCTCAAGCGCGATGTAATCTTCCTCGCGACGGCCGACGAAGAGATCGGCGGTGGTGTGGGTGCGGGCTGGTTCGTCGAGCATCACCGCGACCTCGTGCAGGACGCCGAGTTCCTCCTCACCGAGGGCGGCACGATCCGCACGGATGCGAGCGGGCGGGTCGAGTACTACGGCGTGGGAACGACGGAGAAGTCACCTTTCTGGCTGAACGTGACCGCGCACGGCACCCCGGGCCACGGGTCGCGCCCCACGCCGGACAACCCCGTGCATCGGTTGGTGCGAGCCTTGTCTCGCATCGCCGCGTATCAGACTCCGCTGGTCGTGACTCCGGCAGCCGAGCGCTACTTCCGCGATCTCTCCACCCTCGAGACGGACCAAGGGCGGCGTGCGGCGCTGGCGGACGTGCGCGCGGCGCTGCGCGACTCGGCCGCGGTCCGCTTCCTCACGGGCGATCTCACGTACAACGCGCTGCTCCGCAACACCATCTCGATCACGGGACTGCAGGGCAGCGACAAGACGAACGTCATCCCGCCGCTGGCGCGCGCCGCGCTGGACGTCCGGCTCCTCCCGGGCCAGGACCCACAGGCCTTTCTCGCCGACCTGGTACGGGTGGTGGGTGACTCGAGCGTGGAGATCACTCCACAAGGTCCAAACTGGCCCGCCACCGAGAGCCCGAGCGAGACGGAACTGTTTCGCGCCATCGTCGCCGCGGCGCGCGAGCGTACGCCGGACGCGCTCGTCACCACGCCTCCCCTGCCCGGTTTCACGGACAGCCACTACTTCCGCCGGCTGGGCATCGTGAGCTACGGCGTGTCGCCGTTCCCTCTGAGTCAAGCCGAGTCGCGCGGCGTGCACGGCAACGATGAGCGGGTGAGCCTCGACGACCTCGCGTTCGGGGTGCATTTCATGTACGACGTCGTCGCGCGCATCGCGGCGAAGTGATCGGGCTGTTCCTCCATCCCCGCCGTTACCCGCCCGCGCGGGAGCGGCGTTCGCCGCTATTCGAGCGCGTCACCAAGGTCCCACTCGGGTGGGTGGCCGAGCGGTTGGCCCGTCCGCTCATCCGCTGGGAAGGCGCCCGGCTCGAGACGCCGGACATCGCGGTCCCCGTCGCGGGCCTCCCCCCCGGGCTCGTGGGCTACCGCCTGGCGCTGGTCACCGATCTGCACCACGGCCCCGCCGTGCCCGCGTGGTGGCTCGAGCGCATGGCCGACCGGGTGGGGGAGCTCGACACCGATCTCGTGGTGCTGGGCGGCGATTTCGTCAGCCACGCCCGCAGCGACATCGAGGGCCTCGAGCGGGTCCTGGCGCGCTTCCGCGGGCGCGACGGCGTGGTGGCCGTGCTCGGGAACCACGACCACTGGGTGGACCCCGATCAGGTCGCTGCCGCCGTCGAGCGCAGTGGCGCGACGCTACTGCACAATCGGCACCGTCTCATCCGTCGCGGAGCGGCGGTGCTGGCGGTGGGCGGCGTGGACGACTTCACCCACGGAGCCGTCCGGCCCGACGAAGCGTTCTCCGGAGTGGCGCCGGACGTGCCGCGGGTGCTCGTCTCGCACAATCCCGATCTCATCGAATACCTGCCCGCAGGCCTGCGGGTGGACGTGATGCTGGCGGGACACACGCACAACGGCCAGGCGCACCTGCCGCTCCTCGGGCCGATCACGGCGCCGTCGCAGTTCGGCCGCAAATACCTGCATGGGCTGAAGCACGTGGGGCAGTGCTGGCTGTATGTGTCGGCGGGCGTGGGCAGCGCGTGGATCCCGCGGTGGGGGAACCCCCCCGAGCTCCCGGTGATACGGTTGACGACGGCTACTTGAGGGAGACGACGAACCGCACGAGCACGGTTTCCGCCGTCTGGGGCGCGACCGTGCAGAAGCAATCGACGCCGATCAGGCGCTTGACACCCAGCACCTCTGCCTCCGCGATGCCCGGCACGTCTCGATACGTGATCTCGAGCGTCGTGCCGTCGATGACTCGGTAGGACACCGGCCGCCCGAGCAGGCGATGATGCGGGTCGATTCTGCCGAGCCCCTCTTTGAGCCGTTGCTGAATCGCGGCGGCCTGCGCGCGCTGCGGCGCGGGAACCTCGATCATGGATGAGCCCGGCGACGGTTCGCGAGCACGGCGGTGGCGTTTCGTCGCATACCGGCGACGCCGGGGCGCTCGAACGGCGTGTCGCCGAAGCCGCGCTGGAACGCGTCCGGATTCCCGTCGAGCAGCGCCGTGAGATCCGGCTCGGCAACTTCGGGGCGCACGCCGAGCTCGACGTCGCGCGTCGGGCGCGCGAACTTCACGTTCCACGGACAGACGTCCTGGCACACGTCGCACCCGAACAGCCACTCGCCCACCAGCTGCCGCTCGGCATCGCTGAACTCAGCGGTGTGCTCGATGGTCAGGTAGGAGATGCAACGCCGCGCGTCGAGCACGCCAGGTGCGACGAATGCGCTCGTCGGACATGCATCCAGACAGGCGCGGCAGGTACCACAGCGATCCGCCTCGAACGGCAGATCGGCGGCGAGCTCCGCGTCGGTCAAGACGACGCCGATGAACGTGAACGAGCCCCTGGCGGGGTCGATCAGCATCATGTTCTTGCCGATCCAGCCGAGCCCTGCCCGCTGTGCCAGCTCCCGCTCGGGGACCGGTCCCGCATCGACATAGCAGCGTGCTATCGCCCCCGGCATGATTTCCCGAATGGCCGTGGCGAGCCGCGCGAGGCGAGCCCCGAGCACGCGGTGATAGTCCGCGGACCACGCGTACTGAGCAACCCGACCTCGGTGTTCCCCGGGCTGGCGCCCGGGGTCGGTCGAACCGTGGCAGTAATTGGTGAGCGTGACCACTGCGACCTTCGCGCCGGGCATGATGCGGGCAGGGTCTTTTCGCTTCGCGGCCTGGCGGTGCAGGTACGTCATGGTGCCTGCATACCCAGCGCTGAGCCACTGATCGAGTTCGGCAGCGTGTGCGTTCGGCTCGAGAGGGGCGATCCCGACCGCGTCGAACCCCAGCGCGAGCCCTCTACGCTTCACCTCGACGCTGTTGCGCGACGCATCTGCGTGACGTCTTTGCTCGACGCCTGTTTTCATACGTGCATTGTCTCTCTTCGCCACCTCGCGAAGCGGACGACGTCTTCGAGCGGTGGCACCGCGTCCTCGTCGCCGTACGCGGTGAACATGCGCCACCGCACATAGTCGCGCGGCGGCAGCGGCAAAAACGGCGGGCGTCGGTACCAGTCCCGCGCCCGAAAACTCCAGGTGAGGCGCACGAGGTCGAGCGCGAGCCGCGGGTTCACGAGGGCCCGGACTACGAGGCGCGCGGTGAGTGTCGGCCAGCCGGAGGCTCTCATCGCAGTGAATTTACTCGCGAGGCGTGCCCAGCGCGCTTTTCCTCCTGTATATTGACCGCCTATGCCACTCGCCAGCGGTCTGGACGCCGGCGCGTCCGCCGGGGCTCACGCGCTCGCGCGCTATCGGAGCGAGTTCCCGATCTTCCGGGACGCGGTGTACCTGAATACCTGCTCGCTCGGCGCGCTCGGCGAGCGCACGCGCCGCCGCATCGCGGAGTTCTTCGACGTGTGGCAGGCGCGCGGGGCGGCCGCCTGGTACGACGTGTGGTGGGCGGCCCTCGAGGAGCTGCGGACGCGCTACGCGCGGATCGTGGGCGCGAGCCCGGGGGAGATCGCACTCGCTCCCAGCGTTTCGGTGGCGCTGTCCGCGGTGGCGGAGGCGCTGGACTACCGCCGCCGCCCCAAGGTGGTGATCACGTCCCTCGATTTTCCCACGGTCGCCTACCAGTGGCTCGCCAAGCGGGGGCGTGGGGTGGAGCTGGTCGTCGTCGAGAGCCCGGACCAGGTCTCGGTGCCGGTCGAGGCCATCGCCGGTGCGGTGGATGACCGGACCGCCCTCGTGGTGACCTCACACGTCTACTTCACGAGCGGGGCGATCCAGGACATCAAGCGCGTGGCGGAGGCGGCGCACAAGAGTGGCGCCTTGTGCCTGGTCGATGGCTACCAATCGGTGGGGCAGGTTCCGGTGGACGTAAAGGCCACAGGCGTGGACTTTCTCACCGCCGGCGGGCTCAAGTGGTTGCTCGGCGGGCCGGGCATCGTGCTGCTGTACGTTCGCGACGAGCTCGCGCGGCAGCTTGCTCCGGCGATCGCGGGATGGTTCGGTCAGAGGACGCAGTTCACCTTCGATCCCCGTGCGCTCGACCTGCACGACGACGCCCGGCGCTTCGAGCTCGGCACGCCGGCGCTCGCGGCGGTGTATGCGCAGCTCGGGGGCCTCGACTACATCGACGAGATCGGGGTCCCGGCCATCCGCCGCGTGACGTCGACGCTCACTGAGGACCTGATCGCGCGGGCGCGGGAGTACGGCTTCCGGCCCAAGGTGGCTTCCCGCGCGGAGGATCGATCGGCGATCGTGCTGCTCCCCGCGGCCGACCCGGCGGCGGGCGTGCGACATCTCGCTGCTGGCGGGATCATCGCGGACGCCCGACCGGGACACGTCCGTCTCTCTCCTTTCTTCTATAACGTGCAGGACGACCATGTCTCAGCGCTCGAGCGGCTCGCAACGTACACCAGTCACTGAGGACGAACGCCTCCTCGCCCAGGGTCCCCGCGAGCGGCGAGCGTTCGTCAAGACAGACTCGTGGCGGGTCCTGCGGATCATGGGGGAGTTCGTGGAAGGGTTCGACACCCTGTCCGACGTGTACAACGCGGTCACGGTGTTCGGGTCGGCGCGCACCACGCCGGAAGACCCCTACTATGAGAAGGCCGTGGAAACCGCGCGCATGCTCGCCCAGGAAGGATTCCCGATCATCACGGGGGGCGGTCCCGGGATCATGGAGGCCGCGAACCGCGGGGCCCAGGAGGGGAACGGCCTGTCGATCGGCTGCAATATCGAACTGCCGTTCGAGCAGGGGCTCAATCCCTACGTCGAGCGCGCGATCAACTTCCGCTACTTCTTCGTCCGCAAGACGATGTTCGTCAAATACTCGACCGCGTTCATCGTCTTCCCCGGCGGCTACGGGACGATGGACGAACTGTTCGAGGCGCTCACGCTGATTCAGACCGGGAAGGTGAAGCATTTCCCCGTGATCCTGTTCGGAGAGGAATACTGGGCCGGCCTCGTGGAGTGGCTGCGGGATCGCGTGGCGGGGGAGGGGAAGATCGCCACCACCGATCTTCGGCTCTTCACCGTCACCGACAGCCCGCGAGAGGCCGTCGCGACCGTACGGCAGGCGCGCGAGCGTCGCACCCAGGCCTTGCCGGTCGAGTCCCAACGCGACTCGGAGGTGCCATGACCACACGCAAAGAGTTCTTGCGCGGCCAGCGCATCGATCCCAAGCCCATCACCGGCCGTGAGACCGTCCCCGAGCTCGTGGACAACGCGTTCCTCGCCTACAACTCGGGGCGCCTCGCCGAGGGGTGCCGCCTGTTCACGGAGCTGATGCTCGAGGACGACGTCACCGTCGGCATGAGCCTCACCGGCGCCATGACGCCCGCGGGACTCGGGATGTCGACCATCATCCCGCTCCTGGAGGCGGGGTTCATCGATTGGGTCGTCTCGACCGGTGCGAACCTGTATCACGACGCGCACTTCGGGTTGGGCCTCTCGATGCATCGGGGGACGCCCTTCGCGGACGACGTGGAGCTGCGCGAGGAAGGCGTCGTGCGCATCTATGACATCTTCTTCGACTACGAGGTACTGCTGTCGACCGACGCCTACATCCGGGAAGTGTCGGCGGGCCCGGACTTCCAGCGCCCCATGAGCACGGCGGAGTACCACTACCGCTTGGGCGGCTACATCCTCGAGCGCGAAACGGCGCTGGGGATCTCGCGGAAATCGGTGCTCGGCGTCGCGCACCAGTGCGCCGTGCCGATCTACACGTCGTCCCCCGGGGACTCGTCCATCGGGATGAACGTGGCCGAGCAGGCGCTCACCGGGTCGCAGCTGCGGTTCGACCCCAGCGCGGACGTCAACGAGACGTCGGCGATCGTCTTCGACGCCAAGACCCACGGCGGCAAGAGCGGCATCCTGATCATCGGCGGCGGCAGCCCGAAGAACTTCGTGCTGCAGACGGAGCCGCAGATCCAGGAAGTGCTGGGCATCAGCGAAAAGGGGCATGACTACTACCTCCAGATGACCGACGCGCGCGCCGATACGGGTGGCCTATCCGGGGCGACGCCGGCCGAGGCCGTGAGCTGGGGGAAGGTGGACCCCGACAAGCTGCCGGGCACGGTGGTGTGCTACCTCGACAACACCGTCGGCTTCCCCATCCTCGCCGCCTACGCGCTCGCCAAACGGAAGAAGCGGCGGCTCAAGCGCCTGTACGACCGCCGCGAGGAGATGATGCGGCAGCTCACCGAGGCGTATCAGGAGGCGAAGGCGGACCGCGACGCGCGCGCGGAGGCGACGACTGTCGGGCGCAGACCCTGAGCGCGCCGGCCCCACGGGCACGTCCCGGGCGTACGCAGCGTACGCCCTGGGGCTCTTAACGCTCATCAATCTCCTCAACTACACCGACCGCAACGTCGTTTTCGCGCTGTTCGAGCCGATCAAGCGGGAGCTCGTCCTATCGGACCAGCAGCTCGGCTGGCTCGGCTCGGCCTACGTGATCGTCCTCTCGCTCGCCGCGCTGCCGCTCGGGGTGCTCGGGGACTTGAAATCCCGGCGCGCGGTGATCGCGTTCGGCGTCGGGCTGTGGAGCGCGTTCACGGCGCTGGGCGCGACGGTGAGCCGTTTCTGGCAGCTCCTGGTGTGCCGCTCACTGGTGGGCGTGGGGGAGGCGGGCTACGGGCCGGCGGCCCAGGCGCTGCTCGCCGAGTTCTTCTGGGGCAAACGCCGCGCCTTCGCGCTGGGGATCTACTCGGTCGGCATGGCGTTCGGCGGCGTGCTCGGGATCTGGCTCGGCGGCGTGCTTGCCGAGCGCTACGGTTGGCGCGCGGCGTTCGTGGCCCTCGGCGCCCCCGGCTTTCTCCTCGCGTTGCTCGCGTCCCGCCTGCGCGAGCCGCGCCGGCGCCCGCCTCCGTCGATCCGCGCCACGGTGGAGAGCTGGTACGCGCGTGGGCGCGTGGGGGCCCGCGAGGCGCTGCGGCTCGGCGCGCCGCTCGTGTGGCTGACGCTCGCGGGCGCGGCGCTCTCCGGCACGCTCGACCTGTTCCAGGGCCTGCCGCGTGGTCTCGATACCGCGGTGTTCTCCGCATGCGTGAGCATCGGCATCGTGTGGACGGTGCTCCGGCTCGTGCCGGTGGCGGTCCGCGGCACGACCGAAGCGACTGAAGTCGCGGCCACCGCGTTCGGCGATTTCCTCCAAGCCGCCGGGACGGTGCTCCGCACCCCGACCCTGATCTGGATGTTCCTGGGGGGCGCGCTCGTCACCTTCGCCGTGAACGGCCTGATCGCTTGGGCGCCGAGCTTCCTGGAGCGCACTCACGGGCTGCCGGTCGCCGCCGTGGGACGGCAGTTCGGCGTGTGGGGCCTCGCGGGCGGGGCGCTGGGCGCGCTGTTCGGCGGCCGCACGGGGGACTGGCTGCTTACGCGCTGGAGCGGCGGGCGGGTCGTCGTGTCCGGCGCTGGGTTCGTGCTCGGTGGGCCAGTCTGCGCCGCGTTGCTCCTGGTCGACGGGCTCCAGCTCTTCGTCCCGCTCCTGTTCGGGACGTTCTTCCTCTACTCGTGGTACAACGGACCGCTGTCGGCCGTTATCCTCGACGTGGTGCCGGCGGCCGTCCGCGCGTCGGTGCTCGGCGCCTACGTGCTGTTCTCACACCTCGCCGGCGACGCGATCGCCCCGCCGCTCATCGGGTATCTGTCCGACCGATTCGGCCTGCGGCCCGCGATGCTGCTGCTGCCGACGGCAGGCGCCGTGGGGGGGTTGGTGATCCTCATCGCGCTGACGACAATCGGGCGGGACATGCAGCGGGTGAGAGCATGAAGATCGCCGTCGTGTTCGATACCCTGCACCCCGACTGGGAGGACGCCGACTACAAGAAGGAAGTCGACGCGAAGGTCGAGGAGGCGGAGTACGACGTGGGTCGGGCGCTGCTGGCCCAGGGACACGACGTCCTGATGGTCGGCGTCGCCGACCAACTGGCGCCGGTGCTGGAGCGGCTCGCCGCGTTCCAGCCGAAGCTCGTGTTCAACGGGTGCGAGTCGTTCCGCGGGCACGCCCGGCACGAGTACGCGCTTGCCACAGTGCTGGAGATGCACGGGTATCGCTACACGGGATCGTCGCCGACCGGGCTGCTCGTCGCGCGCAACAAGTCGCTCACCAAGAAGATCCTCGCGCACCACGAGATCCGGGTGCCGGCGTTCGCCGAGTTTCGCCCGGGGGAGAAGCCGGTGCGCCCGTCCGAGCTGCGGTTCCCGCTCATCGTGAAGCCGTTGTTGGAGGACGCATCCGTGGGCATCGCGCAGGCCTCCGTGGTGGAGGACGACGAGGAACTTGGTGTGCGGGTGAAGTTCATCCATGAGAAGTTCCGCCAGGCGGCCATAGTCGAAGAGCTGATCGAAGGCCGGGAGCTATACGTCGGGCTGATCGGGAACGGGACCCTCCAGGTCCTGCCCATCGTCGAGCTGACGTTCGGCGAGGCCGATGGGGAGCATCGTATCGCGACGTACAAGGCCAAGTGGGACGAGGAGTACCGCAAGCGGAAGAAGATCAAGAATGTGTTCGCGAAGGGGCTGTCGGACGAAGTCGCGGCCAAGATTGCGGACACCTGCACCACGGCGTTTCATGCCCTGTGGCTCCACGATTACGGACGCGTGGACCTGCGACTGACGCACGACGACGCCGTCTACGTCCTGGAGGTGAACCCCAACCCGTTTCTCGCGCAGGAGAACGAGATGGCGGATGCAGCCGGGAAGGCGGGGATGAGCTACAACGCCTTCATCCAGCGGATCGTGGAAGAGGCAACGGCGCGTGGCACCGCGTAAGCGCGAGACCCCGACGCCTGAGCTGCGCTGTCCCACCTGCGCGGCGGAAGTGGAGCGCTTCTGGGCGAATTGCTCGAACTGCGGCCGCCGGCTCGAGTGGCGCGACGCCACCAAAGATACCGGCGCGGAGTGCTACTACTGCGGCTGGGTGGTGTCGGACAGCTTCTCGTTCTGCCCCTGGTGCGGTCGCGACATCGCCGACCGCGATTCGAGCGCCGAACCGCTCAAGGCCCCAAAGGGGTTCAAATACCACCGGCGCTGCCAGTGGGGCTGCGGCGGCGGCGTGATGTACCCAATGCGATCGTGCCCCTGGTGCGGGCGCCCGCAGAAATGGCGCTACCAGGAGTTCCAGAACATCTGCCCGCACTGCAACAAGGGCGTGAACGATTGGATGGACGTCTGCCCGTGGTGCGGCGAAGACGCCACCGGGCGCGACTTGATCCGCCAGGCGCTGCGCCGGGCGCGGCAGCTCTTGGTCGTCGGCCGCCTGAAGGATTGGAAGTACCGCGTGCTGCTGCGGCCGGGAGTTTCCGGCGTGACGCACCGGACGCCCAAGATCATCGAGATCGAGCGCCGCTACGTGACCAGCAAGCGATGGCGGCGCGACGAGATCTCGTGGAACATGCTGACCGGGCTGATTCTGCACGAGCTGGGGCACTCGTTCCTCTATCACAATTGGTCGTTCACCCGCACCGGGCGGTTCCGGCGCGCCTTCGGGGAGGTGCGCAAGGCGTACCGCGTCGCCGACTCGAAGTGGGTCGACTTCGAGCGCCGGGGCGTCACCACCACGCTCCCGAACTACGTCACCGCGTACGCCGCGACGCACCCGCAGGAGGATTTCGCCGAGACGTTCCGGTTCTACGTCGCGCGGCGGGGGCGACTGCGCGAGTTGTTCGCCGAGTTCGGGCGCAAGCGGAAGGGCGTGCCGGTGTTCGAGAAGTTCCTCGTGCTGCACGACTACATCCGGAGCCTCAGAGGATGGAGCTGAGCGCCGCTTCCTTGGCGAAGGCGCGGGATCGCTCCGCCAGGCCCAGGTACGCCGCCACCTCCTCCGCACGGCGGGTCGCATCCCAGCCGAGTGCCCCCGCCAGCCAATCCGCGACCGCGCTCGTCGCGGGGACGGCCTGGTCGCGCGTCGCGTAGAACAGGTGGAGCCGCCGCACCAGCACGTCCGAGAGGCGGACCGCCATCTCGCGCTCCACCGCGTGGGCCACCTCGGCCCACAATGCCGCCCGGCCGGCCACGATGGATCGTCCCAGCGCCCGGTCGCGGTCCACAAGGTTGAGCACTGCCGCCGCCTCGCTGCCGTAGCCCGCGACCAGATGGCGGGCCGTCCGCTCCACTACCCCCCGGTCCATCGCCGCCTTGACGAGTCCTTCCACGTCGGCAGTCTCGCCTCCCGGGAGGGCTAGCCGGTCCGTGGGCACGCGCGGGGCGCGGGGACGGCCGTCCAGCTCGTGCAGGCGGGCCGCGACTCGATCCACCACCTCGCGCGCCATGACCCGGTAGGTGGTGAGCTTGCCGCCGGCGATCGTCACCAGGCCGCTCGGGCTCTCGACCACGCGGTGCTCGCGCGAGGCCGCCGACGGCGCGACCTCCTGCGGCGGTCGCAACAGGGGTCGCAGGCCCGCCCAGCTGGCGATGACGTCGGCCGGGGAGAGTCGCGCGTGCGGGAAGAACGCGTTGGCCGATCGCAGGAGGTAGACGACGTCGTCCGCCGTCGCCCGCACCTCGTCGGGTGACGCGTCGTCGTCCGTGTCGGTCGTCCCGATGTAGCTCAGATCGCCCCACGGCAGCACGAACATCACGCGCCCGTCGATCGGTGACGTGAGCGTGACCGCGTGCGTGTGCCCGACACGTTTGCGGGGCACCACGACATGTACCCCTTTGGTAGGCCGCAGCAGGGGCTCCGCTCCGGCATCGTCGATGCGCCGCACGCGATCGACCCACGGCCCGGTGGCATTCACGACCACGAGCGCCCGTACCGTCGTGACGCGACCCGTCAGTCCGTCGCACACCGTCGCGCCGCCAACCCGGCCGTCCGGCTTGAGGAGCGCCGTGACTTCGGCGTAGTTCGCGACCAGGGCGCCCGCTTGCGCGGCGCTCCGCATGGTCGCAATCACGAGACGGGCGTCGTCGGTCTGCGCGTCGTAATACAACGCCGCGCCCTTCAACTCTTTGTCCCGCAGGCCGGGCTCGAGGCGGTGGGTGGCCTTGCGTCCCAGCCAGCGGTGCGGTTTCACGTTGTGGAAGGCCGCGAGCAGATCGTACACCCACATCCCCGTGCGGAGCTTCCAGGCGGGGACCCGCGTTCCGCGGTACACCGGGAACAGGAACGGCAGGGGATGCACCAGATGCGGCGCGATGCGGAGCAGCACGCGGCGCTCGCGGCTCGCCTCGAAGACGAGGCGAAACTCTCCTTGCTCGAGGTAGCGGATCCCTCCGTGGATGAGCCGTGATGACAGCGACGAGGTGCCGCCCCCGAGATCGCCCTTGTCTACTGCCGCCGTGCGAAAGCCTCGGAGCGCCGCGTCGCGAGCGATCCCGGCGCCAGTGATACCGCCCCCGATGACGAGGAGGTCGACCGGTTCGGCTGCCATCGATGCG
>DATHKX010000207.1:0-5015 GCA_035488835.1 Gemmatimonadales bacterium
CCGCGCTGCACCTGCCCCCCCCCGGCGCGGTGCCGTTATTCGCCGCGTTGGGCGACGCGACTCGGCTCCGCCTGCTGGGACGTCTATCCGCCAGCGGGCCGCTGTCGATTACTCGTCTCAGTGAGGGGACCGGGGTGACGCGTCAGGCGATTACGCGCCACCTCCACGCGCTCGGCGACGCGGGGCTCGTACGCCACGCCCGCCGAGGGCGTGAGCAGGTCTGGGACCTGAACCGCGAACGCCTGGAGAGAGCCAAGCGGTACATCGACCAGATCGCGGCGCAGTGGGACGACGCGGCCGAGCGCTTGAGGGCGTTCGTCGAAGACTAACTATAGGGAGAAGAGCGATGACCAAGCACACGACCGGGACACGTGAACAGTGGCTTGCGGCGCGGCTCGAGCTGCTTAAGGCGGAGAAGGAGCTGACGCGGCGCAGCGACGAGCTGGCGCGGCGACGGCAGCAGCTGCCGTGGGTCCGGATCGACAAGGAGTACACATTCGAGACCGACGAAGGGAGCGCCTCGCTGGCAGACCTGTTCCGAGGGCGCTCGCAGCTCCTCGTCTATCACTACATGTTCGGGCCTGCCTACACGGCGGGGTGTGCAACCTGCTCGACGATCGCGGACGGCTTCGACGGCTTCGCCGTGCACCTGGCCAACCACGACGTCACGCTTGCGGCGGTGTCGCGGGCGCCGCTCGCGAAGCTGCAGGCGTACAAGCGGCGGATGGGGTGGAGTTTCCCCTGGGCGTCCTCGTCCGGCAGCGACTTCAACGCCGACTTCAACGCCTCATTCACCGAGGAGCAACAGCGCGAGGGGGGCATCGAATACAACTACCGGCGCGAGCCGGCGTGGCAGTTACGCAGCGACGAGGGGATGGCGAGCCGCATGCCGGGGACGCCTGTCGGCGACAACGCGGCCATGACCGGAACCGACCCGGCCACGTACACGCGCGAGAGGCCGGGGATGAGCGCGTTCGTGCTCGAGGACGGTGTCGTCTACCACACCTATTCCACCTATGCGCGCGGACTGGACGGTCTCTGGGGCATGTACCAGTGGCTCGACCGCGCCTCCAAGGGGCGCAACGAGACAGGCGTCTGGTGGCGCCGCCACGACGAGTACGACAAGGGATGAGCACGATGCCGATGTCCGGACAGACATGGCTCGGCGCCGCGGCGTCGTTCCTGGCCATGTGGGTCGTGATGATGGTCGCGATGATGCTGCCGTCCCTGGTCCCGACGCTCTGGCGTTACCGCCAGGCCGGCCTCGGCCCGATGACCGCCCTCGTGGGCGTCGGTTACTTCGCCGTCTGGACCGCCTTCGGGATGGTCGCCTATCTCCTCGGCGTCGCGCTGCCCCGCCCCGCCCCGATCGCGGTCGGCGTCGTCGTGTTGATGGCCGGCCTTCTACAGTTCACAGCCTGGAAGGCACGTCATCTCGCCTGTTGCCGGGACGCTCGTACGCCCGGCCAGACCGCCTGGCAACACGGCCTGAGCCTCGGTCTCCACTGCAGCCAGTGCTGTGTCGGTCTGATGGCCATCCTCCTGGTCATCGGGGTCATGAACGTTGTCGCGATGGCTGTCGTCGCAGCCGCCATCACCGTCGAACGTCTTGCCCCGGCCGGTGAGCGCGTCGCGCGAGCCACCGGGGCCGTCGCCCTAGGCGCAGGGGTGTTTCTGATCGTGCGAGCAGCCGGGCTTGGATGACCAGTTCTTCGAAACTTCCCACTCGCTGGTCGCGTACCTCTCCCAAACTCTGACCGCGCCCGTTCAGGAACGGAGGGCACATGAACTCGGCCCGCAATCCAGGAAGAGTCGTTGGCCTCTGGTATCTGCTCCTCGTTCTGCTCGGCCCGCTGCGCCTCATCTACATCCCCAACAAACTCTTCGTGCACGACAACGCGGCCGCGACGGCCAGCAACATCGCCGCGCACGAGTGGCTCTTCCGGTTCGGGATGTTGAGCGATCTGTTCGGCGCCGTGGTCCTGATCTTCCTCGTGCTCGCGTTTTACCGGCTGTTCAAAGGCGTCGACCAGCAGCTCGCTGTGCTGCTCGTGATCGTGGGCGGCGTGATGCCCGCCCTCATCAACTTCGTGAACGTGGTGAGCGATGCCGGCGCCCTCATGGTCGCCCGGAGCAGGAGCGCGGGCGGCGCCGACTTCTTGTCGGTGTTCGACAAGCCGCAGCGTGACGCACTGGTCCTGCTGTTCCTCCGGTTGCATCACGCTCAGATCGTCGCCGCCGAGATCTTGTGGGGGCTATGGCTCTTCCCCATGGGAGCCCTGGCGTATAAGTCGCGTTTCCTGCCGCGCTTCATTGGCGTGTGGCTGATCATCAACGGCGTCGCCTATGTAGTCCTGAGCCTCACGGGGCTGTTCTTTCCGGATTATCAGGACAAGGTGTTCGCCTATTCCCAGCCCGCCCTGTTCGGAGAGTTGGCGATCATGTTGTGGCTCGTATTCAAGGGCGCCGGCGCCCATAGCCCAAGCCTACAACCCCAGTCGGATACGGCGTAGTAGACCCCGGCCCGACCTACTGCAGATAAAACGCCCACAGCGCTCCCTCGGCCGTCACCAGCACATACTGGCGGCCGCCTACCGTGTACGTCTCCGGAGCGTTCTCGACCGAACCGATATGGGCGTGCCAGAGCGGCACGGGCGACTTCCTCCCCCGCAGGCCAAAAGCAACCAGACTCCCGGCCCCGTCGTCGGCGAACAGCAGACCGCCCGCCGTCGTGAGCAAACCGCTGGCGCCGCCAAATCCGCCCCCTGTTCCCTCGAAGCGATATTTCCAGGCGAGCTTTCCCGTCCGATAATCGATCGCGGCGATCGAGGTTCCGAGCGATCCAACGACATCCTGCTCGCTGCCGCCCAGCCCCACCATCATGCGCGGGTCCGTCGACGTCAGGTAATACATCGAGTAGAGCTCGCGCAGCACGACATAGAAGAGTCCCGTCCGGGGATCGTAGCTGGGCGGTAACCAGTTGGTCGCGCCGCCGTTGTCCGGCGATACCAGCGAGCCGGCGATCGTGTTGTCCTTCTCCGGGTTCCGCTCGGGCTGCCCGTTGGCGTTGATGCCCGCGGCCCAGTTGGCCGCGTCCGAGAACTTCATCGTGAGCAAATGCTCACCAGTGGTGCGATCCAGCACGAAGAAGTAGCCGTTGCGCGACGCCTGCATCGCCAGCTTCCGCGGCTTCCCCCCGAACATCCCGTCAACGAGCGCTGTCGGCTGCGTCGAATCCCAGTCGTGCGTGTCGTTGGGCGACGTCTGGAAGTACCATGCCATCTTTCCCGTCTCGACGTTCACCGCGACCACCGAGCAGGTGTACAGGTTCGTGTGCGCATCGCGCGGTCCGCGCACCCGCGCCGTGTACGCCGGCGTTGGATTACCCGTTCCGAAGATGTACAGGTGCGTCTCGGCATCGTACGACCCCGGGATCCAGACCTGCGCGCCCCCATGCTGCGCCGCGTCCAGGCTCGCCCAGGTGTCGAGCCCCGGATCCCCCTGCTTCATCGGTACCGTGTAGAACTTCCACTGCAGATCCCCGGTCTTCGGATCGAATGACTGCAGAAATCCCGGTGCGTCCAGATCGTCACCCGTCCCCACCAGTACATGATCGCCGACCACTACTGGTGCCGTCGTCGAGAAGTATTGCTGGTTGAAGTCCGCGATCTCTCTGTGCCAGCGCTCCTGGCCCGTCTTCGCGTCGAGCGAAACGAGATAGTCGTCCGGCGTCTCGAAGAACAGCCAGTCGCCGTACATCGCCATGCCACGATTGCCGATGTGCGTGCCCCCGCGCGACTGCCACCAGTAGTGCCAGAGAATGTGCCCGTCCAGCGCGTCCATCGCCCACGCATTGTCGGGCGACGAGATGTAGAGGATGCCGTTCACCTGCAGAATCGATCCCGACAGACGCGGCGAGCCGCTGGTCGATCCGGGGATGTTCACCGGATTCTCCGCCACACCCCCGGTGACCGTCGGAGGCGCAGGTGGCGCAAAGAATCCCCCTTCACCACCGCCGGCTCCAGCCGTGAGGCGGCTGACCCACGCGAGCGAGAGGTGCCGAACGTTGGTCGTGTCGATTTGCGCGAGCGTGCTGTACCGACGCTGCGAATAGTCGCCCGCGTAGGTCGGCCACGCGTCGGTCGCGGGCTTCGTCAGCAACGCGGGATCCAATCCCTGGCCCACGAGCGACCCGCGCGCCAAACAGAACGCAATCAAAAGAAGCGTGGCTGTTCTCGTCATGATCGCCTCCCTCATTTCAAGGTGACGAGATACGCCGTGAGGTTATGAATATCTGAATCGCGCCACTGCGGCAGCATGTCGATATGCCATTGCACTGGATTGGTGACGACGACCTTCGGGATCGCACCGTGTCTGGCGAAGCTGCGGTATGTACCGTCTGGCGCACGCAGCGCCACGACGAAGGCGGAGATGTGATCGAGATCTCCCGTTATGGTCTGCCCCGAGGGGAGCGTGACCGTTACGGTCGTGGGCGGCACCTTCGGCGCTGCAGCGCCGGCCGACCGGCGACCAAAGCTCCTGCCGCCTCCGCCGGACACGATCAGGTTTTGAATCGTTTTCGGTTCATACCTGGCGCCGATCGCGGCGAGGTCTCCCGTGACCGAGTGGCATTGCGCGCAGTGTCCAGCTCCGTTGAAATAGGCTTCCCCTTCCCTGGCGTTGCCCACCAGGATATCGAGGGTGCTGGGCGTGCCACGATCGGACAGCGGCTGGCTGTGCAACCAGGCGGCGATGGCGGCGATGTCCGCCGCACTCAAGCTGAACTTTGGCATCCCTTGGGCGGGAAGGCCGTTCTGGACGATCGGAGTAATGAGTTCTCCGTGTTGATCAGCGAGAACCAGTTGCGCCCGAACCAGATTCGGTCCCGCTTCTCCGCCCCTGCCGTCCGAGCCATGGCAGAAGCCGCAATTGCTCTTGAAGAGCTGCTGGCCACGCGCGACCTGTTCGGGCGGAGCAGGAGGACGCTCCGGATAGTCCGGAGCACCCTGCGCCGC
>DATHKX010000208.1:0-2397 GCA_035488835.1 Gemmatimonadales bacterium
CGCGACGATCGACCGCTGCAGCTCTGGAAGTACCGGCGCCTGCCGTTCCGTGCCCTGGTGACCATCCAGCAACGCGCCACGACGTTGGGCGTCCAGGAGACGATCGACAGTGGGGCGCAGAACATCAAGCAGAAGGCAAACGTGCACGGTGGGGGCACGGCTGGCGTGACGCCGATTCCCCAGACGACCCCGGTCATCCAGTTCATCGGGGAAGCCGGTGACGAGCTGATCGTCTCAAACGATGAGATCCTCGCCGGCACGCCCACCGTGGACGGCTACTGCAACGTGGAGCCGGTGTGATCGGCTACGAGGGGGCGCCGCGCTACCCGCAGGCGATCCTCGCGCTGACCGGGGACGACCAGATCGTCCCACCCGGCATCACGCTCGAGACCGACCGGCCCGAGTTCAAGTTTATCGGCCGGGTGTCGCTCGCCGCGGCATTCGCGCAGGCCGTGAGTGGCGCGGGCACCCTGCCCGAGATCATGCTCTACAACCCGCCGCCGCCGCAGGGCCAGGCGGGCTCGCTCGTCGTCGTCACGCGCATTCGGTTCAGCTCGACCACGGTCAACTTCATCGCCTACGCGTTCGTGCGCGCCGCGGCGCCGCCAGCGGGCTACGCCGACACCGCGACTGAGGGTCCGGTCGACACGCGGGATCCGCGGGTGATCGCCGCGCGCGTGATGGCGGCTCGGATGATGGTGGCCACCCCGGCCGCGCCCGATGGCGGCTCCAGCTTCGACCAGGTGACACCGCAGGCACTCGTCACGTACGAGGACCTCCAACCGATCGTGCTCGGTCCCGGAACGGGCCTTCAACTCCGGCAAGGCCCGGTGGGCGTCTCTACGCTGACCGCTTCGTTCCGGTGGTACGAGCGCGGGCTGCGACAGGAAGAGGTGAACCCATAGCGCGCGGCCTCGAGACGCTCCAACCCTGGCTGCTGCCGTGGGCGCGGTGGCTTCTGATCCAATTCCCGCATGTGCAGGTCTCCTCAGTCCGTCGCACCTGGCGCGAGCAGGTGACGCTCTACAATGCCTGGCTCCGGGGTGAGTCGAAGTACCCCGCCGCGCCGCCGGGCCGCTCACTGCACGAGCAGGGCCGCGCCTTCGATGTCGTGGCCGACGATAAGACGCTGGCGCGCATGGGCGGCGTCTGGGAGTCGGTCGGGGGTCGGTGGGGCGGCCGGTTCGATGATCCGATCCACTTCGAGCGCTAGCGGCGTTTGTTCGGGGGGGGGGTGGACAGCCGTCAAGCCCCCATTCTTTTGCGCCGATCGTCGCGCCTAGAGCCTCCCAGGTGCCACAAACACCCCGAAAGGCACCCGAAGCCCCGGTACCAGGCGGGACGCGCCTCTTGACAGAATAAGCCTCATTCCACATAGAAGATCTGTCCCTGCGCGCCTGCGACCGACCCGCCACATGGGTGGCTCTCGGTCGCAGCGTACGGGGGGGGGTCCAGGGGGGGGGTGTACATGTGGCCATTTCGCAGCTCGCTGCCTGACGGCTTCGAAGCACTCGCGAACCGAGTCGAGAAGCTGGAAATCGACAACGCGCAGCGCCAGGTCGAAGTCTTGAACACCTGCGAGCGGGTGCTGTACCAACTCGGCGCGCGCGAGCGCGCGCGCGCGAAGAAAGACACGACGGACGACGCTACCGAGCCGGGAGAGTCGACGGTCGAGGAACGGCAGGCCAACCCGTTGCTGGCGATCCGCCGGAAATTGAGAGGGTTCTGATGGGCTACTACGCAGGCGGCTACTACGCCGGTGGCTACTACGCCGGCGGGTTCCTGGGCAACCTGTTCACCGGAGTCAAGGGCGTGGTCGGGGGCGCGATTGGCGGCTTCATCAAGGGCGGGCCCATCGGCGCACTCACCGGCGCGGCGAAGGGCACGATCGGCGCGATCACCCAGAACATTCAGAGCGAGACCCTGGGCGCCGGTGGGACTAGCACCGGGCTCACCCCGGCGCTGCAAAAGCAGCATGACGATGCGCTCAAGCGCGGGGGGACGCCGCCCAAGCCGGTCGGCACCCAGATCATCGTGCCGCCGGGGACGGGCATGGGCCTGATGCCGATGATGACGGGCGGGATGGTGATGCGCGGCTACCGCCTGAACAAGTCCACGTACGTCACCCGTGGTGGCGGGACGTCGCGATGGATGCCGGGGATCGCGATCCACCCGAAGCACACCGAGCTAGTCAAGAGTAGACGCATGAACGTCGCCAACCCGCGGGCACTCCGGCGCGCGCTGCGCCGGGCTCAGGGCTTTGCCAAGCTCGCGCGACGGTTCATCGTCGTGTCGCACCGCTTCAAGAAAGGCCGCAAGGGGGTGCGCCGGAAGTGAACGCATGGTGACCTGCAAGCAATGTGGGATGACGATCGGGTGGGACTGCGAGTGTGACCC
>DATHKX010000209.1:0-3087 GCA_035488835.1 Gemmatimonadales bacterium
CGCCGGTATCGACGCCCGCCCGACCGCGCAGGTATACGACGTGTACCGCATGTTCGCACCGGAGCTGCAGCGTCAGCTGCTCGCGTTGCGCGCGGTCCTGGGTCGCGAGCTTCAGGCGGTGAACACGGCGCTCCGGGCGGCTAACCTGCCGAGGATCGTGGCCAAGGCCGCGGAGCTGCGGCGGCCTGCGCCGGAGACGCCGAAGTGAGGGCCTCACCCCCTGTCCCCCTCTCCACAATGTGGAGAGGGGGGACGGCGTGGAAGATTGGTGCGGTGGGTGCCGCGTGCGTGCTCTTCGCGGCGGCTCTCGCGTCCGCTCAGCAGCCCGCGTCCGGCCGGTCATTCCACGACCGCTACGGCGAGCTCGTTCGGAATCCGCGCAAACTGAGTGACAGCACTCGCCTTCACGAGTTGTTCCGGGTGAACTGGCAGTATGTGATGACCGAGTACCCCGAGTTCGCCACGTACGTCGGGTACCCCGGTCAGAACGCCCGCTGGACCGACAACTCGCTCCAGGCGATCGAGCGGCGCAAGCAAGAGCTGCAGCAGCCGCTCGGCGTCGTCAAAGCGATCCGTCGTGATCGCCTGTCCTCTGCGGATCGGCTCAACTACGATCTGTTCCGGCGCGGGCTCGAGGAGCAGATCGAAGGCACCCGCTTCAAGGACGAGTATTTCGCGATCACCCAGCTCGGTGGTGTGCAGCAGGACGTGGGCCAGCTCTTGGCGCAGATGCCCACGACGAGCGTCCAGGACTACGAGGACATCCTGGCGCGCTTGAACGGCGTCCCCGCGCTGGTCGACCAGACCATCGTGCTGCTCGGGAAGGGGCTCGAGGCCGGGATCACACCGCCGCGGGTGACGCTGCGCGATGTGCCCGACCAGATCCGCGGCATCACCCCCGACGATCCGATGGCGAGCCCGCTGCTGCGGCCGTTTGCGCAGTTTCCCCCAACAATCGCGGCGAGCGAGCGCGAACGGCTCACGCAGGCGGCGCGCGACGCGTATACCCAGCGCGTGGCGCCGGCGTACCGGAAGCTGTACGACTACGTGGTGGGGACCTACCTCCCGAAGACGCGGGAGTCGATCGGGATGCGGGAGCTACCGGACGGCGCCGCCTGGTACGCCTATCGGGTCAAGCAGTTCACGACCACATCGCTGTCGCCGGACCAGATCCACGCGCTGGGCATGCGCGAAGTGCAACGCATCCGGGCGCTGATGGACAGCGTCATCGCGTCGACGGGGTTCAAGGGAAGCTTCGCCGACTTCGCGCGATTCCTCCGGACCGACCCGCAGTTCTTCTACGACGACTCGGCCAGCCTGGTACGCGCCTACCGTGACATCGCGAAGCGCGCCGATCCGGGCCTGATCAAGCTGTTCGGCAAGCTGCCCCGCCTGCCGTACGGCGTCACGACCATCCCGTCGTTCATGGCAAAGTCGCAGACCACCGCCTACTACCAGGGCGGCTCGCTCCAGGCGGGGCGGCCGGGGTACTTCTTCGTCAACACGTACGACCTGAAGTCACGGCCCAAGTGGGAGATGGAGGCGCTCAGCCTGCACGAGGCGGTGCCCGGCCACCACCTGCAGATCGCGCTGGCCCAGGAGCTGGACGGCGTGCCCGAGTTCCGCCGGTACGGCGGCTATACGGCGTTCGTCGAGGGCTGGGGGCTCTACGCCGAGGGTCTCGGGCCCGAGCTCGGCATGTATCAGGACCCGTACTCCAAGTTCGGCCAGCTCACCTACGAGATGTGGCGGGCAGTCCGTCTCGTGCTCGATACCGGGATCCACGCGATGGGGTGGACGCGCGAGCAGGCGCTCCAGTTCTTCAAGGACAACGCCCCCAAGGCGGAGCAGGACATCACCGTCGAAGTCGACCGCTATATCGCGTGGCCCGGCCAGGCGCTCGCCTACAAGATCGGCCAGCTCAAGTTCCGCGAGCTGCGCGACTCCGCGGCCGCCGCCTTCGGGCCGCGGTTCGATATCCGCGCGTACCACGACGAAGTGCTCCGGAACGGCGCCCTGCCGCTCGATCTGCTGGAGCAGGACGTGCGGGAGTGGATCGGGAAACGGCGTTAGGCCGCGCCTTCAGCGCGCCAGCCGCTGCGCCAGCTTGACCAGCTCCGGGTCGGGTGGCGGCTTGGGAACGAGCGCGCGCTCGAGCGGCAGCGCGGAGATCAGTCCCTTCACCAGGGCGGTATAGACGCCGGACTTCCCGGCGGCCAGGAGGTCCACCGCCTGCGCGGCCGTGCGGCTGGCCAACAGCCGATCGAAGGCGCCCGGTCCGCCGCCGCGCTGCACGTGCCCGAGAATCGTGGCGCGGAGCTCGAAGCCGATCCGGTCGCGGTGGTTCGTGACGTAGGTGGCCAAGGCCGTCGCGTTCCACTTCGCCCCTTCGGCCACGACCACCATGGCGTGCCGCTTGCCGCGGACGTAGGCGTCGTGCAAGGCCGCGGCCACGGTGTCGGGGTCGCTTTCCACTTCGGGAATGACGATCACATCCGCTCCGCCGGCGATGCCCACCATCAACGCCAGGTAGCCGTGGGAGCGTCCCATCACCTCGACCACGAAGGCGCGCTGGTGTGAAGTCGCCGTCGTCTTCAGCCGGTCGATCGCTTCGAGCGCCGTGTTGAGGGCCGTGTCGACACCGATGGTGATATCCGCGCCGTTCAGGTCGTTGTCGATGGTCGAGGCGACGCCGATCACCGGGAATCCCGCTTGTGACAGCGCGTGGGCGCCCGAGAGCGAGCCGTTGCCGCCGATCACGACCAGCCCATCGATCGCGGCCTGTTCGAGCACCTGCAGCGCGCACTTCCGCCCTTCGGGGGTGCGGAACTCGGCGCACCGGGCGCTGCCGAGCATGGTGCCGCCGACGTGGATGATGCTGGCCACGTCGCGGGGCCCGAGCGGCTGGAGCTGGCCCGCGATCAGCCCGGTGTAGCCCTGTCGGACACCGACCACCTCGAGCCCGCTCGACACGCCCACGCGCACCACGGCGCGGAGCGCCGCGTTCATCCCGGGCGCGTCCCCCCCGCTCGTCAGCACCGCAATCCGCTTCATCATCCTCCCTTCTCGGGACTTGAGAGACAGTCA
>DATHKX010000210.1:0-7103 GCA_035488835.1 Gemmatimonadales bacterium
CTTGCCCTCGAGCAGCTTCATGGAGTACCACAGCAGCTCGCCGCCGGCGCTGACGCGATAGATCGGGATGATGTTCGGGTGGTCGAGGGCGGCGGCGGTGCGGGCTTCGCGCCGGAACCGCTCGATGGCGCCCTGGCCGAACGTGAGCGCGGGGGGCAACACCTTGATCGCGACGCGACGTCGCAGCTGGATCTCGGTCGCTACGTACACGACGCCCATCCCGCCCCGGGCAAGCTCGCGGTCGATCTCGTAGTCACCCGCGGTCTCCTCGCGGAGCAGGCGCGTGAGCTTCGCGACCCCGGCGTCGTCCAGCGGCGCCGCGGGAGTAGATGACGGCTCGCGCGCGTCGGCGCCGCAGTTGGTGCAGAACACGCTGCCGTCGGGCAGCGGGCTCGCGCAGTTGGGGCAGCGCATCGCGGGATACGATACGCCGCGCCTCGTGGTCCGGCCAGCAGTCGACGCTTGTCGCCGCTACGAGGGAGCCACATAGGTTACCAATCGTCCTGGAGTTATCGTTCCCAGCCCCGGCGCGCCCCGGTGAGCACTCGCGCTGCTGGAGGCGACGCCAAGCGTCGCCAGGTTGGACGACTCGAGGGGCCTGTGCGCGAGCCGCCGGTGTCCAATTGCTGCAACCCGGTCCCGTCTCGGTTGATCACGAACAGCTGTGTTAACCCGGCCCGCGATTCAACCCACCCCTCAAAGACGAGGCGCGAACCATCGGGCGACCACGCAGGCACACTGGCCACGGCCAAGGCACCGTTGCCCTGCGTCAGGTTCGTGGCGCCGGAGCCATCCGGATTAATCAGCCAGATGTGCCTGTGGCCAAGTGCATCTGAACGGGCGAAGGCCAGTTGCGAGCCGTCGGGGGACCAGGCCGGAGTGCGGGGAAGGCCGTGCCGAGTCTCGCCGAGACAGACGGCACCGCTGCCGTCTGCATTCATGACGAAGATGCAACCATCATCGTCGGGCCGCTCGCCGGCGAAAGCAAGCTTGGTCCCGTCCGGCGACCACGTGGGCCAGGAGACGAGCCCGGGGCCAAAAGCAAAGAGCGGTCTGAGATTCGAGCCGTCGGCATTCACGACGTAGATGGTGTCGGTGCCAACGCCGAAGGCCACCTTCGTTCCGTCTGGTGACCAGGCGGGGCGGTCGCCGCACCTGTCCGATATCTGTTGTGCCTCGGAGCCGTCGGCACGCGCGATGTACAAACCGCAGCTCGAGGAGGGATACGACTCGCGGTAGAACGCGAGCCTTGCGCCGTCCGGCGACCACGCCTGTTGCGAAAAATCAAAGTGCCTCTCGTAGGGCTCAGTGGCGTCAACGGCCCGGATCAGCACCGTCCGGGCGCCCCCAACCGCGCAGAGCGCCTCGATCCCCCAGGAGGTCCGGTACGCTATCTCCGCCTCTCCCGCGGGCGGGCCCGTGACGGTCACAGTGGCGGTGTCGGGCCGCCCGAGCCCGATGGCCGAAACTGGCGTGACGATGATGGACGTCTCGCCGGCGCCCCGCGCCATCACGAGGGCCGAACTCTGTGCAGAAGGAAATATGGCGTCGCTTCCAGGCAGCGACGCCACACATCCGGACCCACTAAGGAAGACAAACAAGCCATCGGTGACGGGATAGCCGTTCTTGTCGAGACCCAGGGGGCTGAGACGCACCGTGTCGCCTTCGCCCACAAGCGTCACCCGGTCCGTGGACAGCTGCGCGGCCGCGGGCTGCTGATGCACCACGATCGTCGCGAACGCCGACACCCCGGCTGCGGAGGCCGTGACGAGCACGACGCCGTTCCTCGTCGCGCGCACGAGGCCCGTCGCATCGACCGTGGCGACCGCGGTGTCGCCCGTCGCCCACTCTACCGTCGGCCTGGGAATCGGGAAGTTCAAGCTGTCGAACGCGAGGGCGGCGTGCCGCAGCGTATCGGCGATCGCAGTCAGCGTGTCGAAGCTCGGCTTCACAACTATGAACCGGACGACTTGTGCCACGACCATGATGGCCGTGTCTGCCGCGGTGCCCACCCGCGCGATGACCTTGGCTGTGCCCGCGCCGGTGGCTGTGGCAAGCCCCGCCGTATCGATCCGTGCGACGCTCTCGTTACTGCTGCTCCAGTGCGGTTTGGCGGTCCGGATGACGCCGTTCGTATCGTCCAAGGCGACGGCCAGGAACTGCGTCGAGCGGCTGACGGTGCGGAGTGTGTCCAGCTTGGGTACCATCCGCACCGCTGCGGCCACCTGCGTGACGCTGACGCTGGACGAGCCCGTCAGGCTGTCTGCCTCGGCCGTGATCGCGACCGTACCCTCGTTCACCGCCCGGACGAGCCCAGCGGTGTCCACGCTCGCCACCTGTGGCTCCGCGCTCGACCAGGTGTACTTCAGATTCGGGACCGCGACATCCTTTGCGTCGTAGGCCGTGGCGGTGAGCCGACTGGTGTCGGCGAGCCGCGTGAACGAGAGCGAGGCGGAGTTCGCTGCGACCCGCGAAACGACCACCCGCACTGTGAACGTCGTGTCCGGCGCTCCGGTCGCCGTCTCGTAGACCACACGGACCGACGCCGTGCCGCGCGCCACGCCCTCGATGCCGCGGCGGGTCGGATCGACCTGCGCGACCGTGGCATCGAGACTCTCCAGATGGTAGCTCGCGCCCGACAGAACTTGCCCGTCAGCCGTGATCTTGACCAAGGGCTGGGCAGCTCCGGCGAGGGGCACTCGAAAGGGTTGGGCAAAGTCGAGCACGAACGTCACACGCCCCGCGCCCGAGGGCTCGCCCGGCAGCACACACGCTGCGACGTACACCGTGGCCGGGACGCCAACAGAGAATGCGAAAGCGGCAAAGCGGCCCATGCTCATGATCTCCTCCACGTGACGGTCAATGGAAGCCAAGAGTAGGAGGAGGCGGCCACGCGGCGGCCAATTCCCAGGGCCGAGGCCACAAGTCATTGTGCCACAACCTCGGCGCTCGCTCGCCGCCGTAATGCTTCCAACACGCGCAGTCGATCGAAGTCCGCCCCGGCTGCCCGCGCGGCGGTGCGGATCGCGCTAGACGCCGTCCGTTGCGCCCCGAGCGCCAACGCCCGCTCGGCCACGCGCGCGGCTGCCTCGAACGCCTCGGGCGCTCGCTCGGACGCGAGCAAGGCGGCACGGAGCAGCTGCGAGTCGATGTCGTCGCGGGAGGCGAGCGCCGCGATGTAGCGCTCCCGCAGCCGGCGCCGGCCTCCGGCTTGCATGCACTCGCTCTCGATCACCGCCGCGATGAGCCGGCCCGTGAAGCGGTAGCGACCGCCGTCGAACACGACGAACCGTTCACGCTCGAGCCGGTCGAGAGCGGCATCGACCCGAGTGCCGAGCAGGCCCGACACCTCGGTGAGAACGAGCGGGTCCAGCACATCCCCGGCGATGCTCGCCGCCCGCAGCACCGCCGTGCTGTCCTCATCGAGGCGGGCCACTCGAGCCGCCACCGCGCTGCGGACCACTTCGGACACGGCAATTGGCAACGACGTGTCGAGCGTGCCACCTGCGGGTGGCCACTCGACCAAACCCTGGCGCAGCGAATTGGTCTGGCCGAGATCGTGAAGTAGGGTCACGGCGAGGAACGGATTGCCGCCCGACTCCTGCGCCACGCGACGCGCAAGACGCTCCCGCTCTTCCTTCCCGGCGCACCACGGCGCCATCGTCTCGGTAAGGGCCGCGAAGTCGTCCTGCGTGAGTGGCTCGAGCCGCACAACCGCACCGGGGATCTCACGACCCACGCTTCCGACGAGCGCCCGCAGTTCGGCGGACAGCTCAGCGCCGTGCTCGAGGGTAAGCACCAGCACCAGCGCGGCCCTCTGCTCGCGGGACCACACAACCCGGAGCGCCGCGAGTGTCGATCCATCTGCCCATTGCGCATCATCGATCAGGACGGCCAGTGGATCGTCTTCGGCGACAGCGGCGATGCACGACGCCAAGGCATCGGACACCTGCGCGACATCGCGTGTCTCGAGCGGCGCGATCCGCTCAGCGAGCTCGGGCACAATACCGGCGAGGACCCGCAGCCCGACGTGATCGGTGCCTGTGAGGCCGGGCGCGTGTTGCAGCCCGCCTCGCATCAAAGCGCGCAACGTGCTCCACGAGGCATCGTGGTCGCTTTCCAGGAGCCGGGCCGTCGCGACCGTCGCGCCGGCCAGCGCCAGCCGCTCGGCGCAGGCGGTGAGCAACCGAGTCCGTCCCGAACCCGAGTCCCCCGCAATCACCAGGCACACCGGGCCTTTGAGCGGGTGGCGGTCGAGCGGCGCGAACAGCTGCGCGTGCACCTCCCGGCGGCCGATCAGCGGCGGCTCGAGATCGGCGTGACGCGTGCCAGGGTGCCGCCACGAACCCGCGCGGATCCGGGCGGCGAGCGCGCTCAGCACGCTGCTCGGGGTTTCGCCGATCTCGCGCGCCACGCGCTCGGTGACATCGTGGTACAGCGCCAGCGCCCCGGTCGAGTCGCCTTCGAGCGCCGCACTGCGCATGCCCAGGGCCAGGGCCGGCTCGCTGAACGGGTCGAATGTCAACGCGCGCCGGGCGAGGGCGCGTGCCTCGACGTAGCGGTTCACGGCGAGCTGCTCTTCGGCCCGGGCGACGAGCAGCCCGGTCGCCGCCTGCCGGATCTGCGCCCGTTGGGCGTCCATCCAGTCCTCGAAGACCGGCGCATCATCGACGTGGAACCCTTCGAGGAACTCTCCGCGCAGCAACTCCAGCGCGCGGAGCTGTCCTTCCGCCCGCAGCGTTTCGAACTGCCGTACATCGACATCGAGCTCGGCGGCGTTCAACTGCAGCGCATCACCGCGCGTCAGCAGCCGCTCGGTGCCCAGGGCGGAGCGCAACCGTCGAACCGCCTCATTGAGCGAGCGACGCGCTTTGTCTTCGGGACTTTCCGGCCAGAGCAGGCCGAGCAGGTGACTGCGCGAGCGGGTGCCGTCCGGGGATAGCGCGAGATAGGTGAGGAGCGCGAGGTGCTTGCGCCACAGCACATCCGGGGGCGCCTCGCGCCCGTCCACCCGGACCGAGGGAGGGCCCAGACAGTGGAGGGCGAGAGACGGGAAGGCGTTGGACATCCTAGGTTCAAGATGGAGCGCCGGCGCCAAGACGCCTAGGGGCGCGCTCTTCTAGTGGGGCGTCAGCACCGAATTCCCCGATGCGTCCGCCGCAATGGTGAACTGCGCGACACTTCGTCCCAGCGCCTGACCGGCGTCGATGTCGAAGCGGTAGTGGATGCCGCCGTACATGCGCGACAGCCCCGCCTCCGCGACCATGGCGTTCAAGTGATCGCGCTGCTCCGGGAAGAACGTGCTCAGCACTTCAGCGCCCGATGAGGAGAGGCAGCTGTGCCCCGAGGTGTAGGACGGGTGGTTGGGTTTTCCTACCGCGGCGACGACGGTGATCAGCGGGTCCGCCTGCCACGGCCGAATGAACCAGTACGTCTCCTTCGCGTCCCAGCACCCGATCTGAGCGTCGAACATCGTCGCGCCGAGCAAGGCGTACAGGTGTGTCGCTGCGCGTTCCGACAGGCCGTGCTGATTGATGCCATCGGTGCCGACCTGTATCCAGAACCCGGCGGTGGTCGGCGTACCAGGGCCCTGCGCCCAGGAGGTGGCGATCGCTATCTGATCGGCCGTGCGCGTATCGGAGATCTGCCGGATTTCGCCGAGCGCCGCCAGGAACGCCGCAGACCCAAACGCTGGCGGTGGCCCCGGCCGGAACTGGCTCGCGGTTGACAGGAACCAGGGGGTCACTCCCGGCAGCTGCCCGCCCGCGATCGTCGCCGGGCTCGTGTTGCTGATCCACAACCCTGGGCCCGTTGGAATGGTACCGGTGAACGGCCTGCTGAACCCGTCCGCCTGCCCCCGCGCAACGATCTCGGCACCGACCGCGCGACCGACCGCCTCACCACGGGCGAACGCCGGGTGCACTCCGCCGGGGCCGGCGTTCGCCTGCGCCTGGACCACTTCCTCGAGCGACTGCGCTTGGCTGGGGAAGAGGTAGGTCAACACGACAGCCGACGCACCGGCGACGGCGCCGCGGTCGAGCTCCAATCGGCTGCGTCCGCCGTCACCGCTCTCGCCATCGGAGGCCGCCCCCTCCGCCCGTTGCACCGCGAGATACTGCGCGACACCAACCAAGCCGAACGCGCGCGCCGCTTGGAACGGATTGAAGGTCGCTCCGGCGACGAGATTGGCCGCCGTCGTCTGCCAGACCGGGCTGGCGAGGCCCTCGGTAAAGGGCAAACCATTGCGCGACGCGGAAAGACCAACCCCCGTTGAGACGGGACGTTGGTCGGTACAGGCGGCCAGCAGCGCGACGCCGGCCACGACGGCGGATATGCTCGAGAGCCTAACCATATTCATCCTCCTCATTGTCTGGTAACGTCGCACCAGGGAGCTGTCACGCGACAACCTAGGAGGGGCGGGCCAAGTACCGGCCAATTGCGAACGCGGGAGGATCATTACAAAGGAAGCCCGCTCCGATGTGTTGGAGCGGGCTTCGGAAGAACGCTGGCGGCGGCCTACTCTCCCACGACCTCGCAGTCGCAGTACCATCGGCGCTGACAGGCTTAACGACCGTGTTCGGGATGGGAACGGGTGTGGCCCTGTCGCGCTAGTCGCCAGCAAACAACCCTGACAACCGACGAGTGTGTAGTGGTGCCGAGGCTCACCTCGAGACCGAGAAGAGATCAAGCCTCACGGGCAATTAGTACGGCTCGGCTGAAGCGCTCGCGCGCCTTGCACCTGCCGCCTATCAACGTGGTAGTCTCCCACGGCCCTTCAGGGGTCTTACGACCCGGGAGTGTTCATCTTGGGGAGGGTTTCCCACTTAGATGCATTCAGCGGTTATCCCCGCGCGACATCGCTAACCGGCGTTGCCCTTGGCAGGACAGCCGGGACACGAGAGGTCGCTTCGTCCGGGTCCTCTCGTACTACGGACGACATCCCTCAACACTCCAACGCCCACACCGGATACAGACCGAACTGTCTCACGACGTTCTGAACCCAGCTCATGTGCCACTTTAACCGGCGAACAGCCGGACCCTTGGGACCTTCTCCAGCCCCAGGATGTGACAAGCCGACATCGAGGTGCCAAACCGCGCCGTCG